>JBGTLM010000220.1:0-2965 GCA_041744135.1 Pyrinomonadaceae bacterium
CGCTCGAGAAACTGACGAGCGTAGGCCGACAGTGATTCAACGTATCTGCGTTGACCTTCGGCATAAACGGTGTCGAAAGCCAGGGACGACTTTCCGGAACCACTAACGCCGGTGACTACCGTCATCTGGTTGATCGGGATGATGAAGGAGATATTCTTGAGGTTGTTAACCCTGGCCCCGCGGACTTCAATGGCTTCGTCAGGCATATTCAATTCGTCGCATACCACGGAGAGGATTCTCGGGTCCTTCGCAAACTTTAAATAGTACCCCGATTTTGTCCGGGCGCGAAACGGGCTGAGGCCCGGCGACGGTACTGGTGCGGTTGGAGGAACAATTGGCGCGAGCCAATTAAAAAACTGAGGAATGGTAGAGGCTGTATGAAACCCCAAAAGGGCGGGGATAATTTGAGGTCGGGAAGGGTGGCTTCAGCCGTCCTTTTGGGGCATCGTATTCCCGCTCACTGCCACCTGAAATCACTACCCCGGCAGTGACCTCAGCCGAGCGACCTCGCATTGACAGAGAAGGCGTCAGTGCTCAACAATTCCGAGCAATGAAACCCCCTCGATTCTTACTACGCGGATTCCGCCGGCCTAGTGACGTGGCCTCAACCGCGCTAGGGCATCTGGAACGCCAGACCATCGAAGAAATCTGGCGCCGAGGAGAAACGAGCGTGCGCGACATGTTCGTCTCCTTTGAAAAGCGGATCGCCTACACAACTTTGATGACTACATTGGACCGGCTTTACAAAAAGGGCCTCCTTAGTCGTCGCAAGGATGGCCGGGCTTTTCTCTACTCGGCGATGGTCACGAGTGAGGAGTTTGAGCAGCGCATAGCGGAGGATGTTATTGATGGCTTGCTGGGCCAGAACTCGGCAGGCACCGAACCAATTCTAGCTTGCATAGTGGATACAATCAGCGACCATGATCGCGAGTTGCTAAATGAGCTTGAACGTTTAATTAAACAAAAGCGACGAGATCTGGAGCAGAGGGGTTAAGAGAATGTTCTTCCTTCTCGGAATCTGCGTCGTGCTTGCCGTGATGTTGCTTCTAAACAGCATTGCGTCGTTTCTTGCATCCTTGTTGTGGAAGGCTCTGGAACCACGCGCTCGCACGTGGTCCGCGGCCAGCCAGGCGAGCGTACTTTGCCTCCTTCGCACGCTACCCGTGGTTGGAGGAATAACCGTTGTTGCCTTGCTCTTCGCGCCAGCCTATCTCACCCATGAGCCACGCACTAATCACGAGGAGATTACTCTGAATCTGGGTATTGTCGCCTTCTTGTCCGCTCTGGGAGTTGTACTTGCAGTCGTTCGCGGGATCGTTATCTGGCGCGCAACCGCCCGCCTCACGGCTGACTGGCTGCGCAATGCAGAAGCGGTCTCTCTGCCCCGCATCACAATTCCGGCCTTCCGGATAGAACATCAATTTCCAGTCGTGGCCATTGTTGGTACTTTTCGACCACGGCTGTTTATTGCTAACCAAATTCTCCAATCTCTTACAGACGACGAACTGTCCGCGACGCTTGCGCATGAGGTCGGGCACGTTGTCGCACGAGACAATCTTAAACGAGGGCTATTACGGGCTTGTCGCGACATGCTGTTAATTATTCCTTGCGGTCGGAGGTTGGATAGCGCCTGGAAGGAAGCCTCGGAAGCTGCGGCCGATGAATTTGCAGCGAGAAGCGATCGAATGGTTGGGCTTGACCTGGCTTCCGCGCTGGTAAAAATCGCGCGCTTAGTCCCTGTCGGTTCCAGACCCACGCTTCCGGCAGGAGCGTACTTTGTTGGTGGTGGGGACTTGACGGGATTTAAAGCTCGCGTCCGGAATTTGGTCAAGCTCGCTGGCAGCAGGAGTTCAAACCCTCCCGCCGCACTAACCGCCAAACTACCCCTATGGGTTCCGATTGCCATCCTCGTCGTACTGCTAGCCGCAGTATCGATCGAGTCTCATGTCCTCGTCCTCACGCATACAGTAATTGAGCACGCCGTCTATCTGCTGAGCTGATCTTCATCACCGGAGCGTTCTCCAACGTCAACGAAGGCTAGTAGTAGCTGGGGGTAAAGGTTAGTCTCTCCGCCCAGTTTCTGTTTAGAGTTCTTCAATTGCCTCATGCGGAACCCAGTTATTACTCACTGTTCTGAGCGAGGATGGGGTTTTCGGTTCTGGAGCTGGGAGAGCCCGCACGTTAGTCGTATTACAAAATGAAACAAATGACTGTAGCTTTGGGGAGATCAATGGTGCGAAGATTGAGCACCACCGGCGTACTGTGTGCTGCCGTTTTTGTGCTGATGCCTGCAGTCCTCCTGGCTCATCAAAACCCACCGGGCAAGATTGTCGGGGTGGTCAAAGATCAAAAGCAGGCGACAGTGAGCGGCGCCGAAGTCTCCCTCGTTCATCAGCACCAGGCAGTTCTGGCCACCGCCACGACTGATGCAGAGGGAATTTTCACCTTCGAAGATGTAAGGCCCGGTTCCTACGAGATCAGAGTGACCCAGATCGGCTTCGGTAAACACAATTCATCGGTCCAGGTAAGTGCGGGCACGACTGCCGAGATCAAGATCCTGATGGACGTGGCCTCGATTGTGGATCAGGTAACTGTGACTGCGGAAACCGGCCAGGCGCAGGACATCGACCGGGTATCGCAGCAGGTCAATGTTATTGGCGATGACGCAATTTTGCAGCGAGCGACTGGTGTGCTTGCGCAGGTGGCGGACGAAGAGGTAGGTGTCTCACTGCAACGCACCAGCCCAACGGTCGGCTCGGTGGTAGTGCGAGGACTGACCGAGGTTGGCGTATATTTAGATGGAGTGCGCACGACGCAGTCCACGCAGCGCGGCGGCATCAATACTTTCTTCAATTTGAACGAACCCAGTTCGCTGCGCACAGTCGAGATTCTGCGCGGAACGAACAGCGCTCAGTACGGTTCTGACTCGCTCGGAGGCACTGTGCAATTGCTTTCGCGCACGCCT
>JBGTLM010000221.1:0-16165 GCA_041744135.1 Pyrinomonadaceae bacterium
TTGCCGGGCCGCCTCATAAAGCAAAATTCCGGCGGCGACTCCGACATTCAGGCTTTCAACCTCACCGTGCATTTCTATCCTGACAGCTTCATCAGCAGCGGCCACCTCTTCGAGGCTGAGTCCAGTTGATTCGGGACCTACAATGAGAGCCCTGGCTATTGTCCAATCTATATCAGTGTAGAGGGTGCCGGCTTTCACGTCCGCGCAAACGGTCTTGATGTTGTGCCCGGCAGACCAGCTGAGAGCATCGTCGTATCCTGCACCTGTCCAAATCGGCATTCTGAAAGAGGAGCCCATGGCGCCACGCAACGATTTAGGGGAGAACGGGTCAGCTGTGTTTGCAGTGGTGATTACTCCGGTTGCACCTGCGGCCTCCGCGCTTCGCATGATCGCCCCAACGTTTACTGGATTGTTGATGCCGTGCAGGATTACTAACAAGGGGGGAAGCCCTTTCGACATTTCCAATTTAACTTTTCCGGATTTCGGTCGCTTCGCAAGTAAAACGATGCCCTGGGGAGTTTTGGTGTATGAGACAGTGGCCAACAGTTTCTCACTGACCGGGGCCATTCGATTACAAACTAAAGCGACTGCCTCAAGGAAACGGTCGGCCCTTTCTTTTTCAGCAATCTCATCGGAATAGATGACGGCTTCGATTTCTAGTCCGGAGTGCAGCGCTTCCTCCGCCAGCCTTAACCCTTCGACAAAGATCAAGTCGGCTATCTTCCCGTTGCGCACGGAACGCGCCTGACGGAGCAGGGGATTGTCACGGCTGGAGATGTGGGTCATTGCCAATTGCCAATTGCCGATTAGAAGAAGGGCTAGCTGGCAAGATTCCTACGATCGTGACGCTGGTGTTTTCCATCATCAATGCTGTGAATTAAGACTCAAGACTGAGAAAAAGAAATTGGCAATTGGCAGTCGGAAATCGGCAATAACGAGATTTCCACCCAAATGGGCCAGTGGTCCGAGACATTTAGCGGGCGCGCCACACCCCAACGAGTGATATCCAGGTTACGTACGAAGATCCAGTCTGCGTGCAAACGCAGACCCGCCCCGCGCCAGGTCGGGGTTCCCGTAGGAAACGGCGTCCTGTACCCGCGAGACTCAATCAGACACCGAGTCTTGATAGATTTTCCTCGTGACAAGGTATTGAAGTCGCCGAGCACCACGGTTGGTCCCGCGAACTTGTCGGCGTGATCGAGGACCACTTCGAGTTGCTTTAGTTGCCCATCTGCGGCTGCATGCGGATCGACATGTGAATTGAATATGCGAATAGTCTCGGAACCCACTTTTATCGAGGCTCCGATGGAAAGTCGGGGACGCCAGGGACACTCGGTCCAGGGAAGATCAATACGCGTCACCTCATCCATGGGAAAATTGGTAAGCATTGCTACCCCGGTGTCACCCGAATCCTGAAGCCCAATCTGTTCTTCGAAGTCGAGCCACCACTGACGGTCCTTCGGTTCTATGCCCCGAGGAATTCCGGCGGGTGCGTGCACCCACGACATCTGCAGTTGATCGGCAAGTTCGCGCGCCACATGATGGCCCCCGGTTCGCGCCGTCCCTTTATCCGCTTCCTGCAGTGCTAGAATGTCGACCGGTGGCAATCTTAATCCTTCCGAGAAGGCTCGTGCGGCGAGACGAATGTTGTCGCCCACTGCTTGGGAACGATTGCCTGGCAGGTTAAAGCCCGCCTTACGCAGAAGACCAGTGGAAATCAGGAACTGGCCCACTGCGTACCGAATGTTGTAGGAAGCTATTACCAGTCGTGTCGGTGTAACCGCGCCTTTCTTCCGCGGAACGGTTGCGCCAAATTCGATTTCAGCTGAATCAAGGAAAGAGGGAATTGCAGTCTTCTCAATGGTGTCCATCGCCGACTATATTAAACTTATGAGTCGCACTGTCATAGCAGCCGTTGACGACATCTTCTTCATATCGAAGATCCGTGCCACAGCGGAGCATCTGGGCGTCGATGTTCGCTTCGCGCGCAACTCCGACGCTTTGCTTGCGAGCGCCCGAGAAAATAAAACCAGCCTGATCATCGTTGACCTGCATTCGCTAAAAATCGATCCCATAGCCTTGGCAGCAGCGTTAAAATCTGACCCGGAACTACAAGCAATTATGCTGCTGGGATTTTTCTCGCACGTGCAGACTGATTTGATACACGAAGCTACAAAGGCGGGTTACGATCGAGTCATGCCGCGTTCGGCCTTTTCAAAGGACCTGGCCACCGTTCTTGCTGGATAGCTGGAGGCCTTAATTTGGGAATGGAGGTAGTACATGCACCGCCTGGTCGATTCGCGTTGTGTTCTTGCCGTTCGCAATTTGAAGGATGCCACGCAGTTCTTCATTGATGTGCTGGGATTTCGGCGTGACTTCGGCGATGGTTCCGATGGCTGGAGCTTTCTGTCGAGAGACACCTTCAAGTTGATGCTCGGCGAGTGTCCTGACGAAAGGCCGGCCAGCGAGTTGGGAGACCATTCGTACTTTGTGTACCTAACGGTCGAGGGATTGGATCAGCTTCACCAGGAGCTTTCCGCGCGCGGTGCGCAGGTGATCTCAGAACCTAAAAATGAGCCATGGGGCCTAAGGGAGTTCAGCATCCGCACTCCGGATGGACATCGAATCAGGTTTGGCGAGCCAATACCGGCTACCTAAAGTTGTTGGGCCGGAGCGCAGCCACGGTCAGTCAAATCGTATTTTTCGCTAGTTAGAGAAAGAGATCAGGTCACCGCGGCGGGTGCTATCACCTCGTGGATCGCCCGCACTTCGCTTACCAGCTGTTGATATTGGTCCAGGGTCAGCGCTTGAGCACCGTCAGAGAGGGCAAGGTCAGGCTGGTCGTGAACTTCAACAATCAGACCGTCAGCTCCAACGGCCACACCGGCACGGGCGAGCGGTGTAACCATGAAATTCTTGCCGGTACCGTGTGAGGGGTCGACAATAACTGGCAAGTGAGAAATGCGTCTCACGGCGGGTATGGCGGCCAGGTCGAGAGTATTGCGCGTGTGCTGGGCAAAGGTGCGGATGCCACGTTCGCAAAGAACAACCTGATAGTTACCTTCAGCCATGATGTACTCGGCGGCCAGCAGCCATTCGTCGAGGGTTGCCGAGAGTCCTCGTTTCAGTAAAACAGGCAGAGACGATCGCCCTACGCGTCGCAGCAGGGTGAAGTTTTGCATGCTGCGTGCTCCGATCTGAATGACGTCGGCATAGCGCTCAACAAGGTCGACGCCCGCTTCATCCAAAGCCTCGGTTACGATTTTTAGACCGTAAACTTCGCGAATCTCCGCAAGAATTCTCAACCCTTCCTCGCCCAGTCCCTGGAAAGCATAAGGCGACGTTCTTGGTTTATATGCCCCGCCACGAAAAAATCTCGCGCCGCTTCGTCGAACGGCCTCGGCGACAGCAAAGCCCTGATTTCGGCTCTCAATTGCGCAAGGGCCGGCAATGATTGCTAATTCGTCTCCTCCGATGGATGCATCTCCTACGCGGACGATAGTTTTCTCCGGGCGGAGATCCAACGTTATCAGTTTATAGGGCTTGCTAACGCGAATCGCTTCCGCGACGCCGGGAAGCGTTTCAAAGTGAGAAGGATCAACGGATCCCTGGTTGCCGGTAATGCCGATGGCCGTGCGAGTGGCTCCAGGCATGGGATGTGGCTTGTAACCCAACACCTCGATTACCCGCAACACGGCCTCAATCTGGTGGTCGGTCGCGTCCGCTTTCATAACGATCAGCATGTCTTCTCTTATACTCTCAGCTTTTATCAAATGTACAGTTCAGACGATAGTCTTCAGCAGAGTGGCTCACAACCAAACCAAACGAAGCCTTCAATACGATCCACGAAACCACACGAAATGACACCCCACGGGAATTCGTGATGGTTCGCGCCATTTCGTGGATCGTTCCTGTCTCTACATCCTCTCGGGAACACTTATTCCTAATGCCCCTAGCGCCGAGGTCAACTGGCGCCGCGCGATATTGGCTGCAATTATCAACACCGCTTTTTTAGTAAGGTCTTCTTCGGCGATGATTCGATGTCGATGATAGAAAAGATTGAAGGCCCGAGCCAGGTTAAAAGTGTATTTTGCCAGATTGGCTGGTTCGGCAGATGCCGCACACTGGGAGACGACCTCGTCAAACCTTTCCGCGAGCATTACCAGTGACCAAATTTCTGTGCCCGCCTCACCATCGAGAGCCCCAGCCACCTGCTTGCGAATCTCAGAATCGCCTTCTGCGCGCTGAATGAGTTTCTCAGCAACCAAATGTGACTCGCGGTCAAGTTTTCGAAAGATAGAATTTGCGCGCACCGCTGCGTACTGGCAATAGGGACCAGTCTCGCCTTCAAATGAAAGTGCCTCTTTGAAATCAAAGGCGATGACGGAGTTGCGCGTGAACTTCAAAAGAAAATAGCGCAACGCGCCCACGGCAATCTCGTGAGCGGTAGCCGTTTTCTCCTCGGCGGCAAGGTCCGGGTGGCGTGTCTCGACCTCACGCAATGCATCGGCCTCGAGCCGGTCGATTAGGTCATCAGCCTTAACGCCCAAACCTTTGCGTCCGCTCATCTCGATATAAGGCTTAGCGCGGTCCTCGTCGCTCAGCTCAATCCCCATCTCGGCGCAAGCGCTGGCGGATAAGGCTACCATCTCATAAGCCAGATGCACACTAGCGTTTCGCCCTGACTCAGGCACCAGGGCGGCCACCCCGTGGGCCACGATCTCCTGCGGATACGACTGACGTGAGTCAATAACGTTGTAAACCGTAACCCCGCCGCCGAAATTCGGACGCGGCACCTCGGGAAGTATTTCCGAATGCGGCTCCGTCGTCGTGACCCACGCCACGTGTCCGTCAGCATATTTCCGGAAAGGTTTGTAATTGAAATCTAGACCCAGATGGCCCAACTTCCAGAGTTGGTAGGCGATGTCTTTGCCGGTGTAAGTAACCGTTCCGTTTGAACGCACGATAATCTTGTCAGCTTCGTGCTCGTCCGTCCCGGTGTGTGACTCAAAAGGCATTACCCAGCAACCTCTGTTCTTACCCTCGGTTTCCAGCCGGATCACGCCGGCGCCTTTCATAAGCTGGAAAGCCCTATCCCAAAACTGCAGGTGAAGAATCTCAGACTCACGCGCGAGCAAGTCGTAACGAATGCCCAAACGTTCCATCGTATCGAGGATGCATTGGACGTTTCTGATAGCAACGTAGTCGGCGAGTTGGGCCGTGGGATTATTCCCTTCCTCGAGCGCATGAAGAATGTCGCTCCGTAGTTTCACCCTTTCCGGATTCGGTTGTCCGTTCGGATCGTCATCACGATAAAACAATCCCACTTTCGTGTAGAGATCCCAGCAGTAGTAATCAAACGGACGATCTTCCGGCAGAGAACGGTCGAGGTCCTTGATCTCATCGAGCGTCATCTGTTCGATGTGTGTGAAACCGACGACTACATCCGCGACCTGAACGCCCGTGTTGTCGATGTAATTCTGAACCTCCACTGCATTGCCTGCAGTCTTGAGAATCCGGACGAACGTGTCGCCGAGAACTGCGTTGCGCACGTGACCAATATGCGCGGCTTTATTGGGATTGATGCTGGTGTGCTCGACCATTTGTTTAGGTCGGCTAGCGATAGATTCGATGGTCGCGACGTCAATTGCCGGCGCCGGTCCCCTCGCGAAGACCGGCAGCAGTTGGGCTCGGTCGAAGAAGATGTTTAGGTAGCCCGCGCCGGCTACCTCGATCCGAGATATCTCCTCATCTGCAGCGAGCTTCTCCTTCAACTGCTCAGCGATGGCCCTAGGCGCGATTTTAGTGCCGGTGCTTTGTTTAATCAGCTTTGCAAGTTCAAAGGAAACGGGGAAAGCCAGATCGCCCAACTCCGGCTTCGGGGGACTCTCAGCGCTAACTTGTTCCACCGACAGGCCAAATAACTCCAACGCGGCCTCCTGGAGTCGCTGCTTTATTCTGTTCTGAAGATTGATGAGCGTCACTAGTTCTATTAGGGCTTCAAATCAGGTCTCGCAAAAGCGGAGAGTATAACGTAGCAGTTAGAGTACGGCGAGTGGTGGCTACCCTCTGCCGCGCCCCTCCGGCGCTAGTTGAATCGCCCCGGCCCCATCCTTCGTTCTGCAGATAGGTGCTATCAAAGCATTCTGACCAAACTGCAGCAGTGGCTTCGCCGCCCACTTGCTTGACACCTTTCGCCCGCGCTCTGTTACCATCGAATCATCCATGCAACTTGTGACCAAGCCATCCATTTCTGACAAACTGCGCCGTCGGTTCTTGAACGCCAGGCGTGTCCTGGTGCTAACGGGCGCAGGAGTTTCGGCGGAGTCAGGCGTGCCCACATTTCGTGGCGGCGGCAACACTGCCGTGTGGAAGGGAATGCCTTTTGATGTGATCTCTTCAGCGCGGATGGTTGAGCGGGATTTGCCGGCTGTCTGGGAATGGTTTGATTACCGCCGCGATCTCTTGCAAGCGCTGAATCCAAATCGTGCGCACAACGAAATTGCTACCTGGGAGAATCGCTTCTCCGAGTTTACTCTCGTGACCCAGAACATCGATGGCTTGCACCAGAAGGCAGGTTCGCGCAACGTGATTGAACTGCATGGCAGCATATGGCGGGTGCGATGTGTGGGTTGCCACGCACGATTTGAAATCCCTTCATCTCAGCCACGTGCCGACGCATGTCCCGACTGTGGTGATCCGGTGCGACCTGATGTTGTGTTGTTTGGAGAGATACTGCCGGCGGGGGCTTTTGAACTAGCCACGGCGGCAGCCTCGCACTGTGAACTGTGCTTCGTAATAGGGACGTCTGCTCTTGTGTATCCTGCGGCCGGTCTGCCGGAGATCGCACACGCCGCGGGGGCTTTAGTTTGCGAGGTGAACCCGGAAAGAACACCGCTCTCGGATCTCTGTGACGAGTTGTTGATGGGAAGGGCAGGCGAAGTATTGCCATTGCTCTCCCGACTCGGGTCAGATATAGAACCGCGAGCGTTGAAGGTTGTGTGAAACGGAAAAGGACGTGCGGTAATTTGCAGGTCAGCTGCGCAGCCCGCCGAGGCGGCGAGCAAATATCAACTTAGAAACTTTTTCGCCTGTAATGAATCGACAACTTCAGGCGAGTTTCTAGTGAGGAAGGTGGACCCTGTCCCCGTTTCAAGCTTCAAAGCCACACAGCAACGCCCGCGAGATTGAAAGTTCGACCACTTGCGAGCTATGAGAAGAAGCTGCCCTGTAAGGCGAGAAGAATTGAGCTGTTGTCTAAACGATTATTCTTGCCGTCGTAAGAGCGGGGACAGGGTCCACCTTCCTGACCCGCAATTTAGTGCGGCTTGAGCCGTACTCTCAACCTTGCATGCGCCTAAACCGATTCACAGAATGAAAACTCTCTACTTCGACTGTTACGCCGGCGCTAGCGGCGACATGATCCTGGGCGCGATGATCGACGCGGGCGTCGATCCAAGAGCACTCCTGACGCAACTCTCGCTCCTCAATGTGCAGGGATACTCAGTTGAGTTTCAGACAGTGAACCGCTCGGGAATCAGCGCCACTTATGCCCGGGTTCAAACTCCCGACGAACATGCTCATCGACACTTAAGCCACATTCTGAAGATTATTTACGATTCTCGACTGTCAGACAGCATAAAACACCGCGCAGCAAAAGTATTCTCACGCCTGGCCGAGGCTGAAGGCCGGGTGCACAACGAGCCTGTCGAAAGGGTGCACTTTCACGAAGTCGGAGCGCTGGATGCAATTATCGATGTGGTAGGCGCGGCGATCTGTTTTGATCTGGCAGGGATCGAGCGTTTTGTTTGCTCGCCGGTACACGTAGGTAGTGGCATGGTTGAGATGGACCATGGCCGTTTTCCTGTCCCGCCTCCTGCGGTTGTTGAGCTGTTGAAGGGAGCGCCTGTTTATTCTACAGACATCAAAGGTGAACTGGTGACTCCAACCGGCGCCGCCATTATTACGACAGTCTGTAGCGAGTATGGACCGCTGCCGCAGATGGAGCTTCAGCAGACAGGCTACGGAGCAGGCAGCCGCCAATACGGGAAGTTTTCCAACGCCTTGCGCGTCCTGATCGGCGATGATGAGGTTCAATCCACAGCCTTTGAAAGGTTATCGATGATCGAGACGAGTGTTGACGACATGTCGCCCCAGATTTTCGGTCATGTGATGGAGCGAGCCTTAGAGATGGGAGCACTTGATTGCTATTTCACTCCTATTCAGATGAAGAAGGATCGCCCCGGCGTGTTGTTGTCAGTGCTTTGCCGCCCTGAGGACAATGAGAGTCTCACTGAGATGCTCTTTGCGGAAACGACAACGCTGGGTGTTCGCAGTTACGAGGTGCAGCGACGCGCCCTGGAACGGGAAATTGTGCGGGTCGAAACGCGGTATGGACCTATTGATGTTAAAGTAGCGCGGTTGAATGGGCACGTGGTAAACGAGATGCCGGAATACGAACACTGTCGCGCAGCGGCGAGAAAGGCGAGCGTTCCGCTGCGCGTGGTTGAAAGTGCCGCACGGTTAGCCTTTGCGTTACAGAACGCATCCCCTCCGAGGGATGGAAGATAGAAATTGTGCTGAGCGTTGCACGACGCTTGGGCTGCTGAAAAAGGGCTCTTGAAGAATAGGACGATCCACGAAATCACACGAAAAGACTTGAAACAAGGACTCTTTCCGTGTCCGTTCGTGTGATTTCGTGGATCGGTTCTTAGTTCTTTTAGAGCCTGAGAGATGGCGAAAGAACGGGATTCGAGAGGTTCTAAATGGCCACAAAGTTTTCTGAAGATAAGATAGATCAAGACTCAAGTATCAATAGCCAGCCGCCGGTGGATCTGGAGTTGATTGCTCGTGGTGTGAGCTTGATACTCGAAGGCATCGGCGAAGACCCGACGCGGCCAGGTTTGCGGGAGACACCGCGCCGGGTGGCCGAGATGTACGCTGAGTTAACCGCGGGGATGCGCGAAGATCCCAAGCAGCATGTCGTGCCTCTGCCGGGAGACAAGCACGACGAGATGGTAATCGTGAAAGACATCAGCATCGCATCACTCTGCGAACATCATCTGGCACCCTTCGTCGGTAAGTGTCACATCGCCTACATACCCAAAGATGGGCGGATTCTGGGAATCTCGAAGCTTGCGCGGCTTGCCGAAACCTTTTCCCGACGACTGCAGTTGCAGGAGCGCTTAACCACCGACATTGCGAATACGCTCTACGAAGGTCTGAGACCCATCGGTGTAATGGTGGTGATCGAGGCTGAGCATACTTGCATGACGCTTAGAGGTGTTCGAAAAGCCAGTGCCAAGACGATCACATCAGCAGTGTTGGGCGGCTTCCGCAATGATCCGCGCACGCGGGCTGAAGCGATGGCGCTTATTACGGGGAAAGAGTGAGGATGCCAGGGAGTCTACTTTGTAGTCAGGCGTCTCTCGTGCGTGACAGTTATTGTAAGAGTAGCGCATATTTATGATTCTCTTCTTGGGCGTCATCAGTCTCTCAGCTCTGGCGCTACTCCCTCTCATGATTAGAAAAATGAAAGAGCCGCCGAGCAAGAGGCGGAATCTGGCGATGACTGGATTAATCATCGGCTTCGTGGTGGCCACGCCCGTACTTCTGTATATTCTATGGGCGATTAAGTATTTGTTCTTTGCGTGGCATTGAGAGTGGGTAAACTCCTAACAAGACACGACCACGTAAACCGTTTAACCTTTGGAGTGCGCCGGCAGAGCGAAGCGGCGACGGCGCTTGGTTGGGTGAAATCGAAGAAAATCCAAGAGTATCGCGCTTGCCACCGCGCTCCACAAAACTGTTCGTTTCTCCCCTCAAGGGATTATCAATTCAGTGATTGGTTCGACTCTGGAACAATGACGAATGAGAAATGTCAAATGACATATGGAAAATGGCCGTCAACCATTCGAGCAAATTCTTTACCCATTCCCGATCCATACGCATGCCCCAATCCTTCTACATAACAACCCCCATCTACTACGCCAACAGCGTGCCGCATCTGGGTCATCTCTACACGATGATCGTAGCCGACTGCGTCCATCGGCACAAAGAGCAACGCGGAGTGAAAACCTATTTCCTTACCGGCACTGACGAACACGGAATTAATATCGAACGGGCGGCGCAACGCAATAATCGAACACCGCAGGGGCAGGCTGATTACGTCGTCAGTTACTTCACAAGAATGACTTCAGCATTTGGTCTGGACTCGGAGCACGGTGGATACGACATCTTCATGCGCACCACCTACCCTTTCCACGCAGAGGGTGTGAGTAAGTTTTGGAGCCAGGTGGCCCAGTCGAAAACGCCCAAGGGGAGGGAAGCTATCTACAAAGGTCACTACGAGGGTTGGTTCTGTGCTCCATGCGCCGCGTACAAGACCGAAGATGAATACACAAAGCCGGAACAACCGGACCAGCCACCTCTTTGTCTGATACATGAGGCGCCACTCGACCGCGTGTCAGAAGATAGCTATTTCTTTCGGCTGTCGGACTACGGCGAGGCTTTGCTCGAGCTGTACGAAGCAAGGCCCGACTTCATTCGCCCCGAAGCGCGGCGCAACGAAGTAATGAGCTTTGTTCGCAGTGGCCTGCAGGACCTATCCGTCAGCCGGCTGCGAAGCTCCGTGGGTTGGGGCATTCCCGTGCCGGACGATCCGGCACACACGATTTATGTCTGGTTCGACGCGCTCACGAACTACATCACCGCCATCGGCTACGGTAATGAAGAACGCGAGCGGGCCGTGGGTTTTGAAGAGTTCTGGCCGGCACTGCACCTGGTCGGCAAAGACATCCTACGGTTTCATGCCGTCTACTGGCCCGCGTTTCTGATAGCCGCGAGCGTTGAACTGCCGCGCGGAATCATTGCTCATGGCATGTGGGTGGACCAGGGTGGTCGCAAAATGTCCAAGACCCTGGGGAATACCGTGGACCTGGATGTTTTACACAAACACTTTTCCGTCGAGGCGATTCGCTACTTCTGCCTGCGCGAGATGGTCTTCGGCCAGGACGGTCGCTTCGGCTACGAAGCGCTGATCGATCGGACGAACAGCGATCTCGCCAGCGGCCTGGGGAATCTATCGAGTCGCACCCTCACAATGGTTGGCCGTTACTGTGAAGGTCTAATTCCATCAGGCCGTATACCAGAGGAAAAGTTGCTGCTGGCAAAGCGCAGCGGGATCGACACTGACGAGACGACCATTGCCGGATTCGTGGAGCATGCACGTGACGACTTTCTAATGCATTTCGAGAACTACGCTTTCAACCGGGCGTTGGAAGTTGCGTGGTCCATAGTCGGGCGCGTGGACAAAATGATCAGTGACGCGAAGCCCTGGGATCTGGCCAAGGATGAAAACCAGCGCGATACCCTCAACGCGGTCCTCTACCGCGCAGCCGAGTCGTTGCGATGGTTGTGTGTTTTGCTTTATCCGGTAATGCCCGAATCCGCGCAGAGGATCTACGCCCAGCTCGGAATTGGAGGCGCGGGTGGCTCCCCGGGATCGAAAAATTCTGTAGCCGCAATCGATCCGGCTGAACTCAAGTGGGGCGGACTTCAGGAAGGCACTCGCATTGGCGAAGTTAAGCCACTGTTTCCGCGTCTCGATAAAGGAAAACTCATGAGCGAGATCAAGTCTGATCGGTCGTCCGGCACTCATGCCACTGAAGCGGACGCGGTTCCGGGCGCTCCCTCTGCTGCTGATACGCAACCCGCGCCGCCGATTAAACATGCCACCGAAGCCGACGCCGTTCCCGGGCAAGCGGAGGTGCGGTCCACTTTGAACGCGAAGCGCGAAGAGCAACTCGCACTCGAAGGGTTGATCGACATCGCTGACTTCACCAAAGTAGAGTTGCGCGTGGGCGAGGTCTTAACCGCCGAACGCATCCCCAAGGCTGACAAGCTTTTACTCTTGTCCGTCGATATTGGAGAAGAAAAACCGCGCCAGATCCTCGCCGGCATAGCGCTCCACTACGAACCCGACAAGTTGGTGGGCCGCAAAATCGCCGTAGTCTCCAATCTCAAACCGCGCAAGATGCGCGGCTATGAATCTCAGGGCATGCTGCTCGCAGCCTCCGTCGGGGAGGAAGGGAAGCCAGTTCTCGCCACCTTCACCGAAGAAGTTCCCAACGGCGCGCGGCTTAAATAACAGGGTAGACCTACTAGGGATATGTCCCGCCATCAATTCCGATTTCTGGTCGTAATAAATCAGTTCCTTATATTTACAGCAATAGTCGTCCAGGAAATAACCGACGAATCGCTTCCTCCCGAGCTAAGAAATTACCTCGGCTCGGAAGAGTTTAGGGTCGAGCCCAACTCTGCGAAGCAAACCGACAACTTCTTGCTTTTTGAGCAAATTTTGAAGCGCATGATTCACACGTCAGAGGTGGAGACTCTGCGGTGGCAATGAAGTCAGTACCGTAACGCGGTAGCGTCGGGTCGGCGTGCCACAATGAGTCGTGATCCGTACCTTTGACCCGACGCTACCGCGTTACGGTACTGACCTCATTGCCAATGCTAAGCGAGTTATTACATGGTTCTAGCTTGAGGTACATCTCTCAAACTGTGAGCCAGGTTTCACCGAGTCTTATTGCGTGATAGTACTGACCGCTTCTGGGACCTTTGGTTGCAGCATCAGCCGCGAAGCGAAAGTCCAAATTCAGACTCATAGAATGAAATCCTCACGCTTTCTGATCGAGTTCCAAGAGCCAGTTAGATCACTTGCCCCTTCGCCGGTATTAGATGTGGGTCTCAGAGAGCCTCTCAAGCGCAAGTCCCTCGCCCTTCGTTCGTTCATTTAGCGGCAGGCTGGGCAACTCGCCGGCGCGATGTCAGGTCTAACCAACGACACATCACCGGCTCAAGTCCCATCAAGCCCCGGAGTCAACTGTCTCCCATATTCGTCTGACAAGCCATCACGCTAGTGTGCGCGACTAGCCAGGTAAGTACTGTGCTATCGAACCGGCTACCCGACTATGAAAACAATTATTTCCCTCGCTACCTTTACTTTTCTGCTGCTTAACGCGTTTGCTCAGCAAACCGACCGGAGTCCCCAAGCGGGCAGCCCACTTGGAGTGGTGGGTTATTCTCAGCTCAAAGCTGACGCGGAGCGCTCTTACGGGCAAGGCTCATACGCACGGGCAAACGAGCTCTATTCGAAGTTCCAGAAAACTTCCCTCGTGGCGGATGAGGCGCGCTGGGTTGAGTTCCGGATCGCTGACACGTCATGGCGTGCGCAGGCAGCCACGGAGACGGCAGACACGACGAAGTTTGAGCAGGCACAGAAGCAGCTCGAAGAACTTGTTCGAAGTCACGACAAGGAAGACGATCGCGATCTGGTGTGGGCCGAGGCCCATGAGTCACTCGGCGATTTCTTTTGGACCCGTCGTACTCAAATGAACTGGGGTGCGGCCTGGCCTCATTATCAACCGGCGCTCGATTGGTGGGCTGGGCAGCGTGATCTTGATCGCGCTCGAGATCGTTACCTCAAAGTTGTTTTCAAAGCCGCCGAGCCGCCCCGTCCAGACGAGTACTACTACTACACCTACTACGGCAACTATATCCCGCTGGACGCTCTGGAGAACGCTCTGAAAATCAGCCGGAGCGAGAACGAAAAGGTCCATCTGCACTTTCTCATTGCCATGACCATGCGTTCCACTGGCGATTGGGAGTCGCGCCAACGAGTGCCGGAGGAATTTGAAGCGGCGCTCAAGGGAGGCAAACAGGCCGAATGGTATGACGACGCGCTCTTCCACTACGCCGAGTGGATGAACAACAACGGCGTGATCCGCCAGTTGGACGACGGCCAGTGGCAGCAAGAGGTTGACTATGTTAAAGCTCTCGAATTGTATCGTCGTCTGACGAAGGAATTCGTAAAGGGCGAGACGCGTCACTACGACCAGGCCCAGCAGCAAATCAAGAACATCACCACACCAACCATCGGCCTGGGCGTCTCTAACATCTTTCTGCCGGGCTCCGAGCTTCAGTTTGGTTTGAACACCCGAAATATCACACGAGTTGATTTCGCTTTGTACCGGGTCGACCTGACGCGTGACGTAAGTTTCAACAGGCTCTCAGATGAAGACGAGGGCGAAGCTGCAAGCGGAGACAACAATTTCCTTCAAAATCTAAAGATCGACGGAAGAGCGGTGGTTAAGGGCTGGTCCAAGGACTTTCATGATAAAGGAGACCACAAACCAATCAGCGAACAAGTGCGCGTTGACAGCAATCTGCCCGTAGGCTCGTATTTGCTGGAAGCGAAGAGTGGATCACTCTCAGTGCGCGATCTGGTATTGATCACCGACGCATCACTCGTTTTGAAGTCTTCTCCGAAGCAAGCATTGGTGTATTTCTCCCACGCCTTGACTGGCGCTCCGATTCCCAACGCCAGCGTCGCACTCTGGGCGAGTTACCACAAAAAGAGCAAATGGCACTGGCGCAAACTCCGGCAAACGACAAACAGCGACGGCCTTGCGGTTTTTGCGTTGGCAGCCGTCGAGAGCTCCGGGATGTTGTTTGTCTCCGCTGCCGACAACGCACGGCAAGCCTTTGCTTCGGGCTATACAAACCGGAACAGCGCAGGTGACGGGTGGCGCATTTACGCTTTCACCGATCGCCCAGCCTACCGGCCGAAGGAGACCGTCCAGTGGAAATTCATTGCGCGCCGGCTGAACAGTGGCGTCTATTCAACGCCCGCAAACCAGGTCGTCGAATATGAGATCCGCGACCCGCGCGGCACGAAGGTTAATGAAGGCAAAGCGACGCTTAACGCCTTTGGCAGCGCCTGGGGCTCTCTGGAACTGAGCGAGCAGTTGCCACTCGGGCAGTACAACATTCAGTTTTGGGACCAGGGGCGAAGTAACGGTATTGGCAGCGCTACGCTTTTCCGGCTGGAAGAATACAAACTACCCGAGTTTAAGGTGGCGGTTAAGACTCCCGAGCAGGATGGGAAGAAGAAGGCTTTTCGACTGGGGGAAAAAGTTGAGGTGAACATCGAGGCCGACTACTACTTCGGCGGGCCCGTCAGCAACGCCTCGGTGGAAGTGGTCATTTATCAGAAGCCTTTCTATCACTACTGGTATCCACATCGTGAGTATCCCTGGTACTACGAGGATGTGGAACGACAGGGTCGTAATTACTACGGCGGGTCGGGTCAGGTTATCCAGCGCACGACGATCAAGACCGATGCAGGGGGCAAAGCCACGCTCAGCTTCGACACGCCGCGCGAGAATTACAACCAGGACTTTGAGTATAGAGTTGAAGCGCGAGTTACCGATTCATCGCGACGCGAGATTCTTGCCTCCGACACCGTGCGGGTGACTCGCCAGCGCTATTACGTTTACCCGCGTGCCCAACGAAATATCTATCGCCCGAAAGACAAAGTCACCGTAGACATTAAGGCAATCGACGCGAATGAGCAGCCGGTAACGACCGAAGGCACCGTCAGAGTCACGCGCGATTACTGGTGGGAAATCTGGGTTGATCCCAGCGGTCGCGAGGTGAAAGGTGAAGAGCTTCGCTTGCTCCGCCAGAAGCCGGCAGGGTTTCCGCTGCCCGTGAGGAAAGGACAGAAACCCTGGCGTCTCAAGTTTCAGGGCTACCGGCATGACGATGTGCTCACGCAGACAGTGAAGACGGACAGCGAGGGCTTAGGACAATTTAGTTTCACTCCGGAAAAGGACGGTTACTATCGCGTTGGCTGGCAGAGCAGTCAAAACGCGTCGAGCATTCAAGTGACGGCCAAGCGGGACCGGCTTTTACCGCCCATCAAGGCAGAAACGTACGTCTTCGTTGCCACAAACGCCTCGACCGAACTTGGTTATCGTACCGGCGGTCTCGAGATCATAGTAGATAAAGACACTGTCCGCGCCGGACAGACGGCGCCGGTGATGCTGTTCGTCCCAAACAGTGACCGCTACGTGCTATTCAGCGTTGAAGCCGAGGACCTTTTGAGCTACCAACTGGTCCATGTTACCGGAACGGCGAAGCTGATTGAGTTACCAATCACTGAGAACCATGTCCCCAACATCTATCTCAGCGCCGGGATGGTGCACGACGCGCAATGGTTTATTGACACTAAGCAAGTGGTCGTCCCACCGGTGCAGCATTTCTTGTCGGTCGATGTGAAGTCCGATCGCGAGCAGTATCAGCCGCGCGAAGAAGGAAC
>JBGTLM010000222.1:0-9956 GCA_041744135.1 Pyrinomonadaceae bacterium
GGTCTTCGCCGACCGCGGCATCGACTCGATCATCAACGATGGTGGCGGGCTGTTCGGACTGCTCTTCGGACACATATTCGGACGGCCGCTGATCTCGCAGCTGCCGGGGCCGGAGGGGCCGGGTGCGGAGCCACCGCAGAACCCCGCACCGAGCAGTAATCCAAACTGTCTGCAAAACGCCGTTGTCGGTAGTCCCGGCGTAGGACGCGGCTTTGACGCTAATCCCGGTCCAAACGGCAGAGTCTTCCACGACGGCGCGCACGCGCTCTCACCTGCAAACGCAGCCAACGCTGTAACTCTTCCAGCCCTAGCGGGCGAGGTCATCTACAGAAATGTGCAGGAATACGGCCCAGGCGGCAGACCTGCGCTTTACACCGTAGATGTAAGACCGACGAATGGAAACTTCATTGTCACTTACAAAGACCTTGCCAGCACTAACGTCACAGTTGGGCGGCAACTTGCAGCCGGCAGCGTGATCGGCACAGTTAGACCGGCAGGCGATCCTAGAAGCTACATAGGTCTTCACGTTGCCCTGGTGAACCCAGAGTTTTACAAGGCTTTCAGGCAAGAGACGAAAAGACAAGCGCAACAGAACAGACTAGGCACTACCAACACGCGCCAGATGTTCATTGATCCTCTTGGTGCAGGAAGCCCGATAAGATGCCCATAGGTGAGTCATGAGAAAAGCAGTAGTTGTACTTTGGTTGCTTCTTTGCTTTACCGCATTATTGCTGGGACAGGAGAGTAAGCAGCGCGAAGCTAGACTTGTCCGCAGCCCCTTCGCCGGTGGCGACGTTATGCACGTCATTCAGGAAGCTGCTCTCGATCTAAAAGAGCATGCGAGCGGAGCTGGTGACATGGCAGCTATAAGACTCTGCTCGAAAGAGCCGATGCCGGTAGCGCTGTCCACCGCAGCAGCAAGCCCGTTTATCATGCTTGAGTATCTTGAGCATCACGGCTTCTCGCGGGAGCGCGTACTGCTCTTGCGTTCTGAAGAGTGCCTGGGTGCCAACCCGGCAATCGCGATAACAGAGTTCTGGGCGATCCCCAAAGGCGCGACTCCGCCGCCATCGGTCGAGTCAATCAGTTCGAGTCAAGCGCGGTTGGAAGTTGTGAGAACAGAAGACATGATTAAAAACGCAAAAGGCTACCGAGCGGCGCTGCACCAACTCATTGCGAAACTGCGCGCCAAGCCGGAAGCTGCAGGCGTTATCGTCGGCGCTTACTACGAAACCCCAAGCCCGGCTTTAGAGCAGAACTTACGAAAGGCTCAGAGAATGTTAGAGCGAAACGGACTATCAGCAGAGCGGTTCTATGTTCGCGTTAAGCCGTTGCTTGGCGAGCGTCCAGACGACGAGCCACAGCCGAAGTACCCCAGCTTGTTCGTGGTCGAGGTTGCAAAAGCGAAGGACAGCGCGCGGAAGTAAGGCTTAACCGCAAGGAGAACATGAAAGCCCAGCGGTGAGCTGGGCTTTTTCATTAGGCAGTGGACTTGGAAAGGAAGGCGTCAATGGTGCGGAAGAGCGCGTCCTGATCGCGGCGCGGCAAGTTCTCGATCTGCTCCAAGCGACGCAGCACCTTGCGCGAGGGCTGGCGTACGCTGCTCTTTGTCGGTTGCAGCCCTAGCAGTTCATCGGTCGAAACTCCCAAAGCCTGAGCCAGGCGCACGGTAATCTCCGGGTTAACGCGCAGCTTGTCGCGTTCATAGTCGGAGACTAGTGCTTGAATGATGCCCACGCCCTCGGCGAGCATAACCTGGGTTAATCCGCGCTCTCGGCGCAAGCGTGCGAGTCGTTGACCAATGGTCTCTGCGCCGCCACTCTCGGCTTGCGCTCTCTTCTTTGACTTTTTCGGCATGACAAGCTGCATTGTACGGCGCTCCTGTAAAAAGGCCTTGACTCACAACGGTAATCTACTGTATTTGTTGTGCGTTCAGCAACGGTGAAAATAGTTCTTGACAGCTTTTTCTAGTTTGAGAGGAAAACCGAGTGGCGCGGATACCCGAGGCAGAGATCGAACGACTCAAGTGGGAGATCGCTTTGGAGCGTTTGGTTGAGGCGCGCGGAGTGGTGCTCAAGCGAAAGGGTGCGGACCTTGTGGGCCGCTGTCCGTTCGGGACGCATGCGGATGCAGAGCCAAGCTTTGTTGTGACGCCGGCGAAGAATCTGTGGCATTGCTTTGGGTGTCAGCAAGGCGGGTCGGTGATTGATTGGGTGATGAAGACGGAAGGCGTGAGCTTTCGGCATGCGGTGGAGTTGCTGCGCGACGACAACGCATCGCTCGTGACGGCTGCGATGATCGTGCCGGCGGGACCGCGCACGCGACTGACGCGCGAAGGACTCGGGGTGAAGCACTGCACTGTGCCGAAGCTGGAGAGTCCGGTTGATCTGAAAGTGGATGACCGGGAGCTAATGAAGCAGGTCATCCACTACTACCACGAGACGCTAAAGGAGAGTCCAGCAGCGCTCTCGTATTTGCAGAAGCGCGGCTTGCAGAGTGAGGAAGCGATCGAGCGGTTCAAGCTGGGCTATGCGAACCGGACGCTGGGTTATCGTTTGCCGCAGAAGAACCGCGTTGCCGGCGCGGAGTCACGTGGTCGGCTGCAGCAGCTTGGCATCCTGCGCGAGAGCGGGCACGAGCACTTCAGCGGCTCGCTGGTCATTCCCATCTTCGATGAGCATGGCGCAGTCACGGAAGTCTATGGCCGCAAGATCGTCAGGGGCTTGCACACTGACATTGCGCTGCACTTGTACCTGCCTGGCCCACATCGAGGCGTGTGGAACATCGAAGCTTTGCAGGCCTCGAAAGAGATCATCCTGTGCGAAGCGCTGATTGATGCGCTCACCTTCTGGTGCGCGGGCTATCGCAACGTGACGGCGAGCTATGGCGTCGAGGGCTTCACTGAAGATCACCTGGCGGCGTTCCAGCGCCACGGCACGGAGCGAGTGTTGATTGCTTACGATCGCGATGACGCGGGAGAGAAGGCAGCCGCGGCGTTGGCGGAGAAGTTGATCGCCAGTGGCATTGAATGCTTTCGCATCCACTTTCCGAAAGGCATGGATGCGAACGAGTACGCGTTGACGGTGAAGCCCGCGGAGAAGTCTTTGGGCGTGCTCATTCGCAGCGCGCAATGGCTCGGTGGTGGAACCTCAGTTGAGTCCTCATCCCACGTGGCGGTTGAAGAAGAAGCGACTTCGGTTAAGGCAACGGAGTCGCTTTCTTCTTTAGCCGCTGTAGTCGCTGACGATGCGACAAACTCAAGTTTGTCGGACAGCGCGGGCGAGCCACTGGCTTCACCGTTGCCGCCGGCGCCGGTGGGCGATGTGCCCCTGCAAATCAATGGCGATGAAATCGTGATGACGTTTGGTGATCGCCGTTATCGCGTGCGCGGGTTGGCGAAGAATCTCAGCTTCGACGCGCTGAAAGTGAACATCATGGCTGCCCGTGATGATGGCTTTCACGTCGACTCGATCGAGATGTACTCAGCTCGTCAACGGGCGTTGTTCATCAAGCAGGCAGCCGAGGAGATGAACGTCAAAGAAGACGTGGTCAAGCGCGACTTCGGCAAACTGTTGCTCAAGCTGGAGGAGCTGCAGGACGAGGCCGTCAGAAAGACACTCGAGCCGAAGGAGCAAACCATCACGCTCACGGATGAAGAGCGCAACGCGGCGCTCGAGCTGCTGCGCGATCCAAAACTCTTAGAGCGGATCCTGGCGGACTACGAACACTGCGGTGTTGTCGGTGAGGAGACGAACAAGCTGGTCTGTTACCTGGCGGCGGTGTCACGTAAGCTGGACGAGCCGCTGGCGATCATCATTCAAAGCTCATCAGCCGCGGGCAAGTCTTGGCTGATGAATGCGGCGCTGGCGATGATGCCGGAAGAAGAGCAAGTGAAATACTCGGCGATGACCGGGCAGAGCTTGTTCTACATGAGTGAGACGAATCTGCGGCACAAGATCCTGGCCATTGTCGAAGAAGAAGGCGCAGAGAGAGCCAGCTATGCTTTGAAGCTTTTGCAGAGCGAAGGAGAGTTGACCATCGCCTCGACCGGCAAAGACCCAACCAGCGGCCGTCTGGTCACGCACGAGTACCGCGTTGAAGGCCCTGTGATGATCCTGCTCACCACGACGGCGGTTGAAGTTGATGAAGAGCTTTTGAATCGTTGCATCGTGCTGACCGTTGACGAAGACCGCGAGCAAACGCGCGCCATTCACCGGCTGCAACGCGAGCGGCAGACTTTGGAAGGGTTGCTGGCCAGGCGCGATCGAGATCACATCCTGGCGGTGCATCGCAACGCGCAACGGCTCTTGCGCCCGGTGCATGTCACTAATCCCTTCGCGCGTGAGCTCACCTTCCTCGATGACCAGACCAGGACCCGCAGAGATCATCTCAAGTACCTCACACTCATCCGCAGCATCGCGCTCTTGCATCAATATCAGCGACCCACCAGGAGCGTCAGTCATCACGGCCAGGCAGTGCAGTATATCGAAGCGACGATAGAAGACATCGCCGCGGCGAATGCGCTGGCGCATGAAGCGCTGGGCCGCTCGCTTGATGAGCTCGCGCCGCAGACGCGCCGCCTCTTGCTGCTCATCGATGAGATGGTCACTGAGGCCTGCGAACGCCTGGCCGTCGAGCGCTGCGATCATCGCTTCTCGCGTCGCCAGGTGCGGGAGTTCACCGGCTGGGGCAACACGCAACTCCGTCTGCACTTCTCGCGGCTCGAAGAACTCGAATACTTGCTGGTCCATCGCGGTGGTAGGGGACAAAGCTTCGTTTACGAGCTGCTCTACGATGGCCAGGGCAAAGATGGCCAGCCCTTCCTCTGCGGACTGATCGAGGTCGAAAAACTTCGTGAGACACACAACTACGACGCGAACCTGGCGGGGATAACTGACAACTTGGCGGGGTCAAATCGGGGTCAAAACGGTGGGGTGGCGGGGGGATGGCGGGTTGCTAAAACGCCGATGGATAAAGGCGTAGATGATGAATCAGCCACTTCATCACGGGAAACTGCACTTCTGGGGACGGAAGAAAGTGCGCCGTCGTACGTAGCTGCAAATCGTAAGCATGCGCAAGTAGCTGCGGGTTCCCATGGCGGGCAGCCCGCGATGGGTGATCATTGATGGGGCGGCGCGGACAACGAAAGCCCAAGCTCACGGTGGGCGACGTGACCGACCCGCGCGGCATGGCGCGCTTGAGCGCGGCGCATCTGGAATGGATGCGGGTGCAGAACTACTCAGAGCAAACCGTGACGGGCCGCGAGAAGCATCTGCGCCGCTTCACTCTCTGGTGCGAAGAGCGCAGCATCACACGGCCAACGGATGTCACGAAGCCGATCCTTGAACGCTATGCGCGCTGGCTCTATCACCATCGCAAAGAAGACGGCCGGCCGCTCTCGTTCGGCAGCCAGTACGGACAGTTGATGGGCGTGCGGATGTTCTTTCGCTGGCTGGCGCGGCAGAATCACATCCTCTCGAATCCAGCCTCAGAGCTTGAGCTGCCACGCCGTGAGCGGCGTTTGCCCAAGCACGTGCTCACGATCAGCGAAGCCGAGGCCGTCATCAATCAACCGGACATCAACGATGCCCTGGGCGTACGCGATCGCGCCATGCTGGAAACCTTCTACTCGACCGGGATGCGCCGCATGGAACTGGTCGGGTTGAAGCTCTTCGATGTGGACTTCGAGCGCGGCACCGTGATCGTGCGCCAGGGCAAGGGCAAGAAGGACCGCATGATCCCGATCGGCGATCGCGCGCTGGTTTGGATCGAGAAGTATCTGCGCGAAGTGCGGCCTTCCCTTGTCGTCGAGCCGGATGACGGCTCACTGTTCCTGACCAAGGACGGCACGCCGCTGATCGCCGATCATCTTTCGAGCCTGGTCAAGCGCTACGTCGAAGCCTCGCACATCGGCAAGACCGGCGCCTGCCACTTGTTCCGCCACACGATGGCCACGTTGATGCTCGAAGGCGGCGCCGACGTGCGCTACATCCAACAGATGCTCGGCCACTCACGTCTTGAAACGACCGAGGTTTACACCCACGTCTCGATCAGAACGCTCAAGGCCGTCCACACTGCCACCCATCCGGCGCACTTGGAGCGCCCCGGGAGCGCAGGCTTCCAGCCTGCGGCTTTGCCTGACACTCAACCTCAATCAATAGCCGCAACAGACAAACTGCCCACGCCTAAACCAACAACCTCCGAGCTCTCAAAAGAAGAACACGATGAAGACGCGCGAGAAGAGATGCTTCTTTCTTTAGCTGCTGAAGCTGCTGAGGAAGAAAACTCACTCCAGCACTTCAGCTCTCAACTTGAATCAACCGAGAGTTGCAGAATCGCAACTGCTCCCTCACTGCGCAACTTGAATCAAGCGGAACTTGAACCAGCGAAAGTCGCGCTCACTGCCCACTCCGCTCCCGGCAAAAGGGCGCGTCGCAAAAGTGAGTGTTGCGCCGCGCCCTGTTGCCTCCGCTATCTTCTGGCGCACGTTGAACCGCCCCGCGTTTCGTGACGACGGGCAGCGGCCACGGACGGGCGGGGTCATCCGATAACGCGACATTATGTCCTGGTCAGACAATCGCTGCGCCGGCGCATGGGCCAGAGATCATCTTTGCCACGCACTCGCTTTTCTTCAAAGCCGCATCCCGCTGCTGGCCCATGCCCCGTCACACCGATTGCACCGGCACATAATGGGGACGTTATCCGACGCCCCCGCCCGCCCGTGCCCGCCGCCCTCCCTGGTCCGGCGCAGCTTGAATGCTTATGCAGCTTGAGCGTGTTGCGTACGGCCACAGTTGCTCCTCCCGCTACGCGCGGCATGCGCCGTGCAAACTGGCTCCGTCACGAACTCCGTCACCAGCACGTCGCCCGCCACGCTCCGCTGCTGGCCTGTTGTGGTCCGCTCCATTCCGGCGCTCCATTACATTCCGCGCCTCATTCCGCTCCCGCGGCCTAAATTCCCCACTCACAATTGACCTGTAAACGCTTTTCAGCCGAAGGGCAAGGCCCTTGCCTGTCCCATTCGCGCTGCGCGTTGTCGCCGACGAAATCCGCAGCAGCTAAAGAGTGAAGGTGGACGCTACTTTCGTTGAATGGTTCCTGCTAAACTTGCCGCTGATGAAAGCGTCGGCAGCTAAAGGAAGATCCACTCAGCTCGGTCGTTCACGCCTGGCCCATCGTGCGTCTGGTCCAACGACGAGTTATCTCAAAACTCGCGTCAGGGGTTCACGACTTCTTGAAGCAGCCTTCATCCTGGCGATCGCTGAGCTAACCCGCAGACTGCATCAGGCTTACGCGCATGCTTACGACAAACAAGCGGCGGGATCGGTGCTTCCGCAGAACCCTGCACCCACTCCCACACCACCGCCTAATTGCGGGCGTAATCCCGTCACAAACCAGCCAGGATTCTCTCGGCAGCCGGTCGGCCAACCAGGACATCTCCGTGCACCCATCGGAGGATTGGGACACTTCGGTCCGACAGCTCCAAGACGCAATCCTAGAGGTCATCAAGGCTTGGACATAGCTGGCACCGTCAACGTGTCGCCAGTCTATGCCAATCGCGCAGGCACGGTGATGCGCGCAGGCGATGCCGGAGGCGAAGCTGGCTGGCGTGTGGTGCTTGATCATGGCGGGGTAGTTACACGATATGTGCATTTACAAGCTGGAAGTATCCCTGGAGGGTTAGTGGCGGGGCAGCGGGTAGAGGAAGGTCAGCGTATCGGCACCCTCGGCAACACTGGCAACGCGGGACGCACGCCAGCGCATGTTCACTTTGGCGTGCAAGTTAATGGCAGAACTGTTGATCCAGAAACTTACCTCAATTCGCCCTGTCCGTAAATGGCAAATCGAGAGAAAGAGAGAGTATGAAAAGAGTCTTGATACTTTGTATGTTCCTCACCCAAGCGTTGAATGTAATGGCCTGCCATTCGTCTGCATTGCAAGATCAACGGCGTGAAGCGCAGCAGCCCGCTACGATGAGTCCGCGAGACAGCCGTGACTGGCGGGCAGCTACCTATAGAGGCTTGACCATTGGCACGTCAACGCGCGGCGATGCGTTACGCGTCTTCGGTCAACCCAAGAGGGTAGATGCCCCAGCGGATCAAGCGGAAGAGGAGCCAAAGCCGGAGGAGTGGTATGTCTACGACAGTGGCGGAGAGTTTCCCGGAACGCTAACTGTCGTCGTAGATAAGCGTACCAGTGTTGTCTTGCGAATCGATCTCCATCCAGAGAATTTGTCAAGAGAAGAGGCTGTCAGACACTTCGGTAATGGCTACATAACGACACGATATGAGTTTTGTGAGGGATTCGACGATGAGGATTCGGCTCCGCTGTATGAGACATCAGACGGACAGTTCTTTTCCATAGAGTATCGCGGGCGAGGTATCGCGATAGGTTTAGAGAACAAGGACAAAGTCGGAAGTATAAATTACGTCAGCAAACCGATCGCTGCTATATCTTCAAAGTGCAAATAGGCGGCTTCCGCAGAACTCTAACAACGGGCAAGAGATCAATCCAACCAATCAAAGAGTTGAAGCTTGTGTGGCAAAAGTGCTCGGTCGATATCTTGGTCGCGAAGCACTGACACTACTGAAGCAATCGGCATTGAACGCTGGCATTGGGTTGTCCGTTGTTGCGGGACGCTTCTTTATTGGGCATGCAATCGGAGGGACTATCGCAGGTGGCACTTTGACGGAAATTGGCATAGCCATCGGTATACGAATGGATCATCTATCTAGGGGGATGGCGTTCGTGGGCGGAGCGATTTGGGCTGGTGCTAAGCTCTATCCAAAGCTTGTACGAGAGTCCTTTAATAATAAGAAGGAAGCAGTCAGCGCTCTTAAGGCCTGTTACGACTAACACTGAGACAGTCCAGTCCAGACATAGGTAGTGGTTTAGCTCTCTCCTCGGTTTCTTGGAAGTCATTTTTGTTGGAGGCACAACGTAATGCTTTGGATCGTAATCGTTGCTCTATCAGTCATTCTGCTGGGCGGACTAGCTAGGCTATTTTTGTTCTTCCGAGGTGAGACAGCCTCGTTGCCCCAATCAGAACGCTCGATCACAAGACAGAAAGTTTTATCCCTCGCTATTGCAAGCTTGGCCTGCTGTGGTTTCGGATTCTTCTTTCTGTTTACAAGGATTCTCGAGCCCTTTGAAGTCCTAATCGGTGTTGTGCTGGTTGTCAGCCTTTTGGAAGTTGCAATCAGAAGCGGAGCATCAAGAGTTCAGGGCTAGTGGGGTTCGAGCAACGCGACCTGACCTTCAATGCAACTACGACATCCATCCAATTCTACGACTCGGTTGCGTAGATTAACCTGCAGAACTCCACACCGAACCCAGATCAACTTAAGAAAGACTTCTACGACCAGTATCAGAAGAAGCTTGCGCGATGTATCTGTCAGGTTTTCAGCACCGATCTGGACGGACAATCGACGAACACAGCGCAAGTGATGGAACGCCAGACGCTGAGAAACGCTCCCAATGTGGATATGAGTCAGGACCATGGGCCAGTTGGGTGGACAGGGGGGAATAAATGCGAGGGTTGATCCGTACAGTGGCAGACACGGAACGATTCACATAGCCTCGAATCTACGCGGCTGGACCACAACGACAGGACCGACCATATCAACACAAGAGAATTACCTCCGCACGTGTGCCCATGAGCTTGGGATCTTCTGAGCGCAAGGTATACGGGCGATGGCAACACTCATGGCACACGGCAAGGGATCCTGGGTGCTGTGAGTGGAAACATTAGAGACTTCGACACGGGAGCGAGGCTTGAGTCATGATCTTTGGAAACAGCGCTCACTTGCGGTGAAAACCACATCCTTGAGTTGCGCACGGCGCTGGATCAAGCCCTGGGCGCGCCGTCACCGTCATACAGCGTCGGTCTGGCTCAAGGCCAGCCGATTAAGAAGGAGCATATTCAGGAGTTACGCGATCGAGTAGCCGCCTGGTGG
>JBGTLM010000223.1:0-17509 GCA_041744135.1 Pyrinomonadaceae bacterium
TTCTTGCGTACCCGGATTGAGACGCCGCAGAAGGGACAACGACGGGCAATCTCGGGCTCAAGCATAAAGAAAATTTCGGATTTCGCGTTTCTGATTTCGAACTTCGAATTGGAAGACTACACCTACGGTCCCAATTTCCACATTTGAACTTTTCGAACTTCGTAATCCGACATTGGCCTCCTCAGTCGTTTCCGAAAATTCGCAATTCGAAATTCAGATCCGGTGCATCGCATTAAACAGGTCTTCGCGCTGCGCGTAGATGCGGACGCCCAACTTCTCGCCTTCGAGTCTCAAACGTTCTTTCAACTCGGTTGCGCTTTCCCGTGCGCGCGAAGTTTCGGCGATAATTACCATCGCAAATTTTCCCTGGACTACGGTTTGATTGATGTCCACGATGCTGCAATCAGCTGCTGCCAGTATTTGGGCGACGGCGGCCACAATACCTGGATGGTCAACGCCGAAAACTGAAATGACCATGCGGTCCGAAGAGCCTTCGCGCGACTGCGATGAGATGCTTCCGGTTGTGGGGAACGAACGCGAAGTAGCGCTAGCGCCGTTGAGGCCGAGGAATGGTTCGATCTCGCGGTAGATATCCGTGACTAGTTGCTCGACCGTTTGCTCTTCCGCTCCCCCGCCCAAACGGCTATAGACCGCCCGGGTGATTCGGTAAATCAAATCTTCATTGGCCACTAGTGACATTGCCGATGGTCGATTGTCGGGTTGCCCGATTTTAGAAAGCCACGAAGTCGTCTCGTGGCTCCTTTTTCATTCGGCAATTGGCAATTGGCAATCGACAATGCCTCACGGTCTGCCGTTGTCTCTTACTAACTCTTTCGCGGCGTCGCGCATCTCCTCGGAAAACGACTCTTGCAGATCCACTCGATCGACGATGCCGACGACCGCGGCTTCTATTGCCATGTCCTGGTTTCCGATTGCCGTGCGCGCAGCTCTTCCGTAAGCGCACATCACCATTTCGCCGGGGCCGGCGCCCAACCTGTCGGCAACCACTACGATGTTGCGCGTGGGCTCCTTGTCGAGGTCGTAAGGATGCACAACCAGAAACCGCACCCCTTCGAGATCAGGCGATTTCTTGGTGGACCAAACAGTGCCTACGACTTTGGCTAGAAACATGGTTTTAGACGGATTTCCGTACAGTGGTCAGTTGTCGGTTTTGGTCCTGGGTCTTTGAGCTTTGTACTTTGCGCTTTGCACTTGAATTCAGTCTGAGTTTCAAGTTGGGTACCAAGCTCAAAGTACAAAAGTACAAAGCTCAAAAACCCAAGACCTAAGACCAAAAACCAACTGACTACTGACCACTGACAACTGACCTTTTAAGCTTTCGCAAAAACTTCCGCGGGTTCGCCAATGTCGCGGGCAGCCGGCGTGATAATCGTCTTTGCATTGATGTAGATTTTTTCGCCTTTCTGAATTGCGCGGCGTACATCATCCTCGCTCACAAAATCTACTACGCTACGGCCATTGCTGGCTGTGATCCCGGCCCGAACAGAAGTCGGATCCTGCCCACTGGGGCGCTCACCGTTACCTGGCCGCGTCCTGTTACTATCTCGCGCACCTGAACTGGGACCGGAATACATACTGCCCGCTTCCACTTCAATAGGTCGTGGCGGCGGCGCCAGCGGCGACGACGGCTCAAGTTCCTCGGGCCGGCGTCCAGCCAGGAATCGATCCACAATGGCGGCAATCTCCTCTCGATCAATCTTACCGCCGTTCGCGGAAACTACGGGTTGCCGTCTGGGAGCTGGACTATGCGTTGGCTGGGCCGGTTGGCTGATCTCCCGGGCCGTTACGGCGGGGCGACTGCTCTTGACCGGTCTGGTTTCGAAAGCCACGCGCTTGATGTCCATTAAGTGGAGAGGCGACACATTGTCAGAGGTGACGTTTCCGCCCCAGGAACCGCAACCCAGCGTCATCGATGGTGGCAGCGCCGTGGAAAATCCAATTGCCCCGTGCGTCGTCGGAGTGTTTACGGTTATCCGCGAAGCGGGCAACTCGCTCCCTACTCGAACCGCGACCTCACGCGAGCGTGTGTGAAGACCCGCCGTGTGGCCCATGCCGCCGTAATGTAGTACTTCCTGGCTTCGTTCCGTTCCCTGCTGTATTCCATCCACGACATAAAAAGCGAGAATCGGAGACAATTTTTCCATGGACAATGGATAGTCGCGTCCCACTCCGCCCACATCGGCAATTATGCAGCGAGTGCCCGGCGGCAAACTAAATCCCGCCATCTTCGCGATTACTTCCACCGACCGTCCCACGATAGCTGGATTTAAAGAGCGCTGCGGCGTGGCGACAATCGCAGCCAGTTGATCTGCTTCCGAGTTGGAAATAAAATGGCCGCCTTGTGCTTTGAATTGTTCGCGGACCGCTTTCTCGATGGGCGCGTCACAAATAACTGCCTGCTCGGAGGCACAAATGGTTCCGTTATCGAAACACGTACCCGTCAGAATATCCTGTACCGCTTTTGGCACATCAGCCGTCCGCTCAATAAAGCTCGGAACATTGCCCGGCCCGACGCCAAACGCCGGCTTACCCGAAGAGTAGGCAGCGCGTACCAGTCCAATACCGCCCGTCGCCAGGATCACGGCAGTCTGCTTGCTCTTCATCAGAGTTTCGGTACCCTCGATGGTGGCGGAAGTCATGCAGCCAATTGCCTCTGCCGGCAGTCCTTCCTTTGCACCTGCTTCTCGCATCACTCGTGCTGATTCGTTGATGCAACGGGCTGCGGACGGATGTGGTGACAGCACGATCGCATTACGAGATTTGACTGCGATGAGTATTTTGAAGATGGCAGTGGAGGTGGGATTGGTCGAGGGGATGATTCCGGCTACTACTCCGCGTGGACTGGCGATCTCGACCACGTCTTTCGACTCGGAAACAACGCCGACAGTGCGCAACCCGCGGAAGTAGTTCCAAACATCTTCGGCAGCGAAACGATTCTTCTCTCGCTTGTCATCGGCAATTCCAAAACCAGTCTCTTCGACGGCCATGGCTCCCAGGCGAGCTGCCTCGCGCAGTGCGGCCCGGGCCATTGCCTCACAGATGCGATCAATCTTGGCTTGGTCGAAGCGGGCCACCTCGCCCTGGATCCCGTGCGCCGCTTCGACAAGGTCACGTGCCTGCTGGACCGAGACAAGATCTTTATCTGCCGACATCACAAACCTCCCGCGCGCCACGCATGATTTGTGATTTTTTGATTTGCAATTCGAGGTTGGCCATTATTCGAAAATCTGAAATCTAAAATCAGCGCTACCGCGCCCGCTCTTTACTTGACTCTCGAGCGCCGGCCTGGAGGGAACGGCCTTGTTCACCCTGTGCGAGCTGGCCTCGCGCCCCACCCTGCAAGGAACGCTCATCGGGGCTCAGGCCGGTCCTGCCGTCAACTGGAAGAACTCGCTCGACCTCTGCGTGCGGACGGGGGATTACGTGGACGCTGATTAACTCACCCACTCGCCGGGCAGCCGCCGCTCCGGCGTCAGTTGCGGCCTTTACCGCTCCCACGTCTCCACGAACGAAAATAGTTACGTAGCCGGCACCTATATACTCTTTGCCCAGGAGCTGGACGTTGGCAGCTTTCACCATCGCATCGGCCGCTTCTACCGCCCCGACAAAGCCCTTTGTTTCCACCATTCCAAGCGCTTCTAAAGACATTCCTGTGACCTCACTTTTTCTATTGTAGAAATTAAAGGCGACTGACTCGGATTACTGCCGTCAAGCTAACACCGCAGTCGCGAAGAATCAAGAGACGCCCACTCTTAGGTGGTGGGTCAGTTTGATGTCCGATAAGCTTTTAGCTTGTCGTGGCGACGCGACAAACTAATAAAGTTTATCGGACACCCTTCAACCAAACTGACCCACTACCCACCCTTTTAGAGAAGCATGAGTTTGACACCGTTTAGCATCGCAAGCTATATTGCGCCTAAGGGTTAAGTTGGTCTACACATCGGCTAAAGGACGCGAACGAGGGGCGGGAAACCAGATCAACGTCTTCCCCGGAGGGCGCATCGTAAAGGCTACCACCAAGTGAGCACGCGCAGGGGCTGAAGCGGATTGGTAATGGCAACTACTATTGGAGAACAGTTGCGACTCAAGCGCGAAGAGCGTGGCATTCCGCTACGAGAAGTTTCCGACGAAACACGCATCTCCATTCACTATTTAGAAGCCATCGAATCAAACGATTATAAGCGTTTGCCCGGCGGAATCTTCAACCGGAGTTTCGTGAGGGCGTACGCGCGCTGCATAGGGTATGACGAGAAAGAGGCTGTCGAGGGATACTCGCGTTATATTCGCGAAAAGGGTGAGACTGAAGAAGATGTTGCAACCATCCGTCACTCGAAAGTCTATACTGACGCGCCCGCCACCCGCTCTCCGATTCTGACTGTAGTTCTGGCAATATTAATCCTGGGCTTACTAACTCTGGGAGCACTTGCTGCACTGCATTGGTATCAGGGCCGCTCGGCCGTGCTACTTCGCCCGGCTTTGCCATCAGTGGCTCTCGTGAACACTCGGGCGGACACGCCGGCCACGTCCAGGCCAGTCGTCGACTTGGGTTTTTGGAAAGCTGATTACAAAACTGCCCTGCAATAATTCGACCCGACCGGTATCTTGTGTCGAGAGGCGCACTGCCGAAGCTTGTGCGACATTTGGGTCCAACTCAGGAAATGAAAGCGACTGCCCGCTCCGAAGTAGCGGGCAGTTCTGTTTTCGTCCGCACCCTATCTTCATTACGAACTTCCATTTGAACATCAAGGAGTAGTAAGTACCATCATGATCTCGGCTAACATTCCCGAAGGCCTTACTTTTGACGATGTCCTCTTATTGCCCGCGCGTTCGGACGTGCTGCCGTCTGAAACTGACACTTCGACACAGTTCACCCGTAATATCAGGCTACAAATCCCACTCTGTTCCGCGGCGATGGATACTGTCACCGAGGCCGCGCTCGCAATTGCTTTGGCCCAGCAGGGCGGCATAGGTGTCATTCATAAGAACTTGAGTATTGCGCGTCAGGCAGAGGAAGTGGACAAGGTAAAACGATCTGAATCAGGGATGATCGTAGATCCAGTTACAATTCGGCCGGACCGGCCCGTGCGCGAAGCTCTGATGGTAATGGAGACGTATCACATCAGCGGTGTGCCGGTAGTGGATGAAGACGGACACCTCGTCGGTATCATTACGAACCGCGACTTGCGCTTTGAAACGAGGTTCGACATTCCTGTTTCGGAGGTGATGACTAAGCAGCCCCTGGTCACCGTTCCCGTTGGCACCACACTCGAACAAGCGAAGGCGGTGCTTCAAAAACACCGCATCGAGAAGTTGCTTGTGGTTGACGACGACAAACGGATCAAAGGCTTGATTACAGTCAAAGATATTCAGAAGGCAATCAAATACCCGACCGCCGCCAAGGATAACCTTGGCCGTCTGCGGGTCGCGGCCGCGATCGGAGCCACCGGCGATTTCCGCGAACGCGCGGATGAATTGGTAACCTCCCGAGTTGATTGTCTGGTCGTGGATACGGCCCACGGTCATTCCTCACGTGTGATTGAAGCTGTTCACGAGATTAAGCGTAGACATCCGAACACAGATCTGGTCGCCGGCAATATCGGCACTGCCGCGGCAGCGTTGGAATTGATCGAGGCCGGAGTAGACGCTATCAAGGTCGGCATCGGCCCGGGATCGATTTGTACGACTCGTGTAGTCACCGGCGCCGGGGTGCCACAGATCACTGCCATCCAGTCGTGTGTAAGAGCTGCGCAAGGGAGTGGAGTTCCAGTGATCTCTGATGGCGGCGTGAAATTCTCCGGGGATGTGGCTAAAGCCATCGCTGCGGGCGCCGACATCGTAATGATTGGTTCCCTTTTTGCCGGAACGGAGGAGGCTCCAGGCGAAGTAATTCTTTTCCAGGGTCGATCCTTTAAAACATACCGGGGCATGGGCTCAATTGGGGCGATGCGCGAAGGCTCGCGCGACAGGTATTCTCAGGAGATGGCCGAGAGCGAGGCGAAGCTCGTTCCCGAGGGTATCGAAGGCCGCGTTGCTTATAAGGGCACTATCGCTGAGATGACGACCCAATTGGTTGGCGGGTTGCGTTCGGGCATGGGCTATACAGGGTGTCGCACAATCAAAGAATTTCAGGATAAGAGCCAGTTCATTCGCATCACTTCCGCAGGCCTGCGCGAGTCGCACGTTCACGACGTTATCATCACAAAGGAAGCGCCAAACTACCGGCTGGAATAGATAGAAGCGTCCTGGTGAGTTGTGAGAAGACCAATGGTGAGAGGAGCATGGGAAACCGACAAGTGTCAGATTAATGCTCGCCGTGCCATTCAAGCTCGGGAATTTGCAGGTTGGGAAGGTGGGCAAAGCAAAGCGCGCCCCAGCTCCGGCGTAGCGTCATAACTTGGTCTGACTCAAACTACCTTGGACCGAATCCTTCCTAAGGATCAGAGCTTTGCTATCGGATTGCGCTACGCTGGAGCGGGGGCGCGCTTTGCTTTGCCCACCTTACCAACCTGCAAATTGCCTACAGAAGCAGCCACCGGCAATAGCTTAGTAATTCACCGGTGACGCACCCCTTAAGCGGCATCCTATTTGCCGGTTATCGGCAAATGAACACTCGCAAGGCACTCCTGATTTTCAATCCGAAGACTGGCCGGTATGCCTCGCGACGACTGCCGGCAATCGAAGATATTCGCTCGCAGTTAAATTCCGAAGGACTCGAAGTGGAATTGGTGGCGACTACGGGGCCAGGCGACGCGACTCGGATCGCCGCTGATGCAGCAAGCAAAGGCGTCTGCGACGTAATCGTTGCCGGGGGCGACGGGACGATCAACGAAGCGCTGCAAGGCCTGGTTGGTACGCCCGCGCGACTGGGAATCCTGCCCCGCGGCACTGCGAACGTGCTCGCTTGCGAACTCGGCTTACCACTTGACTGCCGTCGCGCAGCCGACGTGATCGCTCACGGCAAAACGAGGCGTGTTCATGTCGGCTGTGCCCTGGATGAAAAGAGTGGGGCGAAGAGACATTTTCTTTTGATGGCCGGCATCGGTCTCGATGCCTCAGTCGTGCGTCGCGTCCGTCCCGAACTCAAGAAGCGATTTGGTAAAGGAGCTTTTTGGTTTTCAGGTCTGAGCTCTCTGGCGGACTGGAAGCCTAAACCCTTCGAGATCGAAGTCGAAGGACAAAGTTTCACTGCTACGTTCGCCACCATCGGCAAAGCGGCCAGCTATGGCGGCGATCTTACGGTCACACCCCGCGCCCGGCTCGACCACCCTGATTTTGAGATCTGCATCATCGAAACCCGCAGCCGGCTGCGTTATCTTTATCTACTCTCGCACGCGATGCGTAGTGGAGTGCCCCCGGTCCGTGGCGTTCACTTTGTTCGCGCGCGGCGGGCGCGAGCAACCGGCGAGGCCGCGGTGCAAGTGGATGGAGAGTTGATTGGAAAGCTGCCGATGACTTTCGAGATCGCCGCCGAGTCGATTGAGGTAATCGTTCCTTGATTGTTAGCATTGTAGGGGCGCCACTCCGTGGGCGCCCCCCGCGTCTATTAAGAATAACGACTAGACAAAAGGCTCGACAAAGCCTCCGCTCCTTAAACCAGCGAAGCCTCCGTGGACGCCAAGGGGTGCCCACGGAGTGACACCCCTACAAATTCTGCACTTTAAGCCAAGCCATACGCAGTGCTTTCTGACCTGCGGTCGCATCTGGTTTTTCTTCAATCCGATACTCGAAGCCGTTTGGAGCACCGGGTACCAGTGTCGTCTGACGCGTGCGGCGATCACGTTTGAATGAAATCGGCAGGCGATCACCCTGCTGATACCGGTTGAGCCTGTTAAGCCAATCCCTGCTCGTAACTTTCTTCCCATCGATGGTGAGAATCTGATCGCCCGGTTGTCAGGATTGAGTAGTTCGAGGTTGAAAAGCTGGTTTTACCCCGCCTCAAGCAAATGGCGGACTCCGCCAATCCTGAAAAGTTGGTAGCGTCATCCAGCTCTAATACGTATGAACGATCCACCAAATGGCGCCAAATGGCACGAACACTTTTCGTGTTCGTTCGTGTAATTTCGTGGATAGTTCTTATCAACGGATTTTGCAAACCATGACACTGCCGAAAACTTGCATACACTTCGCTGTTGCATTATTAACTCAGCATGCCCACAACGGAACGTCTCTACTACAGCGATTCCCATCTGATCGAATTTGAAGCACGCGTCGTCGAAAAGACTGAGCGCGTTAGCGGTTGGACAGCGGTAACTCTCGATCGAACCGCTTTCTATCCCACCGGCGGCGGCCAACCCAGCGACACCGGGACGCTCAACGGCCTACGAGTAGTCGAGTGTATCGATGATGCGGAAGCAGGAGTGTTGCACGTGATTCAAGGACGAGCGCCGGAAGTGGGCACGGTCGTCAAAGGCAGAATTGACTGGCTGCGTAGATTGGATCATATGCAGCAACACACCGGGCAACACATTCTCTCCCAGTCATTCGTCAAACTCTTCAACGCACCAACCCGCAGCTTTCGGGTGCTGGATGAGTCTTGCGAAATAGACGTAGACGTGGACAATCCGACTTCCGAGACTATCGAACGGGCGGCGGAACTTGCCAACAATGTAATTTGGGAAAATCGGGTGATTATCATCAAGCATGTGACCTCGCAGGAAGCCTCGGAATTGCCGCTACGCAAGGAGCCGGTGCGCGAAGGGGATCTAAGGTTGATAGAGATTGAGGGATTCGATCTCACTCCCTGCGGCGGGACGCATGCTTATCAGACCGGCGAGGTTGGGATGATTGCCGTGCGTTCCTGGGAACGCGCCAAGGGTTTGACGCGCATTGAGTTTGTCGCCGGTATGCGGGCACTCGCAGACTACCGTCATGCGAATAAAAGCGCACGGGTTATTGCCGGATTGTTTAGCGCCGGGCGAGATGACACGCCCGATCTGGCTGCGCGCATATTGGATGAGAACAAACAATTGCATCGCCGTGTCCGCCACCTGGAAGAGATTGCTGCTCGTGTTGAAGCCGAAGAGCTACTTGCCCGAGCTACCGCGGCGCATGACAACGTGCGAATTGTTAATGAGGTTTTTGAAAACCGCGATGCCGAATCGTTGAAACAACTGGCTCTCAGTTTGATTAGTCACCCCGCGACAATCGCCCTGCTCGGCTCGCGGGACAAGGAAGCTGCGCGCCTGGTCTTTGCTCGCTCTGCCGACGCACCAGGCGACATGAGTGCGTTGATGCGCGACGCATGTGCCATGCTTGACGGACGTGGTGGTGGCAAACCCGATCTGGCTCAAGGCGGCGGAAGGAATGTTTCTAAACTTGCTGAGGCGATTGCGCAAGCGGCGGAAAGACTGAAATAGAAGGAGCCTACTCCTCTCCAAATGGTGCTCGTCCATTTTCCATTTGTCATTTTTCTTAGGTCATTTCTCTGGACCTCATTTCGTTATGCTCGGTAGTTCGTGGATCGTTTGCCTTGGCGAGAGACGGGAACGATCCGTCGAGTAGAGAGGAGGCGCGTAAGTGTGTAGGTCAGTAGCTTCCGATGTGTTAGCTCTTTCGAGCGGCGTGGCAAATGGCAACCAGACCATGCAGCACGTTTCCTCCTTCCTCTCTAAAATTCCGTACGGTGGGTTTTCCCCAGTACGGCTTCAAACGGGAAGTCCACGGCGACCTTCGTCGAGCATTACTCGCTCGTACTTATACGCCGTGCCAGTGCGACCCCTCAGACCCTGTAGCCATTGCTGGCAATTCAGCGGGTCATCTGCCATCGCACCTCCCGTCCAGAGGCCCTTGGCTCGCCAGCGGGTTATGTTGTCCCACCAGGTCATCGCTTACTATGGCCTCATCCGAGTCTCTGGTCTCCTCCCGCCGACTTATGCTTTTCGGCTAGACACGCAGCATTATGGGCTGCAAACGAAATCACACGAACGGACACGAACCAGAAGTCAACAACATTCGGTCATTTGTCGTTACCCGAGCGCATTTATCTATAGTCACGTCACAACGGCGTCACAAGAGATCTTGCAGCGGAGCGTCGGGAATGGATCATTTCCTAGCAAACTTACGAGCCCGATAATGAGATTGGATATAGAACTTACGGGACCAGAAAGTGAATCGACTTATTGTTTCGCCGATAGCTCGTATGCGTAGATGGTTCCTTCCAGTACGCCAGCGAACAACATATTTCCGGAACTGCCTATGCTCCAGATGCATCCCTTCAGGCTAAGATCCCATTGGGGTTCACCGTCCGTAGCTCGGAAGGCAGCCAGCGAGCCACGACAGTTTCCGGCTACGACTGATTCTTTCCATAGAAGAGGTCGCTCGGAAGCCCAGTTAGGGGATGATCCCTGCTCCAGCGCACGCCGTCCAACTTAGAGTCTACAGAGATAATTAACGACCCCTTCCGAAGCGTTCTCCAAAAATACAAACAATAAATCGTTGCCGAATGCCAGCCTTCCCACGGGTTTTGCTTCAATAGCCAGTTCGGATATGACTGTACCGGTCTCGGCTTTCAAACGATAGATACGTTGATCGTTTGTGCCGACATAAATGGTCTTATCCCTGAGCGCCAGCGCCGTCGAAGGAGCTGCTGGGAGCTTGCGCTTCTAGCTCACTCGAGCGGACGAAGCATCCAGCGAATAGATGACTCCGTCTAGTCCGGCAATGAACAGGCGACTCCCGTCTGTAACGGGTGACTTGGGCATGTCACAGTCCTTATTAGATACGCCAGTGGAAAAACTCCAATTCAAGTCTCCGGTAACAAGATCCACGGAAGACCACTGGTCTTGGAAACTGCCGAGGTACACATTTGAGCCGATTTGATCGATGTCTGTAGGGACGCTAGTCGAACGATACTTTCATCGAACTCTGCCACTATCTCGCTCGAAGGCGTAAACGTGCCCTATACCATCCGGCGTGCAGCTATTATCGGTGCCGATGAGGATCAGGTCATCTGTGACTAACGGGTCCCCGTGGAAGCTCTGCTGCTTGCCGTCTTTGCGGATGTCATAACTCCACTTCACTTGGCCCGTAGTTTTGTTTAAGGCGTAAAAGTTTCCGGCACAAGAACCGATGAACATTACGCCCCCTACGACCGTAGGGATCGAGAACACTCCAACCGCCGGTCTCATACTTCCAGCGAAGTTCTGGCCCAGCCGCAGCGGAAGGGTTTGCTTTCTTCTTATCAGAGGTCTGAGCACAGCCCAGGGTAACCATCGTCACTAGAGCGATGCTTGAGATGAAACGCGGCTTTTTCATAGCGACCTCCCAACAGATTCTTCTAATAAGGCTATTCCTTCCACTTGCATGGATCATCTGACGGATTCACGAAAGTGATCTGACTCCTAACCATGGAAATCCAGTCGGTTCCCTCCGGAAAAAGTAGTTCGCTGATCAAATCTGACCAAGCTTGTTCATCTCGCGCGGGGTCAGCAAGGGGAACCAGGCTGTTGCTCCACGCTCTTAATTCCGCGAGATATCGTCGAGAACTCCCGCCCGCGTCAGAAGCCGAGTGAGCTGTCTTGTATCACCGATATCAAAATAGCCTGGAATCGGCACCTAAAATGCCGACATTGCCGTCAATGCGTGAGGCGAGAATCAGAACGGAAGCAACTATCGCCTCTGATAACACGTTGCTCCTCCCTCCACGCGAGAGGAGAGCACACAAAGGGAACTCCTCTTAAGGATCTGGCGGACGCGCGCCTGCGACTGCTCACCAAGCCATTGATAGCGTTCATTGACTTTCATTTCCGTGCGCGCTCTGTTGGCCATTGCGCCAGTCATCGCGCCGCCGATTTTCTTCACAAGATGATAGAGCGATCCAGCGTGATTGTTAAAATGAATTGCTCCAATCGTCACTGTAGTTAATCTCAATAGGTATTCGGTATTTCGTCGTTGACTCGCTACTTAGGAGACTCTCTGGCTTATCACTGAGGAACGTCGCACTGGTGATCACCGAGAGGGGTTCGCAAGACGTTTCGCGATCGTTCGTTTATCGCAGACTTGCTTACAAGGCGGGCAAAAGTGAAGAACGTTTTGGGGGACTCGCCATAAATGATTCGCTAGCTGGGCAGAATCGTGCACACTGAAACGAAGAACGACCTACGGTCTTCGTCGAAAGCGGGTTTCTGAATAGGTTTCGAACTCTTTCCCGGGTCCTGCCAGGGCGAAGGTTTCGATAAACTCATCGTTGCTGAGAAACCGATAGGTTTCGCGCGCTACCCAACCGGGGCTAATGTTCTCAATGGCCGTGCTGGTGAAGACGAAGCTGCGGCCATCTTCCGAAATGCTGGACAAAGAGTATTGGACCACAAAGCCCTCGACGTGAAATTGGCGATAGCTGAGTTTCTTCAAGGCTCGGTCATAGCCGAAGAAGCCCAAGTCTTGGTGGGTTTCACCCTGCGGATTCTTCTTTTGTGGTGAGTACACCGCTCTGTTCGACACTTGAACAAATTTGTCTCTTAGCACGAAACCATATTCGCGCTCCATTTTCCCTACGCCAGGTTCGCCCTGCGAATCGCCTTCCCATTTACCGACGAATTGGCGCAGCGGTTTCCAAGGATCAGACAGGTCAGGTTGTTTCGTCGTGGCGGACTGGCCCGCAGTCACAATGGGAATTACAGGCGCCGAGCCAAGAACGACCTCAACCAAGAGGGCGGATCGCATGATCGGTCCTAACTTGAATCCAGACATAAGCTCCTCCATGTTTTGAAACCTAACTTCGCTCCGGCAAAATCAAGCTTAATTCATTACTGGTACGATTTCCGATCAGTGCCTATTTGTTCAAAAGCTCCTTTACGAACGGTAACGGCAACAGCCGGCTCCAGGCCTCAAGCGGAATCTGGAGCCCAGCGTTGTTTGCCGAGCGATTTAGTCCATCGACGATCACACGATTATTCCTAAGGATGTCCTCACGTTTCTGAGATTTTTTGACCCAAACGAAAGGCTCCCCGAACACTCGTTCAAGCAAGGCCGCACGATCATCCGTCTTCGCTACTGGCGGGCAGCCAATAGGGTCGGAAAGGAACAGCAGCGCGATCCGCATGAAGTCAGTGCAACTCTCGTGTCTTAGTATCGCAGTGCCACGCCAAGCTGAGAGACCCTCGCGCCGAATCTCCCCAGCCCATTCCAGAATCTTGGGCACCCAGTAGTCGAAGCTCAAGCTAGTCTTCACATACAAGGCCGGTAGCGGCGCAGCGTAAGTGAAGAATCCTCTTTTTTTGGCCAGCACCATCGGTATGTCAACGAAGTCTTCAGGCAGTTCGCTCGCTTCGAAGTTCACTTTGTGTGAAGCATTGAAGACCCCGCAGGCTTCCGCAATCTGAACGAATATCTTCTTGGTGTCATTGCGCAGACCTATCGGCATCTTGGAGACGGTCCGCAACGTGATGTTACCGCTCTGATAGTCTCATCGCTCTTCCAAATAAACACGGGTAAGCTTCTCCATCGTTTCGCTCGACCAGAGCGGGTCCTTTGGGTTGGCCATGCTGGCAAACAACGTATCGAACTCGCGAGCCGCACTCGTCCAGTCAGGCTGTTGAGTTAGCGTCTCACGCACTTCACGTACGTGCTGTCGCAGAGCGCCCTCCAGGATGTCATTCCGTTCCTTCATCGCGTATTCGTGAAGATGATAGGCGCAGATTGAGTCTCTCTGCTTGTAAAAATCGGCCATCGTCAGAAGACGACGTTAGGAAACGTGAAGAACTCTCCGGGCGCCATCCCAGCCATCTGGCGAAACTCGTGATTGAAGTGGGCTTGATCGAAATAGCCGCAGGCCATTGCTGCCTCAGTCAAGGTTTGAGGTTTACGGTCGCTCAAACAGCGCACGACGTGAAGAAATCTACTGACGCGAGCGAACTCCTTCGGACTTAATCCTACGGCGTGTTGAAACCGACGAGTCAGTTGTCGGTTGCTGACGCCTAGATGGGCCGCGAGTTGAGCGATATTTAACTGGCCCCGGTTCGCATCAATGAGTTGGAGGGCTTGGTCAACCGTGTGATCATAACGGCCGTTCTTGAACAGCAACCAAAGCAGCGCCTCCTCAACAATCCGCACACGTGCTTTCATTCCGCTTGCCATAGCTATGCGCTCAGTCAACTCGCTCGCACGCTCTTTCCAGATATCTCTAAGATCGACGATCCCTGCTGCCACTTCGCTGAGCGGTCTTTGAAAGAAGAGATATGCCCCACGAGCACGGAAACGGATTGCGATGAGACCGATGCGTCCCGCTGGCTCAATTTCCAGGAATCGTTTCATTTGTCCCACGACAAAACCATGAGGCTGGAGAGCGCTCGTCCCGTCGGCAAAGTGGGTAAGGAATGGATCGCGAAAATGAATTACGAGCTCGACGCAACTGTCGGGCAGGATTCTCTCCCTGCCATCATGAAAGACCGCTCCGGCACTTTCCTGGGACCAGATGCATTTCACAAATGGAGCAAGAGCGGCGTGAATCGGATATTCACGCACACCGAGGTAAGCGTCTTCAATGATGGCCGTAGTTGTCATCAGCAGGGGCCGGTCCTTGCCACGGCGCGGATTACTGGACTTACGATCAATCGCGAGTTAAAGACCGTGTGTAGAAAAGACAAGCACCTCAGCCAGCGACTCGGAAATTTATTGAGATGGCAAATCATCGCAAATAGAGGATGTCATTAACCAATGAAGTCTCATGCTGTTGAGTAATCACTGACCAAAAGAGTCGACCTCCGCATTACGGATTGCCTATTCACGAGCCTCACACCCGTAACTAATACAGAACTGCAGTTTGTCCAAGCTCTGACCTCCGCGCTGCAGGATTACGGTCTTCATTTTCATCAGGACGTCGAGTGTTATGTATTGTAGCAACTTGATTTTCCTTTAATTCTTGCACATCGCTACAGTCCCTAGATCCCGTGCTAAGCAGATTTGCGGCAGCGACGTCACAACCACGTCACAAGATAAAAACTGGCGCATTTCTCTTGAGATTATAAGTATTTGAAAGCGGGCGGGTTATTGGTGGAGCAGAGGAGGGTCGAACTCTTGGCCTCCGCATTGCGAACCCGGCTCTGCTCTTTTTTTAACTGACTGACTTAACAGAGGTTGCAGCCACGGCGATTTTCGGAGGGTCTTATACGCTTCTATACGGAGCTTTATGCCACCAATGTGGACTTGTCTGTCGCTACGTCACAACGGCGTCACAAGCACAAAGACCCCATCACAATTCGTTCCTCAAACCGCCATTCGTCCTTTCAATATGCTCACGAAGACCGGCGTACTCGGGAAGTTGTAGCTCGTGGCGCGCAGACAACCAAAACGATAAGATCAATCGCCGATGAACGATTGCCGCGATAGGAATGTTCCAGAAACGCCAACAGCCAACCTGGTTGTCACTGACATTCTCCGTCGGCTAGAAGATGAATTTGAAGCCGAATTGAAACTGGCGGCTATCTTGCGAGGTTGATTGATTACGTGCTTTGAAATCGGGGAGTCCGCCGATCAATTCCCCGTTGGCATTTGTCGTTACGGTGACGTTGTTGAATTGGACAATGCTGTTGATATTGAAAAGATTTTGGAACTCGCCGAAGACTTCCAATTTGTAACGCTCGGTAAGATTGAAGAAACGCGAATAGCGCAGATCAACATTAAATTGCGGCGGAGTTGTTCCTGAATTGCGTTTAATTCCGATTGGTCTATCCGAAATCGTAGCCCCGTCGCCGTTGATGTCTGAAGTAGACACGATGTTGAATGTTTCGCCGCTGTTGGCGGTTGCAATCATGCCGACCTGGTTGTTGTTGAAGAGATAGTGAAGCGTTTTGTTGTCAAATCTAAATTGCGGAAGCGCCACGAGACTCATAACAAAAGTATGGCGTTGGTCGGCGAACGAAGTACCTTTGTCGAGCTGACGATTGTTCGGGTCTACCAAAAGCAAACCCTGGATGTTGCCGGTCGTCAAATTTTGTTCGGGGGCGTCGTCAGTCGCTTTCGAGAGCGTGTAGTTGAGGCTGAATTGAAGCCCGCTCAAAAGCCGTCTCGTCAATTGAAAAGTCAAAGCGTTGTATTCCGAGACGCCTGCGGATTCTACCATCAGGATATTGTTGAATCTCGGGTTGAATCGAGTAGAAGAGTTGACCAGCCTGCTAAAAACAGGTCTGCCGTCCGACAAAAAGCGAATCGGAATCATGTTGATGCCGCGGTAGACCGGAATATGACGACCGCCGGAATGGATATAGCCGACGGCGAATGAAAGGTCGTTGCTGATTGCCTGTTCGAGTTGGAAGTTGGCGTGAATCGCATACATATTTTCAAAATCAGGCGCAACCGTATCAATGTTTTGCGGCGGCAAGACCGAACCAGCGGGCAAAGAGCCTGAAAAAGTGCTTGGAAACGCTGGCGCATTTGGACTTGGTATAGGTATTACGTTGGTATTTCCACTGAAACTGAAATTGAAAAATCTCGCATTACCGTTGTTTTGCAAAGCCCGCTGATACATCGCCAAAAGCGCTGCGTCGTAATAAATTCCGGCTCCGGCGCGAATAATTGTCGGACGATTTCCTTCGCGTAAGGCATAGACAACCCCAAGGCGCGGCGCGAAATTGTCTTTGTCCACATTGAATTCTTGCGAAGCGGAAAAAGGCGAGGTCGAATCGGCTTCGGGAATTCGGTAAAGGTCATAGCGCAGACCGTAATTGAACTTTAATCGGCGCGTCAGCTTCCAATCGTCCTGCACAAACAAATTCCAGAATGTCGCCTTGTAGTTATTTACCGGGTCGCCGAAGGTTTCGGCGTAAGAAGTGTAGCTGTGAGGGTTAGTTCCGTTGCGGGCACCGATATAAGCATCAATCGAAGGAAATGTATATCTGGCAAAAACTACCGCCTGCTCGGCAAAATCGTAGAAGATGAAACCACCTCCGAATTTGGCCATGTGGGTTCCTCTCGTCAGTATGAAATTCTCCTGAATTTGCGTTATTTTTCGCGTCAGGAAAAGGTCAGTTACGCCTTCGGGCGAACCGAAGTTTGCCACGCCGGTTATCACTATTGAAGGTCCGGTACCGGAAAACTCGTTTCTTCTACCGCCGTTACCCGTGTTCGAGCGTTGGGCATATTGAAAGCGAAATTCATTGAAAACCTTTGGCGTGTATGAAGCAAGCTGCACGGCGAGTCCAGAGCCAACGGCAGATGCGTCAAAGCTGCGCTCTAAGGTGTTGAGTCCGCCCGGATTAAAGTTATCGGAACTCAAGTCGGCAAGATTAAACCGCGCGGTCAGACGATTCTTATCGTTCAATTGTGCGTCAGTCCGAAAGATATAAAAAGGTGCGGTTTCAAGGCTGGGAATGGCCGGCGGAAAAATCGCAGGCGATAAACCGGCGGCAATCAACCGCGCCTTGTCTGCTTCGTGAATAGTCAAAACCCGGTCGGCAGCCGCCTTATCATCTCGTTTCACCCACTCGTAACCGAAATAAAAATGCCAGCGGTCTTTAATAATCGGTGCGCCTACCTGCGCCGTAAAATTATCCGC
>JBGTLM010000224.1:0-8611 GCA_041744135.1 Pyrinomonadaceae bacterium
AAAAAGATCAAACGTCGTGACTTCATGCGAAGTAGTGCGGTTGCGGGCCTAACTCTCGTCGCCAGTGAATCAGCGCTGAGTCAGTTCCCTGCTGTCGTCATTCAGAGTGGAGTGAAACCCCTTGTGATTGCTTCCGCTAACGGAAATCGCTTCAAGCACGACGGCAACGTAACCTCTGTGCAAAAGGCCTTCACCATGATGACGCAGGGAGCTGACGTGCTTGATGCGGTGATTGCCGGCGTCAACATCTGCGAACTCGATCCGCTGGACGATAGCGTGGGATACGGCGGCCTGCCAAATGCCGATGGGATAGTACAGCTTGATGCCTCGTGCATGCATGGACCGAAGAGACGCGCCGGAGCCGTGGCATCGCTGGAAGGTGTGCGCGCACCATCCCTCGTTGCCAAAGCGGTACTGGAAACTACCGATCACCATCTGCTCGTCGGCAAAGGCGCACAGATGTTTGCGCGCAATATGGGGTTTAAAATCGAGGACGACCTCAACACCGAGAACTCGCGGCAGTTATGGCTGGAATGGAAGCGTCGCACCGATCCTTCACACTATCTTGATCCAAAGATCCGTGCGGAAGTCTGGCATCGCGAAGGCTTGAAGATGGTCGCCGAGGGACTAGTGGACCGCGACCATTATTACGGCACGATCAACTGCAACGGCATAAACTCAAAAGGTGAAATCTGCGGCGTGACAACCACGAGCGGTCTGGCGTGGAAAATTCCCGGCCGAGTCGGTGACTCGCCCATCCTGGGAGCGGGTCTTTATGTTGATGGCAGCGTCGGCGCGGCCGGCTCAACCGGACGAGGCGAAGCAAACCTTTATAATCTATGCTCGTTCCTGATTGTTGAGGAGATGCGTCGCGGCGCCCACCCGAAAGACGCCGGCATGGAGGCGCTCAAACGCATCAAAGCAAACACCATTGAGAAGAGACTTCTCAACAGCAGGGGAAACCCAAACTTCGGCATTAACTTCTATATTCTCAACGCGAAAGGCGAATACGCCGGCGTCACGATGTATGAAGGGCCGTCGTTCGCGATCTGCAACGATGGAGGTCCGCAAACAAAAAAGAGCGACGCCTTGCTCCTGGGCAAGCCGACAGATTAATAGGGACCTGGAAAAACTGGCTACCTGGCGGTATTGATTGTGTTAGCTTAGGTATGTACTCTTCACGTTAGGTCCTTGAAGCTCCGTTAGGAGGAGCTAAAGTTCATAGTTCTTGCAGGCTGCTGAAAAAAGCAAACACGAACCGCGAACCCGCACGAAGTGGATGCCTCAATTCGAGATACTTCGTGTTCTTTTAGTGGTTCGCTTTACTGGTTCTATTCTTCTAACCACTGGTTCAGCGACCTGCCAGGTCCAGTCGACGCTGCACCTGAAAGCCACGGAAACCTATAAACAATGAGCACCTACGGAGCTCAAGGAGAACGGGACAAACTGTCAAATCGACTTCCTGACTTGATATTTCACCCCTGCACCCCCGCGCGTTGGTCTGACTTGGAAGAATTGTTTGGCGAGCGTGGCGCTTGCGGCGGTTGTTGGTGCATGTTCTGGCGCTTGCCGCGGAAGGAGTTTGACGCCGGTAAAGGCGAGGGCAACAAGCGGTGGTTTAAGGAGATCGTGAGTGCTAATCTAGCGCCCGGCTTACTTGCATATCTCGGCCAGGAACCTGCCGGATGGTGCGCAGTGGCGCCGCGCGAGGTTTATGTTGCGCTCGATCGTTCACGTATTTTAAAACCGGTGGATGCCCAGGCGGTTTGGTCAATCTCCTGTTTGTTTATTAAGAAGCCGTACCGGCGAAAAGGGGTTTCCACACAACTGTTGAAGGCGGCAGTTGAGTTTGCCGCCAAGCGAGGCGCAAAAATCGTAGAAGGTTATCCGGTCGAACCTTCGACTGAGAAGATGCCCGATCCCTTCTTATGGCATGGGATACCATCGGCGTTTAAAGCAGCAGGATTTGCTGAAGTAGCACGGCGATCAAAGTCGCGTCCAATAATGCGATTTACCGTGAAAGGTCCTACAGCGCGGCGGCCACGAACAGCGACAACGCCGCACACAGGCATCTGAGGCTGGTCAGTCGACTGTAAGAAGGCGTGATTGTCATGCAGCAAAATCCCGGAGAGCTTACTGATACCAAGGCTGAGATTAGCCATCCTCAGTTGAAGGTACTGCTGCAATTCAGCCTGCTGGCGCTTCTCTGTGGACCTTTGTTCTCTGCCACCACCGGTTTTCCTCAGGTCTCGCGCACATCCCCGGATTCGGAATTGCTGGAAACAGGCCGCGCTCTTACGATCGCAACTGTACCGAAGGCCCCGGCCGACATCAAGGTGGTTTCCTACAACATTCGCTGGCGTGGGGGCGAAGAGCTGGACAAACTAATTAAACTTCTCAAGCACGATAGCGAAATAGCGGGGGCGAGCATTATCGGCTTACAGGAAGTTGACCGCAACAAGCGACGAACCGGCAACCTAAATGCTGTGAAGTCGATCGCTGAGAAACTTGGCCAATATTACGCTTGGACTGCGCCACCAACTCAAACGGCGGAGATGGAAGAGGAGACGGGAGTCGCAATCCTGAGCAGCTATCCCCTGACGGATGTTCATCGTATCGTTTTACCGCACCCGGGCCCGGGCGGCCGAAGGCGGGTAGCAATTGGGGCGACTGTTAGGATCGGGGGAACGCCCTTGCGAATCTATTCGGTTCACTCTGAAAACAGGATTCCGGTGGACGAGAAGATCGAGCAAACGAAGGCAGTGCTAGAGGATCTGGCGCGCTATCATACGCAGATGCGCGCGATCATCCTGGGTGATCTCAATACCTGGGAGCCTAAGGCCGTGAAGAGAACGTCCGAGCTCTTTGTTCGCGAAAATTTTACTACTCCGTTCGCCAACGGTAAGTCGACTTTCCTGCGAACTGTTCTGGTGGTTCCGATAAGGCTGAAGCTGGACTGGATTTGGCTGCGAAACCTGGAACCTACCAGCCATGGAATCGATAAGAAGGTCGGCTTGTCAGATCACTGGCCGTTATGGATTGTGGTTCGCTTGAAATCCTTTGGAGCAGTAAAATGAGGTGTCCAAATTGCGCCAGGCCGGTGACGTGGACCAGAACACGTTGCCGCGCGTGTAGAACCAAACTAATTCAGTGGTACATCATTGCCGCCACCTTCTGCATTCTAGCCTGCATCGGCAGCTTCCTCATGCTGGAAGCGCTTCAGTAGACACCCTGCCGGATGGACACAGGCAAATCGGAGCTTATCTTTGTTGGGTTCTTACTGGTCGTGCTTTTCGTCTTCGGCGTGATTGCAACCGCTTTGTTTGTGAGGCAGTGGCGACGGGAGAAAAACCGCAAAAACCAAACCCGGCGTTGACGGCAGCGACTCAAGAGTTGGTGGTGTTTAGGATGCCATTCCACTACTGAAGCGGCAGCGCTGGCGACCGCACTCAATCGACGAAAAACTGCGGGTTGGTTAGCGTTGCAGCCCCAAAACCATTCGTGTTTGAAAAAGAGGCTAATGGACTCGTGATAGGTAGGTTTTTGAGGTTGAGTGCGGTCGCTCCCGCTCCCGGTTACGAAAGGACCGACCGCCTTCTTTTGGACAGTACTGCTTGAGTCGGGAAGACCTAAAATCAGCGCATTCGCACAACGATGCTATTTCCCGTCAGGGCATTGCCGGTCGCCCGCTGCAATTCGGCAGACGCTTTGTTCAGATCTGTTTGCGCGCGAAGCTCATTTCCACGGGCAGTGGTTAAGGCTGTTTGCCGTTCCAGCACCAGAAAAACCGTCGACTGGCCGGCGTCCAGTTTTCTTTGTTCACTGGCATACTGCTGCTCGCCCGCAGAGCGCGCCGCGGCCGCCGCTCGCAACCTCGCTTCCGCACTCCGCACCACCTGCAATGCATTCCTCACGTCTACCTGAATGGACTGCTCCAATTGCTCGCGCTGAGTTGCAATGCGTTGGCCCTCAACAAATGATCGGCCCAGCTGCGCCTTGGCGGTGCGGTTGCGCAAAGGCAAATTGATCTGTACGCCGGCACGAAAATTGCTGAAACGATTCCCTAATAGACTCTGGATCGATTGACCGTAACCCCCGATGAGATTCGGTGAAATCGTCTGAGTTGGAGGATCCGGCAAAGGCGGTAGACCATTGTTTAGTGAGAGCAAGTTCACTCGATCACGCAACTCCTGGGAGGAACCAGTGAAAGGGTTAATGCCGCCGCTGAACGCGCCCGCTAGTCCCACAAGGCCATAACTGCCAACCAGATCGATTTGTGGTTTGGTTTGCTCGCGGTAGAACTTTTGATCGATCTGATTGATTTCCCGCACCAGGTTCGACTGTTGCAGCTCCGGACGATTCTCCATGGCGGCCTTCATAGCTTCGGCCAGTGATACGCTGGGCGGCGCCAGATCCACCGAATCAGTCGGGATTAGCGAGACCTTCCAAATCTCGGCCTGGCGGTTTTCGGCAATCAAATTCTTGAGAATGTTCTCGGCGCGAGAGACCTCTTCGAGGGCCGTGAACAACGTTTGTTCGAAGCCGGCAACTTGTGCCTCTACTGCGACCACGTCTATCGGCGCCAACGCACCCTCGGTAACCAGACGTTTATTGTGCTCCAGCTGACTCTTCGCATCTCGCACTGCATCTCGTTGAATTTGGAGATTTCTAAGCGCAAAGACCAGGTCCCAGTAGGTGCGCTGCACGGCGATAATGGTATCAACCGCGCGCTGGCGAAACTGCGCATCGCTGAGGGAAAGGTTCTTCCTCGCTATCTCAATCTGACGGCGGTTGTTGTCAAACTTCAAGCCGCGTAGTAGAGGTTGCGTATAGTTGAACGTTAGGGCAGTTGGATACTGCGGATTCAATGCCGCGAATAAATTGTTCGTGGTTAGTCGAATCGAGGAAAAATCAATTCGGTAATTGCCGCCAAACTTTGCGGTCTGACCCTCCAGGCGTGCTGTGTTGGTGAAGTCGCTTTGGGTAATGGATCCGTTGGAGCCTCCGCTCAGAAAGCTGGACACCGGACTCTCGATGCGCTCGAAATAGGAAGCCGAAATCAACCGTGGATCGTAAGCGCCCTGCGAACCTTGCAAATCAAATTCAGCAATCTTTACATTCTGCCGCGCAACCTCGATGTCCTTGTTGTTCTCCAGCGCTGCGGTCAGGGCCTCGCGAAGGGAGAGCGGTCGCTGCTGTTCCATGTCCACACCGATGCGGCCGAGCTCCGGCAAAAGCTTAGGCTCCGGCCGAAAGTCGGAAGCGATTGACGGGACCGGGAACTCCGGCGCCGGAGACGCAGGCGTGGGTTGCTGGGCATAAAAGTGCGGCGACGAGCCAATCAAAACGCCGATTCCAAGCGCCGCCCGTACGAGAATTGTGCCGAGCGTCGCTCTCGGCTTCCGGTGCATTCTTACGGCTTTGGCCTTTGCTTCCTTGTTCATGTCTTTCTTCCCTAGCGCTAGTCCTTCGTTATCAAACTGAAGAGCGATGCTGTTGCGCTCGCTCCTTTGCGACGCGCCCAGGCGAACGCGCCGGTAGTGCGTGCGCCGATTGCGCCCCACACTCGACTGCGCGCGAGATCGTCGAAAAGCGAATAGAAAACCGGCACCGCCAGCAGCGTCAGCAGCAGACAGAGTGACTGCCCGCCCACAACCAGCACTCCGATAGACCGGCTCGTCCCCGACCCGGGACCACTGGAGATCGTTAAGGGCAACATGCCGGCAACCAGGGCGACGGTAGTCATCAGGATTGGCCGCAACCGTTCACGGTTCGCCCGAATGATCGCTTCGAAACGTTCCATACCCTGGGCGCGCAGTTGATTGGTATGATCGATCTGAAGAATCGCGTTTTTCTTAACCACGCCGAAAAGGAGCAAGAGTCCCAGTCCCGAAAAAATATTGACCGTCTGTCCAGTAACCAAAAGCGACAGGATGCCGAAGGGAATTGCGAGTGGGAGGGTCAACAAGATGGTGACCGGGTGAATGAAAGACTCAAATTGAGCCGCCAGCACCATGTACATGAAGACAAAAGACAGGAGGAAAGCGAGTCCGAAGTAGTAACCTGTGCGGCCCAGTTCCTTCGAGCGCCCGGCCAAACCGGTTGTGTACGCTCCATCAATCTTTACCTCTTTGGCATACTCATCCATCTTCTGGATGACCGCGGCCTGCGATCCACCTGGCTTGACATTGCCCAGCAACATCACCTGTCGCTGGCGGTTCAAACGATCAATCGCTGATGGTCCAGTGCCTTCCTCAATCCGAACCAGGTTGTCGAGACTGACCCAACCGATCTTGGACGAAGACACTATCATCCGTTTCAGACCTTCTACGCTGGCACGAAACTCTCCGATGGCCCGTACGCGAACGTCGTATTGGTCAGTGCCCGCGTTAAAGGTGGACACCTTCTGACCGGCAACAAGCGTATTAAGTGCCTGGGCGATATCGCCGACTCGAACACCGAGATCTGCTGCCCGGGCGCGGTCGATGACGACGCGCAGTTCTGGTTTGCCGGTAACCAGAGTCGAGTCGGCGTCAACCAGGTCCGGAATGGTTTTCATCCTCGCTAACAACTCATCGGAGTATTTTGTTAGCTTCTCCAGATCGGGCCCGTTGATCACGTACTGAATATCGGCGTTGCGGAATCCGCCCCCTGAGATTGTGGCCACCTGTTGGACGCTGGTGCGCAACTGTCCCGGAAACTCCTTAAGGTACTTGCCGAGTATTTCAGTGCGGGCCCGCACCATCAAATCATTCTGAGTAACGCTGCGCTCCTCAATCGGTTTCATCTTGACGTAGATCGTGGCGAGGTTGACCTGCTCCTGCTGGCCTCCGCCAACTGTGGTTAACGTATCAGTCACGGCGGGAAGCTGGCGGAGATCGGAGGCCACCCGCTCGGCGATGCCCGAGGTTGCCGTTAGCGTGGATCCCTCTGGGGCCCGCACGTTGATCTCAAACTGCGATTGATCGTCAACCGGAAGAAAGTTCTTCCCCACAAACATGAACAGCGGCACGATGCTTATGATTACCAGCAAACACGCAGCGACGATGGCCCAGCGATGCGTCATGGACCAGGTCAACATGCGGGTGTAGCCGCGATCAATCGGACGATAAAACCGCGACTCCTTCGAATCGCGATGGGCCGGCTTCCCTCCGTCTGGGGAAGTCCGATCCTTGCTGCGCTTGATTAGCCGGGCCGACAACATGGGTGTCAGCGTAAACGAAACCAACAGGGAGACCGCGATAGCGAATGATGCGGTGAAGCCAAACGACGACATGAAACGGCCGGAAATGCCGCCCATAAAGCCTACCGGTACGAACACCGCGAGTAGGGAAAGCGTCGTCGCCATTACGGCGAGGCCAATCTCCCTGGTGCCTTCGATCGCCGCCTGAAAAGGAGGCATGCCTTTCTCTTCAATGAAACGATAGATGTTCTCCAAAACGACGATCGCGTCGTCAATCACAATACCCACCATCAGTGTCAGCGCCAGCATCGTGATCTGATTCAGAGTAAATCCCATCGCCGCCATCAACCCGAACGTGGCAATCAGCGAAGTGGGAATAGCGAGCGCCGCGATAACCGTCGAACGAAAACTCCAAAGGAAAATGAAAACGACGATGGCTGCCAGGATGCTGCCCTCGATAAGGTGCGTACGGATCGATTCGATTGAGGCCTTGATGAATATCGACTGATCGCCGACGACTTCGGTCTTGAAACCCGGCGGCAGGGTCTTCTGAATCTCCTGGAGACGCTCTTTAGCTGCGTCTGCAACAGCCACGGTGTTTTGACCAGATTGTTTGGTGACGATCAGAGTGACGGCCGGTTGACCGTTCAAACGCGCTTCCGTACGTGGCTCTTCCGCTCCGTCCTCGGCGTATCCAATGTCGCTGAGCTTGACCGAATAGGCGCCGCGATTGGCAACGATTAGATTATTGAACTCGGCCGGCTCCACGATACGGCCCATCGTGCGAACCGTCAGTTCGCGGGTCCCTTCGTCAATTCGGCCACCAGGCACTTCCATATTTTGCGCGCGCACGGCATTGGCGACTTCGGCGACAGTAACGTTGAACGCTCTCAACTTGTCCGGATCTACCCAAACTTGAATCTCGCGTGTTCGGCCACCGACGATCTGCACTTCGCCGACGCCATTGATGGATTCAATCTGTTGTTTAATCTTTTTGTCGGCCACGTCAGTGACCTCGCGTAGCGAGCGCGGGGCGGATACTGCAATTCGCACCACCGGCGCTGCATCGGTGTCAAACTTCTGAACAATGGGCTGCTCCGCAGTGACCGGTAAATCGTTCGCGATCAGGTCAACCTTGTTGCGAACTTCCTGAGAGGCAATATCGGGGTTCTTTTCCAGGAGGAAAGTGATGAACACCTGGGAAATGCCTTCAACCGAAGTCGAGCGAAGCTCATCGATACCGCTAATAGTGTTGACTGCGCCCTCAACCTTGTCTGTGATCTCCGTCTCAATCTCCTGCGGGGAGGCGCCTGGATTGACGACCGTCACTGTGATTGTGGGTAGGTCAATCTTGGGGAAGAGATCGACGCCGAGTGACCGATATGAGAAGAGGCCGACGACCGTCAGGCTCAGGATCAGCATCGTCGC
>JBGTLM010000225.1:0-10314 GCA_041744135.1 Pyrinomonadaceae bacterium
CGAAATACTCGCACAGATGGTTACGGCGGGCAGCGTGAGGACCGCGTTCGTTTGCCGCTCCAGGTGTACCGCGCTGTACGCGAGTGCGTCGGTGATGACTACCTAGTGGGCGTTCGTTTTCTTGGTGACGAAGTGATTGAACGGGGAAACCGGGTTGATGACGCGACCTACTTCGGGGTTGAGTTTGCTCGGGCGGGATTGGATTTTCTCTCAATCTCAAAAGGCGGCAAATTTGAGGATGCGCAACAACCTAAAGTTGGGCAGGCCGTTTACCCCTATACCGGCAAAAGCGGCTATGAATGCATGCCGACAACTCTCTCTGACGAAACCGGACCATTCGGTAGGAATGTTCCGCAGGTGGCGGCGATCAAGCGGGCCGTAAACGCCGCAGGTTTCAGCACTCCCGTTGTAGCCAGCGGCGGAATTACCACGTTTCAGCAAGCGGAGGGAATTTTGCGGCGAGGCGAAGCTGACCTCGCCGGTTTGGCTCGTCAAGCGCTTGCCGATCCTGATTGGTTCGTGAAAGTCCGACTCGGTCGCGGTACCGAAATTCGTCGTTGTACTTACACCAACTATTGCGAGGCCCTCGATCAGGCGCACAAGCAGGTTACCTGCAAGCTTTGGGACCGCACGGAACTCGATGACCCGGAAATTAGTTTGGCAGCGGATGGTCGTCGTCGCCTGCTGCCGCCTGGATGGAAAGGATAGACGGCAGGAGCAGGAGGCAGACGGCAGGGGGCAGGGCACTGAGCAGAAGCTACTGAATGGGCTTTGACTCAAGCTTCTCAATACGGTCTTCGGCATCCCGCACATCCGCGCGGGTATCATGGGCAATAGCTTCGATGCGATCAAGACGCTTTGATAACTCTCGCCTAGTGTCTATGATCTCTTTGAGAGCCTGCTCCCAGATGGGCTTAGTGTCATATGCGCGCGTTTCGAGCTTTTGCATCCGCCCGTCGAGGTCACGCAGGCTCGCATCAATAGTATCAAAGCGGGCAAACACCCGCCCCTCGAAAGAGCGCCCATTAGCCCCAGGCATGTTCTGTGTGTTCTCTTCGCTCATGCCAGAGATTATGAATCCTATTGAAATTTCATTCAAGACTGAATGGAGGTCTATCAACCACCGAGACGCGAAGGGGCCTAACAACGGTTTGTGACTGCCGTCGCTCCTGCCTCCTGCCTCCTAACGAAGCCTCCTGCCGACTTCCTGCGCGATTGCCGTTTCGTAGGCGGCGATAAACTCCGGATCGCGACGCCTCAGATTTTCGTAATCTACGCGCCCACTCCGCGTCATCAGTTCATATGCGAAAGGCAGAGGAGCCAGATGCATGTAGTTCTTGGCATTCTCAAACCAAACGCAGCTTTCCAGTGCTGCCACTTGATAATCCTCGATGAGTGGCTTTCGCACTCTTTCGAACTCTTGCAGACTCGCCCCGACATCGAGGTTCTGATCGAAGCATTTCCTTAAAGCAATTGCGTCTTCGAGCGCTAGCTTGGTTCCAGATCCAATTGAAAAATGAGCGGTGTGGAGTGCGTCGCCGAGCAGCACAACATTTCGAAAGATCCAGTGTGCGTTCTTCACGTTGATGAAGTTGAGCCACTTGGAATTATTCGTCAGTAGAGGCTGACCCTCGAGGTCTTTCGCAAATACTGCTTCGAGGTAGATCCGAGTCTGTTCGTCAGACATGGTGTCAAAGCCCGCCTTCGGCCAGGTTTGCTCATCACACTCGACAATAAACGTGCTGGTGGATTTATTGAATTTGTAAGAATGTGCAGCAAAGACCCCAGCTGCGTTCTCTCGGAAAGTAAGGGTCAGGCCATGAAACAAATGGTTGGTGCCATACCAGATGTATTTGTTGTTGCCCACGCTAAGTGCTGGCTTGAAATGTTCTGCGTACCTATGTCGGACGGTGCTGTTGATGCCGTCGGCTCCCACCAGCAGATCGCTTTCGGCCGCCAGTCTTTCGGCGTCAGCAATCTCGCTGTGGAAATTCAAATCAATCGCCAGCTGCCGGCAGCGCTCCTGCAGAATCTTCAAGAGTGCAAGCCGAGCAATCCCGGAGAATTTGTTACCCCGGATAGTAATCTTGCGGTTTTGGTGGACAATGTCGACGTTGTCCCACGTTTCAAATGTGTCGGTAATAAGCTGGTAGGAGAGCTCGTCGTTATCCTTGAGGTAGGTCAGAGTTTTATCGGAGAAGACGACGCCCCAACCGAAAGTGTCATCTGGCCCGTTGCGTTCATGGACGGTAATTTCGTTTACCGGGTTCGCCTTCATCATTAGGATGGCGAAGTACAAACCCGCCGGCCCGCCGCCGATGATGTTGATCTTCATCAGTGTAATCCAGCCAAGGGCAAGAAATTCTTATGAGTTCCCCAAGTCAAAAAACTTGCCCTCGACAGATGAAAACGCCTTCTCCAGGAGATCTCTAACTCCGAGCTTATCCGACCACTCGCGCAAGTAGTCGACATCCAGGTTCACGGATTGCGCGCCCAGCATGCCTAAAACGTCAGACCACTGGGTGCTTGAAACCTCATTGCCCTCCCGATACCAGCGGAGTTTTGCCAGAATGGTATCTGCAGCGGTCGCAACATAAATAAACTGGTCTATCTCCGGAGACAGTTTTCTCAGTTCTCGCCGCTCCAGTTGCTTGGAGGCAAAGTCGTCTGCTTTGGCGATGAAGATATCGACCTTGAAAACCGAATCGAAATGGATGGCGTTAAAGGACTGGCGCTGCGCAATGGCTTGCCTCACGGCAAGCTCATCAACATAGAAACTTTTTTCTAAGGCGTCGAGAAGGGGACGGACCTGGTCGGTTTTAATGTCAGCCAATAGATCGATGTCGGCGGTTGAGCGATACATGCCGTGCATGGAACTCGCTAAAGAGCCCACCAGGACGTAGGTGATCTCTAGCTGTTCCAATACGCGGGCGACCTGGGACAAAACTACTAAGGGGCTCTCCATACCTCAGATTCAGTAGCCTTCTTCCTGGGGATCGAAACCGTACACACGAATCACGTCAGCACGGGGCAGCACTCGGGCGATGAAGCGGCGACGGATTTCCTCATCGCCCGCCTGGGGGAATCTTTGATGCAGGTCCGCCAAGATCAGCTTTCGCACAGCTTCCGTGAGCTCGAAAGCAAGCGCGAGTCGCTTCGGTGCCGGTAGGAGACGCATCATCTCATAATGCATTCGCTGTGCGTCCGGTGTGGTGTCTGGAGAGAGTGGTTTCAAAAGAATGCTCGTCCTACTCCTTCAAAAGCTGGCCGGCAATGATGAGCTTCTGGATCTCGGAGGTCCCTTCGTAGATACGCAAAGCGCGCACGTCCCGGTAAAGACGTTCCACCACGCTCCCGCGCACGAGCCCAGCACCGCCATGAATCTGCACGGCTTGATCGATAATTCGGCCGGCAGCTTCGGTGGCGTAGAGCTTAGCCTCGCTGGCCTCACGACTCGCCCGTCCGGTCCTAATGTCTTTGAGATAGGCAGCGCGATAAACCAACAGCCGGGCGGCGTCAAGCTCTGTGATCATATCGGCCAGCTTCTCCTGAATGAGTTGATGCTCCGCTAGTAAGCGCCCAAATTGTTTACGGTTGGCTGCAAAGCGAAGAGATTCATCAAGCGCGCGCCGGGCCATGCCGCAAGCAGCGGCTCCCACGCTGGCACGAAAGGTGTCGAGCGTACGCATCGCCAGGACAAAACCATCTCCTTCAGGTCCCACCATGTCCTCCGCCGGGACGCGACATCCGTTAAAAGCAATTTCGCCGATGGGGTGCGGTGATATCATCTCGGTCCGCTCGACTACGGTGAAGCCGGGCATCCGGGCACTCACAACAAACGCGGAAAGGTCTGCCCGTCCGCCGGTTTGAGTTCCCGTTCGGGCAAACACGGTATAGAAATCCGCGACTCCCGCATTTGAGATGAAACGCTTGCTACCGTCGATGACCCAGGCGTCACCATCGCGCTGAGCGGTGGTTCTAATGGCGGAAACGTCGGAGCCGGCTTCGGGTTCTGTCAAAGCAAATGCAGCGATGGCTCTTCCTTCCGCTGCGCGCAGAACCCAAAAATCCCGGACATGCTCCGGGGCCGCCTGGCTAATCGCATATGTACCCAACCCCTGCATCACGAAAGCCAGGTCAGCCAAGGCTGACGAGTAGGCCAGAGCCTCCCGAATCAAGCAGAGGGAGCGAACATCAAAGCGCTTATCGTGCGAAGCGACCGCATAGCGGAGCAAACCAGCACTGGCCAGCACACTTACGTAGTCGCGCGTACCCCCGTCTACATCGCGTTCTTCAATAGCCCGAGGTTCAATCTGCTCTTCTACGAAGGATGCAACGGCGCTCGCAAGGTTCCGGTGCTCAGGAGTGAAGAAGGGCAGTTGATCGATGAACTTATCCATAAGTTAAAGTATGAACTTTGTTCTTTGAACTTAGTACTTTGTGCTTGCACGCGGAGCTAACCCTATCTGACCATGTAGCGCGACTCAAACCGCAAATATCTAAGTACAAAGCTCAAAGCACAAAGTACAAAGTTCAGAACCTAGTCATTTGAACTTAGGCGCGCGCTTTTCAACAAATGCTTCATAAGCTTCGCGATTGTCAGGATGCTGCATGCAAATGGCCTGAGCCTGGGCCTCGCAGTCCAGAGCAGCGTTGAGACTCATATCAATCTCCCGATTGAGCATCTCCTTCGTCTTGGCCAGCGCGAAAGAAGGTCCCTGCGCCAGGCGTTCTGCGAACTCGCGAGTAACGTTCACCAACTCTTCCGCGGGTACCACCTTGTTATATAAACCAATTCGTTCCGCCTCCGGCGCGGTAATAAAATCGCCGGTTAATAGCAGTTCAGTGGCCTTTGCCAAACCAACCACTCGCGGCAATAAGTGCGCTGCTCCCATGTCGGCGCCTGAGAGACCCACCTTTACAAAAAGGAAAGCAATCCTGGCTTCCGGGCTGGCGATCCTGATATCGGACGCTAGTGCCAGGCAAGCGCCAGCTCCCGCCGTTGTGCCATTCAAACTTGCAATCACCGGCTTCGGCAAACTACGAATGTTGCGAATCAGATCGCAAGTCATTCGGGTGAATTCCAGCAGACCTTCCATGTCGCGCCCGAAGAGTTTTCCAATAATGTCATGAACGTCGCCGCCGGAACAGAAAGCCCGCCCTGATCCGGTGATAACCACCACGCGCACGTCGCTTTCTACGCGCAGGGCCGCGAACGTATCAGTTAGCTCTCGATAAACCTCGAAAGTAAGCGCATTCAGGCGTTCGGGGCGGTGGAGAGTGATGGTGGCCACTCCCGTGTCCGTCCGCTCGTAAAGAAAACTCGTGGGCTGATTCATGCTGGTGATCGATCCGATGCCTCAGCACATAAAACTGATGGGGGCGTTCCTCGGTGGGCGCCCCTGGTGGACGGCCACCTTGAGGCGCCCACTGAGGGACCCCCTTACAGCTATCTAGTTGCGGCCCGCGCCATTCCCGCGCAGGTTGCCGGCGGTAACCATCAATCGGCCACCGGAGTGGAAGGCGACCAACTCTGTTTGCAAACACGAGCCGATGTCACAGAGCCGCGATCGCTTCGATTTCGACCTTTGCCTCGTCATCAAGCAAGCCCTTTACTTCCACCAGCACCATCGTCGGAAAGTGAGTTCCCATGTGGGTGCGGTAGCGTTCACCAATTTCCCGTGTGCGGGCCTCGTACTCCTTCTTGTTGTTAACATACACAACCAGGCGCGCGATTTGTTCTGGCCGTCCGCCGGCTTCGGTAACAACTGCAATCACGTTGGCGAGAGCGCGATCAAACTGTTCGACGAAATCCGCGCTAGTAATTTGCTGTTGTTCATTCCAGCCGAGTTGTCCAGCAATGAACAGCAAACGCGTTCCGGGTTCAGTCATAACGCCATTGGAATAACCTCGGGGAGGACCGAGTGATGCAGGGTTAATGAATTTGAAACTCATAGGAATAGAAGACTAAGAAGAAGATCGTTTGTCGGCAACTTGCGGTTGGCGCAACCATCTGGGTGCTACTCAATACAGAACCGAGCAGCGATAGCGACCGGGTCAGGTCTCGCCAGGCTCAAGCAACGAGATTCAGTTCCGTCAAAGTGAGTGACGCCGCGCCCTACCCGGTCGCTACCGCTCCAGGGTTCTGCTGTCGAGTGGTATGTCCGCATCCTAACCAAACTGCACCAGTTCCGGTTCGTCAGCAAATGAATTTAGGCAGAGTTACTCTTTTTTAACCACGGTGTAGCATAGTCTTGAACCGAAGCAGCAAGGTATTAGATTCCGCTCCGATGAGCAAGAGCTTATTAGCCGGGCTCCAGACCAGATTTTCTTTCACCTGATAACTGAAGAGGCCGCCTCGATGATAGGCGGCCTCTTGAAGTTAATGCAGTAGTGTCGGTCGGTTAGAGAATCTTGTCCAGGCTCTTCGCTAACTGACCCGCGAGATTTCCCTGTGGGTCTAACCCACGAATAGGCTCGCCGACGACGTTACCTTGTTTGTCCAGAATGACTATAGAGGGTAATTGATCGATTGCCAGCTTCTTGGAGATCGCGCCGTCCGGATCCCGCAGCACCGTAACCTTCAGACCATACTTTTCCGCGAAGGCGCGGAGTTGCTGGTCTGATGCAAAGTTCTTCGACTTCGAATCTTCTGACTCCGTGCTCACGAAGTAGACAACTACCCCTCGGTCGCTGTACTCGTCGGCGAGTTTTCTGATTCCCTGTAATTGAGTCCGCGAAAGTGGGAGCCATGAAGCGCCAAAAGCAAGCACCACAACTTCGCCGCGGAGGCTCTCGGAGGTAACCGACTGACCGTCGATTGACCGCATCGAGAAGTCAACGGGCCCACTGTCGCTCTTTTGCGCCAAAGCGAGGCTTGAACCAAGCAACACCAAAAGGAATGCGGCCGCATAGGCCTTGTAGCTTGAGAGAATCATCTTTTCTCCTTTGTGTCCTCCAGCCTCGTCGTTGAGACTCGGGAGAACCGACACCGCATTAGATGACCAGAGGCTTGGTTTGGTTGGGTCAATTAAGCGAGTCTCTTTCGGAGTCCGGGTTACTTGGGGCCCTTGACTCCCGGTTTGCTGGTGGAACACCGAAGACTTCCTGGTGTAAGGCTCGGTAATCATCCCATGTATCCATGTCCCGCGCAATGAAGGCCGAATTAACAGGTAACCGTCGGACCTGCTCCTGGTGTGCTCTGAGAAAGGATCTAAGGCCCCCGCCCGAATCCAGCTTTAACAGCTCGTCGCGAAAGCGGAGCTCAATCAGGACGGGATGACCACCGTGGCCTTCGAACTCGGGGACGACCAGCCTCTCTCCTGACGTCCATTCTTTCACGATGGCCCTTATGACGTCGGGCGGAACCGCCGGCTGATCCGTCAAGGCAATAAGAACAGCCCTGATTTCTGGAAGGAGTTCTCTGATGCCACAGGCGATTGAGGTACTCATTTCGCTGGTTGAATCCGAGTTAATGGTAAATCTGACATCGAGATCATCTACAGCTTGCTGCAGGTCTTCAGCGCGGTGGCCCAGCACCACAACAATGTCCTCAACTCCAGCCCCGCGGAGGTTTTGAATGCACCTACGAACAACGGTTGTCTCACCGAAGGGGAGGAGAGGTTTAAAAGCGCCCATGCGCTCTGATCGACCAGCGGCCAGGAGGATTGCAGAAACTGAGCTCATAAAAGTCTGGAGTCGCGAGTCTGGAGTCGCGAGTCTGGAGTCTCATTCTTTTGAATTTTTGACTCTAAGACTTCAGACTCGTGACTCTAGACTAATTCGTCGAGCGCGCGGAGCGTGTATTGTCGCGTCATCTGTTTGCGCCAGTTCATGACGAAGTCGGTGTTGTCGAGTGGACGGGCCTTGACGTAAGCAGCTTCAGCAGCCGCTTCGATGTGCTCACGATCGAAGGGTTGGCCGATCAGTGAACCCGCAGCCTCTCTTACTTCGATCGGCGAAGGCGCAATTCCTCCAAGGATTATCTTGGCGTCTTTAACGACTCGCTCGCCGCCACTAGCGCCACCGGCTCCCGGTTCCAATTGCACCCAGGCGGCCACACCCAGCACCGGAAAATCGAACGCCCCTCGACGGCGGAGCTTCTGGTAAGAAGCGTGCCAGCCGTTGGATGGCGGTAGTTGAATATCGACGAGGAGCTCATCGGGCCTTTTGTGCAGATAGTAGATACCATCGTCGTTGTATAAATCTGCGGCATCGATCACCCGATCGCCAAGTGTCGAAGCAAATCGCAACCTCGCGCCAATGGCCACCATTACTGGAACCAGATCCGACGACTGCACCGCCCAGCACTTAGAACTTCCAGGGGCTACCCAACAGATGTCGCCGTCCTTCTTCAAGCAGAAGTTGATGCCTTTGCGCCACTCGTAGTTTTGATCGTAATAGTTGCAGCGTGTGTCGAGCAGCAAGTTGCCGCCAATCGTGCCCATGTTGCGCAGAATCGGAGTGGAGATGGTGCGCGCGGCGTGGGCTACAACTGGATAATCGCGATTGATGATTGGGTGATCGCAGACATCAGTTAGTGTTACCGACGCGCCGATCCTCAAACCCGACTTCCCCTCGCCAGAGATCTGAGTTAAGTCAGTCACCCGCATGACTGAGATAACAGTCTTCGGCGTCTGCTGCCGGCGCTTCATGTTGGGATAGAGATCCGTACCTCCCGCCACAAACTGCCCCTCAGGTCCGACATCGCCCATGATCTTCACCGCCTCCGAGATTTCTCGCGGCGCGCGGTAGTCGAATTTGGGGAGTCGCATCATAAGCGTGCCGATTGCGACAAAAGATCATCAGGTGGGTTTTGCCGCGCAGACTTGACCTCTTCGATCGTCCAAGCTATCGCTTTTAGAAATTGTTCAAGAGCACTACCATTTGCAAGTGTTGAAAGTGAAATACTGGGAAACCTTCCAATACTATCTTGCGGCAGGTTAACTCCTGGAATTTCGTTCAGACGTCGAAGGAGTTCGATCCGCTTCTCATCTGTGAGTCCGTTTCTGTTCTTCATTCGTCCAAACTTTATCCGTTCAGCGTCACGCTTTCTTTCTATCCTTGAGCTTCAACTCGGGGTGGCGCGAGAGAAAACCACCAGGTTTCATCTTATAGCGACCGGGTTTGAGGGTGTCCGCTTCATCGATCCCGGCTGCCAGATCGTGCTGATAGTCCTCTTCCGAGACTTCGATGGTTACGTTTTTCGCCGTCGTCGTCAACAACGGAAAAGACCAAAGGCCTATCGGTTGATTGTTGGCTCATCAATCCTAGCCGGCCCGCCGCACTCGGGATGATTGTGCTCGAGTTCGAACGGGGGTCTTCCGAACTCGAAGCTTGTTGTTTCGCTACCTTCGCAATAACTCGCAAGGCTTCGTTCACCGACTCGTCATCCGGAAAAGCTTTCCTAACATCGGGCTCCAACAAAACTAGGTTGGTGCCTGAACGATAACGTTTTGCAAAGATCCCTCGTCCAACAAATTTGAGCTTTTTGAGATCATACTCGGGTCTCAATTCATCCGAATCTTCATCGATCTTCTTCTTCATACATTTCCCTTTCCTCCTTTGTCACTTTTCTTGCGTTGATTATTCTTATCCTTACTTGCTCCAGTAAATAATCTCTTCATATTTATGCATCACCTTTGCCCATTGGTTTTAGAGCCTTACGAATGCGCTGCCGCGCGGGGCATCTCGCGACCGTCGCCGCCTTCTGCCGGCGTTAGCACTCGCATCGGCACGGGCCACTCAACCGCAGGCACCGAATCAGGGCCGGAGCGGCCATCGCCACCTTTTGCTCTTTCACGCAGCGCCTTCAGGACCTTCTCCGGCATGATCGGCACTTCGTCGATACGCACCCCCACCGCATCGTAAACTGCATTCGCGACGGCCGGCGGCACGGGAAGCAGCGGTCCCTGCCCGACTTCCTTTGCGCCAAACGGACCATTCGGATCGGCGTCTTCGATGAGATACGTCTTAACGTCGCACATTTCCATCGTTGTTGGGCTCTTGTACTCGAGCATCGAGGGAAACTTGTGAACCACGTTGCGATTACCGCGATAGGCCATCTCTTCCATTAGAATTTCGCCCAACCCCATGTAGACACTGCCTTCGACCTGACCCATAACCAGCATGGGATTGATCGACTGGCCAATGTCGTGAGCAATCCAGATACGCTCGACCACGACAATGCCGGTTGAGGGATCGACATCCACTTCCGCAACCGCGGCCGTGTAGCTGTAAGCAGGTGATGGTCCAACACCAGCGCCTTTGAACTTACCGGGCGACGGCGGCGGTGAATAGGATCCGACAGTGCCA
>JBGTLM010000226.1:0-3876 GCA_041744135.1 Pyrinomonadaceae bacterium
AAGCACGCAACCACTACGCGAGAAGGACGCACAGAGTTTGCGGAGGTTTTACGGCTAAGCGATGTGCTCACTCTCCATTGTCCCCTGACCGAGGAGACCAGGAACTTGATTGACTCAGAAGAGTTTCAAATGATGAAACGGGAGGCGATCCTAATTAACACCGCTCGCGGTGGTCTGGTAAGGGAAGAGGCTTTAGTCAAGGCTTTACAGGCTGGAGTAATCGCCGGCGCTGCCTTTGACGTGCTGACTGAAGAGCCGCCCCAACAAGGAAACATCCTGCTTGATCAGGATCTTCAAAATCTGATTGTCACACCTCATGTTGCCTGGGCCAGCAAGGAAGCAATGCAAACACTTGCAGATCAACTTATCGACAACATTGAGGCTTTCAACCGCGGCGCGCCCAGGAATCTTGTCGTTTAGAGGAGGGTGCCGTTAAGACTCCAGCTCAGGCCAACATTTCGAAAGGCTGGGGGCGATGCGGTTATCCCAGATATAGGGATTTTGAGTTTCACCCCGCTTAGGGGTGAGATCTTTATAGTCCCCAATGCCGCACCCTCGGCTCCGTTCGGAGGAGCGGGGCGCTGCTTGAGTAGTACGCATCTAGTTGCGTCCCGCTCCTCCGAACGGAGTTGTAATCGGGCGCTGGCAGAGTCTATAGACATTTCACTCCTAACGGAGTGAGGAATCGGCCGTACAGTTGACTCATTTTTTTGATTCGTACGGAGTGATTAATATCGTTAGGAGGATGAAATAAATAGAGCCGCGAAAAGCGGCTCTGAGCGGGCTAAACTCTGACCAGCATTTATCACCTTATACCTAAGACGAAGCTGCTTCGCTGGCTCCCGGTGTGGGCGTCTCATCATGGTGCTCGGTGGTGTAAAGGCGCAGGATGTCCTGTCCCTGGCGGGATCTAGGATCGATGGTGCGCACATGCTTGCGACCCTGCATCTCCCAAATTGCTGTTACCTGTCCATCCTTCTCGACTGCATGATACGAAATGTCTTCCGCCGCCGCGGTTGGCGCCTGGTCTCCGCTGCCCTCCTCAGGCGGGGCGTCAGTCGGCGCAATTTCATTCTCTAACATTTAACGCTCAAACTCCCTTCACAAAACTTCTGGTGCTTTTGGTTTGACGAATTGTTGCACACGCGTTAGTCGCAAGTCCAACGTCATCGGACGTCTTCTTGCGGGACCCACGCCCTGCGGTCAACCCGAGGGCATTCGCCTGGGGTCTGACGCTCGTCACGATCTTAGCGACCGGGCTACCCCAACAGCTAGTCCCGGAGAAACCACACCCCACCCCTGCCGTTCCACTGCAATGCCTGAAACCCGTTCGGCCGTGTCTATTAGAATTCGTTTCGCCTGTTGCGGCGTCAACCCCGGATTCGCTTCGAGCATGCAAGCAATCGTCGAGGCAACGATGGGGGACGCAAATGATGTCCCATCAACGTATTTGTAATGCCGGTTAATCACGTTACCTTCGTGGAGTTTGATGGTAATCAGCTGCCTCAAGAGCGGCACGGGTAAGGCACTGGCTTCGTCCAGATCCTTGTCGACTCCCTTGTGAGCCTCAATGATGGAGGGCAGTTTCTCATCCGGCGCAGCGTCCAAATCAGAATAGAGTCGAGCCTCATCCGCGGTGGGTGTATGCGGAAGAATCGGTGCCGCAACCCAGATGCTAGGCGCAATTACTTCCGGTTTTTGGAGACCGTCAACCGTTGGTCCGTACGACGAGCGGTACATGCCGCGCTTTGCCCGATCGAGCGAATTCCGATCGTCAAGTCCGCCCACCGAGATCGCGGAAGGTGAACTCGCCGGTGGCAGCACCGGATGGCCCGGCGCCATTCCAGCGTTACCGACCGCACAGACCACAATCAAGCCCTCACTAACTGCCCTCTCCACGGTCCGGCACAGGGGACTGGCCAGGTAGGATTTCTCAAAATCTCCTCCTGCAGAAATGTTAACGATCTGAATATCGTACTCTTCACGGTGTTTGAGGACCCATTGCAGACCACGATCGATGTCCTCGTCAGGAATGTGCCCCGTCTTACCAATCTTGACCAGCACTAAATTAGATTCGGGCGCGAGCCCGCGATAGAATCCGTCGGAGAGGTAGCCGTTTCCGGCCGCGACAACGGAGGTCATCATGCCGTGCCAGCTTGAAACATCAGTCGTCTTCAATGACGTCGGATCAGGAGTTGAATCGAAGATGCTGTGGTATGCAAGGATTCGATTCACCGGCTGAGTTAAATCCGGGTGTGCGTAGAAACCAGAGTCGAGGAAAGCAATGGTGACATCACGACCGGTAAACCGCTCGTCAGCACTCATTCGCATCGGCGTCGGCAACACAAAGCTGGTTTGATCAAAGACCGCGGCGTGAGATTCGATCTGCCGCTTGGCACGATTGAACAACTCCACGCACTGACTACAAACTGCCGAGGACTTCACACCGGGCAAATTAGCTTCGACCAGCAGCCGCAGATCCGTTTCCAGCAGGGAGAGATCTATAAGCGCTTCTCTGGAGGTGCGTCCACAAAGAGGACAGATTCCCGTAGTTGCTTCGTGGGCAAGGTTGGGTGTTGGTTCGCTGGCAATAATTGTTTCCGACATGTTCAGAAGAAGTTTACCTGATTCTCCCGGAATCTATCCACAGATTACGCAGATTACACAGATTACACAGACAAGAAACGGCTGACTACAAAGGTTCTTTTACGTCGTCTTACTGATTGAATGGTTCTGCGTAATCGGTGTAATCTGTGGATGCCATATGTGATTCGAGAGGGGCGCGTGTAACGTATTCGCACCGAAATGACAATTGGAGGAGTAGTATTCAATGGCTCAAGGACAGGTAAGCTCTGCCGATCTATTTCGTTGGGCCCAGGCCCTGAAGCGAGAGGACCCGGAATTGTCATACAAAGGGATTAAGGAGCGATTGCTTCGGGAATTCCTGGGGAAACCGTTTCCCCCACTGTATAACCTGACGATTCCGGAGCAGGACGCGCGGGCCCCGCAAGAAGACTGGTCGGCGGGTCTATCACTGGTCAGACGAGGTATTCAGTTCGAGGACTGGAGCGAGATCGCCGATGGTATAGTACTAAGTCTCGAGCAAACGGAGAACTATGAACGTGAGCGCGGGCCCGAAGGAACGCGAGATAAATGGCACGATCGTTCACAGGGAATTGCGCAAGCCGAAGCGAAGGCCGTGGGCAAGTGGATGCCGGAAGAACTGATGAAGCTTGCGGAGCGACAGACGAAGAAGTAGTCCGTTGTCAGTGGTTCGTGCTTTGTACTTAATGCTTTGTACTTAGAACCTCCTCATCAGCAAGTGCTGCTTCGGCACAGGGGTACACATCCAAGTACAAAGCACCAAGCACAAAGTACAAACTGCGACTGACCACGATCACTGACACTGAAAATGAGCTTTTTAGGTACCCTGTTCAAGGATCCAAAATACCAGGCTGGAGATCCGCGCCAGCCTGAGGAGATAGCGGATCCTGACGTAATCATTAGCCCCAATACTCAACTTCCGAATCGCATTCCTCCCGGGCAAACGCGTACGCGCAAATGGCCCGTACTCGACGCTCACGGAACCCCGGATATCGATCTTGCATCCTGGTCATTTGAGGTTGACGGGCTGGTAGAGAGCCCTAAGAAATGGTCCCTCGATAAGTTTATGCAACTGCCCCCTGTCAGAATCTTTGCAGACTTTCACTGCGTTACGCGCTGGTCGCGACTGGACAACGTTTGGGGCGGCATGCCGACTCGGGAAATAGCCAACATTGCCGGTCTTAAGACTGAAGCGAAGTTTGTATTGGTATCCGCTTACGACTCGGGTTGGACCACTAACATCCCCATCGAATTCTTCCTGAAAGAGGATTC
>JBGTLM010000227.1:0-6115 GCA_041744135.1 Pyrinomonadaceae bacterium
CGAAGGATTAACCAACGCGCAAATTGGTAGTCGTCTCCAGGTCACCGAGCAGACGGTGAAGTTCCATCTGCGCCATATCTTCATCAAGTTTGGAGTGAGGAGACGAGCAGAGTTGATATCGAGACTGCTCATGTGAATTTCAGACCGCGGATTGCGAATTGCGGTAGGAAGAAAAGGAATTTCACCCGCGGATTTACGCAGATCAAACGCGGATCTGAAAGGACAAAAGGGATTCAGAGACAGAAGAAAGACCTGGTCACGGTGATGAGGAAGGAAAGAGACGATCGGAGGGAGGCTTTTTCAGATTTGCGTAATCCGCGTTAATCCGCGGCTGATTTGGTTTAAATCCGCAATCCGAAATTCGGACTTCTTTGACAACCTGATGCTGCCTCGCAAAAGAGGCTTCCCCACGGGGTACTGTGTGTGACCACTTCCGGATTCTAATCCGAAGTACATGCAAGGGCACGGGTGTACTTTGCTGTCGGACAAAAAAATGAATACAAAAAAAGACAAGAAGAAAAAGGTAAAGAAGAAAAAGACAGCGTTGGTGATTTGCCGCGACCGAAAGGAGTTTTGGACCACTCAGGCACAGTTTTGGCAGTGGGTAAGAGAAGGCGTTGTGGTTAAGACAGATGACTGGCCCTTGACCGGAACGTTTCAGCGGGAACACGAAGAATTGTTAGTTATATTGAGTAATACGGTACTAAACCTGGCACATCCGAACCACATGCGCGAGGCATTGCTGTCCCGGCGAATCGGGATGGGAGGAAAATAACAGTGATGATCAAGTACATTTGTACGGTTGTTTTGTGTGTTGCGTCATCGCAGTTAACCTTTGGCCAGCAACCAGCCCAGCATCCGGTCACGACCGCCCCTGAAACTATCGTGGATAGAGCTGTCACACCTCAGCCTGTAGCTACACTCGGCACCACTCCCGAACCCGATGATCGCTATCGTATCGGGCCGGGCGATGTGCTCGACATACGCATACTCAATCGTCCGAACCTCTCGCGGGAGTCTGTTCGCGTAGAAGGCAGCGGAATGATTCGCATGCCTTTAATCGATACTGAGATAAAGGCTGTCTGCCAGACTGAAGGTGAACTGGCGAAAGAAATAGCGAGTAGGTACCTGAAGTTTTATCGGAATCCGCAAGTGGACGTATTCATCAAGGGTTATCATTCCAGACAGGTTGCCATTATCGGCGCCGTCAACGACCAAAGCCGTTTTGAATTGCAGCGGCGGGTTCGGCTGCTTGAATTGCTCACTTACGCCAAAGGTCCATCCGCAAGAGCTGGGCAAACGATCAACGTAGTCCATTCGCCACAAGCCTGGGCTTGCACCCAACCCGGCGCGGGTGAGGTCGCCTCCGCCTTTTCCAGTTATAGGCTTAGCGAAACGCTCCTGGGCCACCCCAGCGCTAACCCTTATCTCGAACCCGGGGACATCGTCTCGCTCCCCGAAGCTGACCAGGCATACGTGGTAGGCAATGTGTTTACTCCGCTGGCCATTCCTCTGAGGGAGCCGATCACCTTATCGCGAGCAATTGCCATGGCCGGCGGGGTCAGACAGGACACTAAGAAGGACAAAATCCGAGTGCTAAGACAAGAGCCCGGAAGCGTGACTAAAAAAGAGATAATCGTCAATCTCTCCGCTATCGAGAAAAAGCGAGCGGAAGACATCGCGCTGCTGCCCAATGACATAGTTGAAGTGCAGACCTCGGAAGGAAAAGCCCTCCTCCGCAGCCTGATAGGCGGAGCGGGTTCGAGCGTCTCGCAGCTGCCCATCCGCGTTATACCTTAAGACTTCTCAGAACGGCGAGCGGTAGCGATCCGGTCTCAACTCTGACAGGACACAAACCCGGTCGCTACCGCTCGCGGTTCTGACACTTATTCCGAAATTCAGAGGGTGACCAATGAATCCATCTCGTGAATTAGCGAAGAGAGAGCCGGAGCCGGCCGCGATCGAGAAACCGATTGAGGGGGTCGCCGCTCCGCACTCCTATAATTACGGAGTCGATCCCAATGCTGAGACGGAAGTCCATCTCCTGGACTACTGGCGGGCAGTGCGAAAGCGATTGTGGTTGGTGATCAGCATTGTCGTTCTGGTAACCATGCTTTCCGTGCTCTATGTGGCTCGCAAGCCCGATATCTATCAGGCAGAAGCTCGCGTGCAGGTGGATCTCGAAAACAATGCTGCACTCGTAGGCAGGACCCCCTACGTAATCGGTCCGGCCAACGATCCAACCTACTTCAATACCCAGTTGCAGATTCTCACTAGCCCGGGCCTGCTTCGACGCGTGGTCAAGACGCTGGACCTGGAGCATAACCCTGACTTTTTTAAGGGCAGCTCAACCGAGAAGCGATCCACCTGGCAGACAGTAATGCGGATGGTAGGTCTGGGCACCGAACCGCCCGAAGATCCAAAGTCTCGACCTCGCGACGAATTGCCGCTCAGGACAACCGTGGCGCCCGCCAGTTCAAGAGAAGATCTGGTGGAAGCGAAACAACTCTCGCGCTATGTGGGAGCGATTCTGGGCAACTTGAGAGTTAACCCCGTTAAAGAAACCCGCGGTTATTACAAAGAAACCCGTTTGATCGATGTGAGCTTCACGCATACCGACCCACAAGTCGCGGCCAAGGTGGTTAATGCAATCGCAGAGACCTACGTCTTTTCGAACCTGGAAAAGAAGACCGAAACCAATACCAGCACCGGCGATTTCCTTCAAAAGCGCGTTGCCGAGTTGCAGCAACAAATTCGTGAGGATGAAGAGCGGCTCGTCAATTACGCCAGGAACAACCAGATAATTTCGCTGGACGCGAGCCAGAACACAGTTGTTGCGCGCCTCGCCGGTCTAAGCAGTCAGCTCCTCGAGGCCGAGAATGATCGCAAGCGCGCGGAGGCTGACTACCACGGAGCGAAATATGAGGGCGCTGCGAGTGCGCTGGTGGATGCCGATGAAAAACGCATCGGTGATTTAGAGTCGAGATTGGCGGACCTTCGTCAGAAGCGGGCCCAGTTGCTGGTCGAGGCAACCGAGGAAGCCCCCGAAGTTACGGAAGTAACCCAACAGATTCAAGAGCTGGAAAGCCAGGTCAAAGAGCTTCGCGGTCGAAAAAGTACCACCTTGCTGACAAACCTGGAAACTCGTTATCGACAAACATCGGCGCGCGAGGAAGCGCTGCGAAAAGCTTTCGATAAGCAGCGCTCGGAGACCCTGACGCAGAACGAAGCAGCTATCAACTACCGCATCATTCAGCAGGAGATCGAAACCAACAAAAGTCTGCTTGCCAATTTGTTGCAGCGTTCCAAAGAGAACGACGTCGTCATGGCCGGTAAGCCGAACAACATCTCGATCATTGACTACGCGATCGCGCCTGACGGTCCTATTGGACCAAACCGAATGAGGACGGTGTTCATCGCGCTCTTCCTTTCGACCGGGCTGGGAGTTGGCTTCGCACTCTTTCTCGAGTACCTGGACGACACCGTGCATTCCACTGATGAAGTCGAGCGCTTGCTGCACTTGCCGGCGTTGGCGGTTATCCCCTCGGTAGGCGCAGGCACGCGTCGACGCCTGCTTGGTGGCTCGGGAGCACTGCAAAAGCATAATGGACACCGGGCCACAAATCCGGAGCTATTGATGAACGTGGATGGCCGTTCACCACTCGCCGAATCCTACCGACACCTGCGCACTTCTATATTGCTTTCCACAGCTGGCCGTGCTCCCCGATCCCTGCTGGTCACTTCCAGCCTACCTGGCGAAGGGAAGACAACCACGGCAGTAAATACGGCGATTAGTCTGGTCCAGACCGGGGCCAGCGTCGTGATCATAGATGCCGATATGAGGCGCCCGCGCTTGCACTCGATTTTCAACCTGAGCGATCGGACCGGGCTGAGTTCAATCCTGTCGAGTGATTTATCAGAAGCGGGCATTCTTGAGCTCGTGTGGAAAGACGAAGTTACCGGATTGCACCTGCTTACCTCGGGACCCATCCCGCCCAACCCCGCGGAGTTGCTGGGATCGGATCAGATGCGCCGGCTTATCGCGGCCTTGCAATCAAACTTTAGTCACGTGGTGGTGGATTCTCCTCCCGTTAGCTCCTTCACTGATGGCGTGCTGATTTCTTCCATGGTCGACGGAGTATTACTGGTAGTCCACGGCGGCAAGAGCTCGCGCCACATCGTGAAGCGTTCGCGGCAGTTGCTGCAGGATGTAGGCGCGAAGATCTTTGGCGTGGTGCTGAATAACGTTAGCCTACAGTCGCATGACTACTACTACTATCAGCGTTATTACAGCCGGCGCTACTACGATAAAGACGTCGACCAGCAAGCAGTCGCCGGTAGATAGATCTGGTATCAACATCGAAATCCGGCAATGAAAAGCCAGGACGTACGCTAGTTTGCAGTCAGGAAGGCGGACCCCCGTCCCCGCCTCAACGTTGAAAGCTAAGTAGCGACGCCTGTGAACTTCAGTTCGACCATCTGCGGGATGACGTCGGCGCATAAGAATGAGGTGAGTGGTTTGTCCAGACGATTTTTGTCTACATCGTAAGAGCGGGGACAGGGTCCGCCTTCCTGACTTGCAAATTAGCGAGGCTTGAGCGGCCGATCTGCCAGCCTGTGCCCAGACAATGCAACTACATCCCTAATCTCAACCTTGCAAGCTGAAATTCGAGAACCGAAATTAGTAGTGGGTGAAATACCCATTTTCTTAATTCGTCCAGTCAGTAGCTGGAGTTCGATTGGTCTTAAAGAGCTCTGGGAATATCGAGAGTTGCTTTACTTCCTTGTCTGGCGCGATGTGAAGGTGCGCTATAAGCAAACCGCGCTCGGTGCTGCCTGGGCCATCATCCAGCCTCTGATGATGATGGTAGTTTTCAGTTTGTTTTTCGGATATCTGGCAAAAGTGCCATCTGACGGGATTCCTTACCCAATCTTCACCTTTTGCGCGCTTCTGCCCTGGCAACTATTTGCTCACGCTTTGACCGAATCAAGTAATAGTCTGGTGGCAAACGAGCGTTTGATTACCAAGGTTTATTTTCCTCGTCTGGTCGTTCCCATTGCCGCCGTCCTCGGAGGAATGGTGGATTTCGCGGTAGCTTTCGCGATTCTGGTGGTGATGATGCTCTATTACGGGATCGTTCCTGCCTGGGCCATAGTTACCCTCCCAGCCTTCATTCTTTTGGCCATCATGACGGCACTCGGGGTGGGTCTCTGGCTCTCAGCTCTTAACGTGCAGTATCGGGACGTACGTTACACCATTGGTTTTCTGATCCAATTTTGGTTGTTCGCCACACCCGTCGCTTATTCGAGTTCGATAGTCCCTGAGAGATGGCGACCACTTTACGGCTTGAACCCAATGGCCGGCGTAGTAGAGGGTTTTCGCTGGGCGCTGCTGGGAAAACCGGAACGCCCGGGGGCGCTGCTGGCTGTTTCCGTCGCGGTCGTCATCCTAATCCTCGTCGGTGGACTCTACTACTTCCGGCGAATGGAGCAAGAGTTTGCAGATGTGGTCTGAAGAATTTCGGATTGCGGATTTGCGGAATGAAGAAAAGGAATTTCAGCCGCGGATTTACGCAGATCAAACGCGGATCTGAAAGAGAGAAAGGGGATTCAGAGAAAGTAAGGACAAGTCACGGTGACGAGGAAACGATAGAGAAGATCTTTTTGAGCGGTCACCGAATGGGTGAGATCCGTACGGGAAGGGAACCTCTTTCAGATTTGCGTAATCTGCTTAATCCGCGGGTGATATGGTTTTAAATTCGCAATCCGAAATTTTAATGCCTGATATCGCCATTCGCTGCGAAGGTCTAAGCAAGCAGTACCGCATCGGTGAGCGCGAGACGTACAAAGCGTTGCGCGACGTAATCACTGACGCCGCAGCCTCTCCATTCCGTCGTCTTCGTGCAGTGATAGGTAGCGGAAACGGTTCTTCAATTCGCAATCTGAAATCCGAAATTCGAAATTCCTTCTGGGCCCTCGACGATGTCTCGTTCGAAGTTAAGCGTGGCGAAGTAGTCGGGATCATCGGCCGAAACGGAGCAGGGAAGAGCACGCTGCTCAAGATTCTTTCGCGCATAACCAAACCCACTCGCGGGCATGCAGAAATCCACGGCCG
>JBGTLM010000228.1:0-24991 GCA_041744135.1 Pyrinomonadaceae bacterium
ATCCGGTCTGTTATAAAAACCGCTTCGCGCCCTGCGCATAGTTTGACACTATGTGAGGGCGCTTATTCCGCAGTAGCTCAATGGCAGAGCATTCGGCTGTTAACCGAAGGGTTGTAGGTTCGAGTCCTACCTGCGGAGCCATCAAATCTGTAAGTATTGCAAATAGTAGGGTTACTGGTGGGCCGGCCTGTGCTGTCACAACTAAGGCACAAAGTTCCGAATGAACTGCGGGTTGGCATGATCCGACCGTCTAAAGCGATCAGCACTCTCATCTTGCGAATCACAGCTCTCCACCTCCTTTCTTAACTTAACGTCTCACTTTTTAACCCCACGTCTTCGATGAGCATCCGAGCTTGGCGCAATGGGCGCGATGGCCGGATCGGGAATTGGCTTTAGCAGATCGTGCTTGACGGGCGAATGCGCCTCTGCCGCCTTCGGGAAAATCAAGGAAGCGGCGACAGAGACCGCTAAGAGCAGCGCGATGATGCCCAACGAGATGCCAATCGGAATCTTATACACGTCCACCAAAAGCATCTTGGCGCCTACAAAGACGAGCACAACCGCGAGGGCAAGTTTTAGGTAGTGGAATTTATGAATGACCCCAGCCACGAGAAAGTAGAGTGATCTGAGACCGAGGATCGCAAATACGTTCGAGGTGTAAACAATAAAAGGCTCTTGGGTGATGGCGAAGATCGCAGGGATCGAATCGACCGCGAAGACAAGGTCGGTCGTCTCGACCAGTACGAGTACGAGAAACAACGGCGTCGCGACACGTTGCATAGCACCGTCAGGTGCTACCGCTTCGCGCGCGAAGAACTTCTGTCCATGATAGACGTTTGTGACCGGGATGAAGCGGCGCACCAGTCGGATGACCGGATTCGATTTCGGCTCAATCGCGTGCTCGGCCTGCGTCGCCATGCGAATTCCCGTGAACACCAGAAAGGCGCCGAAGAGGTAGATGATCCACTGAAACTGCGCGATCAGATATGCGCCCGCGCCGATCATGGCCCCGCGCATAACGAGCGCGCCGAGGATGCCCCAGAAGAGCACACGGTGCTGGTACTTCGGCGGGACGTTGAAGTAAGAGAAGATCAGGACAAAGATGAAAATGTTATCGACGGAGAGAGCCTTCTGATTAGGTACCCGGTAAGAAACTCCAGTCCGGCTTCACGGCCCATGAATCGGTAGATGCCGTAGTTGAACGAGAGCGCCAGCGTGATCCACACAATGCTCCAGATGGCCGCTTTTTTGACCGAAACCTCGTGCGCCTTCCGGTGGAAGATGCCGAGGTCAACGGCCAGCATCGCTAGCACGAGAACATTGAACCCGACCCAAAGCCAGATTTGATCCATTACTGTGCTCTTCTCTTTCGACTACGATAAAGGTCAATATAGCGAATCCCTCGACGCCGCTTATGCAAACGTGAGAGGGATTTGGGGGGTGGCAGCCAAGCCAGCTCGTTTCTTCGTGGGTCACACAATGGCTTCTCCCGTTCCTACGTCTCTACCGGCTTCCGGAACATAAGGCTCGCGTAACTTGACGGGATCGACATGAGGCTTTCTCAGTTTCAGGTTAAGCATCTCCACGAAAACGGAGAAGGCCATCGCAAAATAGATGTAGCCTTTGGGGATGTGCTGGTCGAAGCCTTCGGCGAGTAGCGTCATGCCGATGAGCAGGAGAAAACTGAGCGCCAGCATCTTGACTGTTGGACGACGCTCGACGAAGTTGCTGATGGGGCCTGCGAACACCATCATAAACACTATTGCAACCACAACAGCCGCGATCATGATCTCGATCTCGTCCACCATCCCGACGGCAGTAATCACAGAATCAAGGGAGAAAACGGCGTCAAGCAGAAGTATCTGCACGATGACACTCATAAATGACGGCTTGACGCGCGCGGAAGCGTGTCCTTCATCGCCTTCGAGCCTCTGGTGAATCTCATGCGTACTCTTGCCTAACAAAAATAGGCCGCCGGCGATCAGAACCAGGTCACGACCGGAAATTTCATTGCCGAACACCGCGAACAGCGGCGCGGTGAGACGGATGATCCACGACAGCGAAAACAGCAGCGCGAAACGCATGAGCATCGCCAGCCCCAAGCCGACCGTCCGCGCTTTTTTTTGCTGATCCGCTGGCAGCTTTCCAGCTAGGATGGAAATGAAGACAACGTTGTCAATGCCGAGGACGAGTTCCAGGGCGGTGAGCGTCCCGAACGCGATCCATACTTGAGGGTCTGTTAGCCAATCCATGTAGTTGCCTTCCCGCTAATTGATATGTGGGATATTCCTGTTCGTCATGGCAGTTCACGTCAGTTCTTCATCGGTTGATGAGAGCTTTCATCTCTGCGGCGATGGCGTGGTGGCGACAGCTTCCAACTTGCCCTTGCCGCTGAAGCCGTCAGCGATGTCAGGCGGCAGCGACTCGAACACGAGCGAAAAGCTGTCCTCATTGTTGATGAACTTTCCGGTGGCGCGAAGCGGGATGCGCGCTGAGTCTACAAGCGAACCCGCATCCACGTGCGCTAGGCTGACACGCCCGCCCGTTTGCACAACTCCGGTCGCTACACCTTTCAGCGCGCGACTTTTCATCCCATCAACGCCCTTTAAGTCAAAAGCGAAAGTCGCGAGCTCTCCGTAATGCAAGATGCGGATGTCGCCTTCGAGCCGTAACTTCTCCTCGCGTCCGCCGCTGCTACCCGCCACTATGAACTCGCCTGTCGTTACGCGGTAAGGACGCGTCTCCATCTTCCAGGTCTCATCAAGTTCGACCGTGAGTGGTTCCTTCCCGTCACCAGTCGCCACAGAGACGACCTTGAACGGCGCGGTCATGACCTGCGCAAGCATCGCGTCCGCCGCGGGTGACGCCGAAGCGACCCGCACGCTTGTATTTCCTGTGCGTTCTATCTGGACGCTGTAGCCCCCCGTGCGACGCTATCCAAGAAAAGCAGCGATCACCGCATTCGTCTTGAAGAAATCCGCGTTCAACTCCGGTAGTTGCCCCGCTAACTCGCGCAGGGCAGTATAAGTTTCAGCATCGCGCGCAACAGCAACGAAGGCGTCATCCACACGGCTCTGCTCGCCCTCCGCCAAAACCCTCACGCCGCTCACAGCGTTCGCGTCACTGTGCGTTGGCGTCGGCGACGTGGACTCACTGTTACTTTGTGATTGCTTTGCGTCTTGCGCCCTTTCGCCCTGACGCGTGCCGCACGCTGCTGCGCCAGCGCCGTTCATTACGAGCAGAGCAACAATTATGGTTGTCCTTATTCTCAACATACGTCTAGGGTCACTTAATGATGTCGTTCGGATTTGGCGGAATCGTCCCTGATTGTCATGACGAGCACCTTGTCAATGCGGTGGCGATCCATGTCCACGATCTCAAAACGCAGGCCCTGCCACTCGAAGTGGTCAGCCGTTTTTGGCACACACCCAAGGTGCATGATCACGAAGCCGGCCAGCGTGTGGTAGCCGCCCCGTTCTTCGCCGGGGAGGCTTCCGACGGGAAACAGTTCTTTGAACTCGACAATCGGGAGCGCCCCGTCGAGTAGCCACGAACCGTCCTCGCGCTTGACCGCGTAACTCTCCGTGCCGCCCGCCGCCGGCATGTCGCCGACAATCGCTTCGAGCACGTCGTTCATCGTCACCAAGCCTTCGACCGCTCCGTATTCGTCAATGACAAGCGCGACGTGCGTGTGCGCCCTTTGGAATAGTTCCAGCAACTGCAACGCCGAGCGGGTCTCTGGCACAAAGAGGGGCTGCTTCATCGAAGCGCGCAAATCGAGCGCTTGACCGGAAAGACAGCGTCCGAGCAACTCTTTCGCCTTGACGACGCCGAGTACGTTGTCGAGGCTTCCCCGCACGACCGGAAAGCGTGAGTAGTGGCTCTCCATCACTTTGCGCCGGATGTTGTCGGGCGAAGCGTCAGCGTCGAGCCAGACGATATCTGGGCGCGGCGTCATTAGGGAGTTCACGCTCTGGTCATTGAGGCGAAACACGCTTTCCACCAACTCACTCTCGGTCTTTTCGAAAACGCCCGCCTTCGTTCCCTGCTCGATCAAAATCTTTATCTCCTCCTCCGTTATTGGCGCTTCCGTTGAGGCTTTGCCGCCGAGCATCTTGAGCACCACCGACGTGGAGACGCTCAACACGTGGACGACCGGAGAAGCGACGCGGGACAAAACGCGCATCGGGCGTGCGACTGCAGAAGCAATTCGCTCAGGGCTGTTCAGCGCCAACCGCTTGGGAACCAGTTCGCCGACGATGAGCGAGAGGTACGTGATGCACAGCACCACGACGCCGAGGCCGATAGCTTCGCCGTAAGGCGCAATCTGCGGAATCGCATCGAGGCGTGCTCCGAGTTGTTCGGCGATGGTTGCCCCCCCGAATGCGCCGGCAAGGATGCCAACAAGGGTGATGCCGATTTGAACGGTCGAGAGGAACCGGGCGGGATCGTTCGCCAGCTGGAACGCGGCGCGCGCGCTTTCGTCTCCCGCCTCGCCCATTTGCTGAAGACGTGACTTGCGCGCTGAAATTACGGCGATCTCAGACATGGCGAACACGCCGTTAGCGACGAGAAGCAACAGAATGAAGAGAACTTCAAATGTTATGGTGGACATTTCTTACAGTCTCCGGGCACGATGTTGCGGAAGCCAGCACAGCGCTGCAAAAAATGGGCTGAGTCAACCGCCTTGACTTACCCCCGCACAAGCTGAAGAGAACGTTATTCACTCTTCGCCACGCGCCTGTACACTCCGCCCGGCGGACATGGTTGAGTCGGCGGGTTGTGGCGACTGCTCGCCGCGCTTGCTTCTGCGTGAGTGAATCTCAAGCACAGCAAAGCCTCCGACGAAGAGTGCGATGAAAACTATCATCACAATGATTTCAGAATCCATAATGTCTCCTTTCGCGTCCGCAACGCCTCGCCAGCGTGCGTCCGCAGCATGATCCCTCCGGAGATAAATAACCGAGAACACGTGAAGCTTGTTCACAGGTTCGGGCAGATGACTGTCAGTCACCTGCTTATTTGAACGCATACAGCTTATCCGTACACCCAAGCTGAAAGAGTCCCGAAACTTCTGCGCGCCGACGCCTCCTGTACAAAACTCAGACGGGTAAGAGGCGGTTTATGATTCGTTCCAAGCGGTCGAAGTCAATCGGCTTGGTGACGTATTCATTACACCCGACCTCGGAAGCATCGGCGCGGGAGTCCGCCGTGTCGTGCGCTGTGATCGCCACAACCGGCACGTCGCGGAACTCCTCATGCTCACGCAAGAGGCCAGTGACCTCGACGCCGTCGAGTACCGGAAGGTTCAAGTCCATGAGGATCAGGCCAGGACGCTCGCGCACGGCTACCTTGACCGCCTCCCAACCATCCGCCGCCTGCACCACACGGAAATTTTGTGTGCTCAGCCACTGCGCCAACATCTTCCGTATATCATCGAAATCCTCGACGATCATGACGGTTTGGAGGCGGTCGTTCTGATCCATTAGAGCTACTCCTTCATGAAAACTCGTAGCGACCCAGAGCCCGGCCTCATGCCGCATACAAGTCAAGACGTCAGGGTTGCGCCGGTGTTACTAGCCCTAGAAGTCTCCGCCGCCGAAGTCGCCAAAGTCGCCGCCAGCGTAACTGTCCATGTCGGCAGCCATCTCGTCGCCGGCGTCTTGACCGGAATCTTGATGAGCATCTCCGGCCTCGCTTGTGTCCTGCTGACCGCCGCCTTCCGTCCCCGCGCCGCCGAATCCTGAATCGCCGAAAAACGATTGGGCAATCGCGCTTCCCACTACGACACCCACGATGCTCGACAGGAAACTGCCCCCCATCATGCCACCCATGCTTGCGCGGCCGCCCCTCCCTCCGAAAGTGCGCTCCATCGTGCCGGGTTCACGTATTTCGGCGCGGGTCGCCATGCGCGCGAGCGATTGCGGATCATCCTTCGCCTGAGCGCGCTCGGTTTGAGGGGCGTTGGCGTTTAACTCTTCCAGCACCATGCGACGCTGTTCCGGCGTCAGCCGCGCGAATGCTTCGGTGTGCGCCTGCTCGATGGTCTCGGGTGGGGCGGTTTGCAGCATGTAGCGATAGCGAGCCAGCGCTTGCTCATCGCTTGACTGTCCGGTTAATGGTTGACTTCCAACTTGTCGCCCGGTCTGTTGCTGCTGCGTTGGTTCTTCACGTCCGAATAATTTATCGACGATGCCCATGATTTATCTCCTCCGTTCTGTCCTGGCTACTGATCCAAAATAATTGTTTTCTAACATGCTTCGGGATTCACGAAATCCTATATTTGCTCAAGCGCCCACTCTCCCAAACGTATTCGTGGCGCTCAGGGAGCTTGCCTGGGCCATCTGCCGCAAACGTGCGACGCGCTCTTGCGTGGGCGGGTGACTGCTGAACAGATTCTGCATTGAAAAGCCGGTCAGCGGCTTGACGATGAACAGGTGCGAAACCGCCGGATTGACGTGCAGGGGGATGCGCTGTGAGTAGGCTTCCAACTTTTCTAACGCCGAAGCCAAGGCTTCAGGGTCGCCGCCAGTCTCCGCGCCGGTCCTGTCCGCGCCGTACTCGCGCGAGCGCGAGATGGCGAGATGGATGATCGTCGCCGCAATCGGCGCGAGGAAGATCATCAGCAGGCCACCGAGCAGGCCACCACCGCCTTCCTCTTCGTCATCGTTACTACGACCGCCGAAGATCATCGCAAGCTGCCCGAGGTGAGCAATCATAGTGGTCGCGCCGGCGATGGTCGCCGCAACCGCGCTCACAAAAATGTCTCGGTTGCGGATGTGCCCGAGTTCGTGCGACAGCACCGCGGCCACCTCACGCCGGTCAAGAATTCTCAAGATACCGGTGGTCACTGCCACCAAACCATTCTTGACATTCCTGCCCGTCGCAAACGCATTCGGCGCGTCCGACTCGATAATAGCCACACGCGGCTTCGACAGCCCCGCATCTCGCGCCAGCGTCGCCACCATATCGTGCAACTCGGTCGCTTCCGCGTAGGGCACTTCTTTCGCGCCAGCCATCTTGAGCGCGATTTTGTCTGAGAACCAGTAACTGCTGAAGTTCATCGCGATAGCCATCACGAACCCCAGTACCATGCCGTAGCTGCCATCGAGCAGACCGCCCACGGCGACGAGCAAGGCCGTGAGCGCCCCCAGCAGAATGGTTGTTTTGATCGTGTTGAAGCTAAACATATCTTCCTCTTTAAGTGTCGTCACGCAGTTTCATGCAGAATCGGCACTCGGTTTTAACGCCGTGAATAGCGGGAGAGTGTCCTCGGGAAAACGCGCACCTGAGCGGGTATTTGCGCCACCGTCATTTCACGAGGGCCGGTCAGGATGTCGCGCGCTTTCACGCCGTAAATACTTTCGTTCAGGTTATTGTCCGGGTTGATGACGACTCCTTTAAGCGCCGCTCCGATGTACACTCCCTTCTGGCGCGAGTAAGAAAGTATCCCCGCGTCAAGCGTCAGATTGGTTGAAGCGCTCGCGGCACGTCCCACGGGGCCAGCCGCGACTCCCGCCTCGCCGCCCATCTCGAACTTGTCTTCAAGCAGCCCCTTGACCGCGCCCTCGTTCATAAAGAGCAGCACGTAATCGGTCTTCGAGGCGCCGATCTGCGCGCCGAAGCTGCCGCCGCCGAGTTTGAAGAAAGCGGGCGCGCTCCAACCGCCCGCCACGCGGCGACTGATCGCGCCATCGCCACCGCGCCCACCGAAGATAAACGCGGCTCTGAGCACGCCGGGAAACACCGCGATAGCCTCTGCCTTGTCGAGCAGTTCCTTCGGAATAGCCTTGTCAGGCACGCGCATGATCTCGTTAAAGACTTTGGTCGCGTCCCTCGATTCTTTGGCCGCTTCGTTCAATCTCTTTTGGTCTATGCGTCCCGCGCCCCTGCGCTGCGCCGAAACGGTTATCGCGGTCAAGCATAAAATCAACGTCACTGCGAGCATGCCCACAGTGTTCCAGTAAAATGATCGCCTCATCTTCTCCTCCTTATCAAAATCAAAATCACAATTCTGTGCGTTCTCTGGTATTCACGGAACATCACAAGAACTCATCAGTAACAGTCGGCACTTTCGTCTTGCACCATCTGTCGCTGACAGTTTGGAAAACAGCTATAAAGCAACTTACGGCGGCGCCCTCATGCGAACCACCTCCACCGAGCATGGCGCGTCGGTCACAAGGGATGCTGAAACGCTACCGAGGAGGAATCTCTTAAGAGCATTGTCAAGTCCCCTTGACCCGACGAAGATACAGTCCGCTCTCCATGCTTTAGCCTCCGCGATCAGTACGCTCTTCGCCTCGCCTTCTTTGATCGTCGACGAAACACGCAGCCCCGCTTCGCGGAGCATTGCTTCTGTCGTTTGATGAAAGCCGCTGACACCCTTCCTCTGTTCTTCAGGCACAACTCCATACATGCTGAAAGGCTTTACCGCTGTGATGAGATGCACTTCGGTCTCGGCAGGCCAGGCGCGCTCCGCTACCGCGCGGGCAGCCACCTCAGCGCACGTCGAGCCGTCCATGCCGATGATGATACGCACCGGAGAATCGCCCTTATCAGGTTGATGACGCGCGATACGCACTGAGCACCCGGCCTCGCTTACGACTTCTTGCGACACACTGCCGAGAACGAGTCGTCCAAGCGCGGAACGACCTCGTGAGCCGACCACGACCAAGTCCGCTCGCCACTCTTCTGTCTTCCTTATGATCTCCGCTGCCGGTGCGCCCAGCAGCCCTTCGGCGCGAACCTCCAAATGCGGAAACTTTGACCGGATTTGTCGGCTTGCTTTAAGCGCCAGTTCCTGTGCTTCTTCCAGCGCGAGCGTTTCTTGCGAGCGCGCTAGAGCGATAGCCGACGATACTCTCCTCGACGCTGCGACTTGTGCGATTATCTCGCTCGCAGACGATGGAGAGGTTGACAGACCTGCGGCAACGGAGACGACCAGCGCCTCCGTCTTGCGCGGCAATCCGGCTCGCTGCAAATCATTGAGTGTGGCTTGAGCGTGATCCGAATCATCGTAAGCGATTAAAACTCTCATCTTTTCAACCATTCTGCTGGCCCTCCTTCACCGTCCGGCATCTATTTTCGCGCACCACCTCAACCGAGCAGTGTGCCCCATTCACCACTGCCGCCGAAACGCTGCCGAGCATGAACCGTTCGAGGCGGCTGTTGAAGCCCCTGGAGCCGACGAAGATGCAATCCGCTTCAAACTTCTTCGCCTCCTCGATCAGAACGCTCTTCGGATCGCCCCCAACGATTTCCGACGACACATGCAGACCGGCCCCGGCGCGCAGGTCTTCCACAGCGGCCTCAACCATCTCCTTTGTCTTCGCCAACTCTTCATCTATTTCTTCTGAGATCATCGCCGTCGCCGTCGGAAGAGTGTCGGCGATTCCCGCCGGCCTGACATGGTCGTCCACGGCGATGACACGCGCCTCGCTTCCCGCGGGCCAAAGCCGCCTTGCCACCTCGCGCACTGCCAGCCGGGCGCTCGGCGAACCGTCAACTCCGATGACGAGGCGGATTGGAGAATTGCCTTTCTCCACCGGACAACGCGCCACGCGGATTGAACAGGATGTTTCATTGAGAACCTCGTTGGACACACTGCCGAGAATTAAGCGACCGAGCGCGGAGCGCCCGTGGGAGCCCACCACAACCAAATCCGCAGGCCATTTGGCGGCCTTCTTTATCACCTCCAATGCCGGCGCGCCCGCCAAAGCTTCAGCGCGCACTTCCCACTCGGGAAAGCTCAACCAAACGCGGTCGGTTGCTCCGACTGCCAATGCGTACGCCTCTTCGACAGGGCGCAGTGCCTCTTCATACGCGATCCTTGCTTTGGCGTGGATGTGCCGTGCGTAAGCCGATTCGACGATCTGACAGGTCGCCGGTGGACGTGGCAGCAACCGCGTATCGGCCACTGTGACGACTATTGCTTGGGCTTCGCCCGGCAAGCCGGCCCGTCGCAAGTCATTCAGGGCTGCATCTGCACAATCTGAACCGTCGTAGGCGATCAATATTTTCATCTTATCGTTCACCGCGGTTCCTCCTTCCTTATGCCGCATCTCTGGCTCTTGCTCGACTGCTTGTTTGGTAAATAATCACCAATCTCTTTCAAGGATTGATTGGAAAGGAGGAGAGGCCGCCCCCGGCAGCCCCCCTTTGCCTCCGTCGCTAGTAGCCGTCCGGTTAGAGCTTGCGGCCGGCAGTTCCGCCTGCGCCAACGCGCGCTGCTGCGTCCACCGGCGTAGCGATGGGACCAAAATAATTGACTTTCTCCCAAGGGAGACAAATTTCCATCAATGTGTCAGAAAATTTGGAAGATCAGTCCGCCATCTTCAACCTGCAACACCCGACCGGAATAGGTCGAATGCTCTGTGGATGTTTCCAGAAGCACCGGCTGGCCCCCAGCCTTGAGCTCGTTTGCCTGGTTGAAAAAGAACTTCCGACCCTGGTCACTCAATAATTCCGTGTTCTTCATGATCCAAGACTCCTTGCTTTAGTTGCAATTTAGTAACGTTGTCCCGTTCCTCCAATTTGTCACATCCGTTCGGGACCGCGCGGATACAAAACCTTATCGACTGTCGCCTGCTCGTGTTGTGAAATACTGAGCTCCCGCATCTTTGGGAGCAACGGCGAGCTGCATCGATGAAGCCTTGAGTTCCTCTCGTACCTCAGTCAAACCTCAGTCCCGTTACCTCGACACGAGCGCCCGCGCGCTCAGCGTCGGGACTAACACCTTCGATCAGCATGCGCACACTCATCTCCTCGCCCGGCTCCAAAGCGGTCTGCTGCAGTGGGATGATTACGGCGATGCGCTCTCCGACCGGTGTGCCCTGTGCGTTGAGAACCACGCCGCGCATCTCCAGTCCGTCGACCCTGCGCCCCGTCTCGTTCCGCACATTCGTTTTCAACGCCACCACAAGGTCGCCGAGCGCACGCGGTGATGCGGTTGCCTCCGGGCTATCAATCACCAGGCGCTCGCGATACCTTTCAAACTCCGGCGTCCCGGGGCGCAACGCCCCGTCAAGTTGCAGAGTTTCACCGGTGCTTGCAGGAGTTCGTGTCAGCACTGGGAAAATCAACCCCCCCGCAACCACTGTGCTCACCAGGGTGACGATTCCGACTGCGAGATAGATCCGCCGGCGCGGAGCGACTTCTCCGATGGCCATCGGTTGCGTATATGGCATGGCACTCCTCTCATGAACTAATAGAAACTCTGTTCCCTAACGACGTTTAAGAATAGGCATCAGGGGTAAGGCGTACAATCGTATGAACACGTATGGAACATACGTGATTCCACTGATTGATCTTCAGGGTGCGAGTTACATGAGGAACGAGCGGAACAGTGTCAGGTGAGCATTAGTCGGAAGGTTTGCGCTCGAAGACGAGACGCGCGATTGCGACGCGGTTGTCGAAATTCTTCTTCGAGAGGATGTTGCTGATGTGCTTTTCAACGGTTCTGATGCTGATGCCGTGTTCGGCGGCGATCTCCTTGTTACTTAGACCTTCTGCGACTGCCTTAGCGATGCGCCACTCGGCGTCAGTCAGTTCCTCATCCTGAAGCGCAGGCCGATCGTTAGTCGGAGCGGCGCCGGTGAGCCGGGCAATTTCGGCGTGCGTGCGCTCAACGCGGTTGAGGATGCTGGCGATGACGGTCAACAGTTCATCCGGCTCAAACGGCTTAACGAGATATGCGTCTACTCCGGCACGAAATCCATCGATGCGGTCAGCTTTTTGATCCCTAGCCGTGAGGAAAACGATCGGGATGAGCGCGCTGCGCGGCGCATTGCGAATATTGCGCGCCAGCGTGTAACCATCCATCCGGGGCATGCGGATGTCGCTGATCACAAGGTCCGGAACCAACGCGGCCAGTCGCGTGAGTGCTTCCGAGCCACTGCGCGCAGTCGTAACCTCGTAGCCTTCCGCGCGCAAACAATCCGCCACCGCGTTCAGCAAAGCCGGATCGTCATCAACTATGAGCAACCTTCGAGCCATGTTCCGCCTGTCCGTCTATTTCATTCTCGATATTACCTTCGGCACCATACGGCGGCAGGTGCACGGTGAATGTGCTGCCACGGCCGACGCTCTCCACACTGATTTGACCGCCGAGCTCCGCGATTATGTTCTGCGCCAAATACAAACCAAGACCAATGCCGGGTACCTCTGTGTCAGGCGCGCCTCCTGGTTGCGCATCTTTCGGCGAGTGACTGCCATCAGTAGCTTCATATAGGTTTCCACGATAAAACTTCTCAAAGACGTGCGGGATGTCTTGCGGCGCGATCCCGCGCCCGGTGTCCGTGACGCTGATCGCTATCCTATCGTCCGTCGCGCGTGCTCCGAGTGTGATCCGTCCGCCGGCGGGCGTGTATTTGATCGCGTTCTCCACGAGACTGCACAGGACGCGGCGCAAGGCCCTGCGGTCGGCGAGCACGGACGGCAACTCCAAAGGAAGGTTCGCTTGAATATTGTGGCCGCGCAACTCGGCGGCGGGGCGCTCGATCCGGAGGCACGAGCGAACAACTTCCCTTGTGTCTACCTCTTCCGGCTCAAGATTCAATGCACCCGATTCAATGCGCGACAGGTCGAGCAGGTTAAGCACAAGATCAATCTGCCGGTCGCACTGCACGGCAATGGTCTCCAGGTTCTGGCGCTGCGACGGAGTCACGTGTCCATCATTTAACAAGAGGTGCGTCAGCATCTTGATGGTCGTCAACGGCGTGCGCAATTCGTGCGAAACGCCGCTGACGAACTCCGATTTCAGCCGGTCAAGCTCGGTGAGTCGCGTCTCACGCTCTTTGATTTGCGCCGCCATCGTGTTGAAGGTCACGCCTAGTTGGGTGATTTCGTCACCACCGCCTTTTTCTTCCGCGCGTGTGCTCAGGTTTCCGGCGCCGAATCTCTGCGCAGCTCCTCGCAGGCGACGGAGCGGTCGAGCCACGCCGCGCGCGATGAAGAGTGCCGCTCCCGTTGCGCACAGGAGCGCCAGCACACTGAGCAACAAGTAACGGGCGAGCTGCCGCCGCGCCGGTTCATGCAACGACGTGCTGGGCACGCCGACCATCGTGATGTAACCGGTCGCACCGGCTCGTCCTAGTCCATAGACGCGCTGTGTTCCGTCAATCGGACTTGCCACTTCGATGGTGGCAGCGCGCTCCTGAGCCAGTGCCGCGAGCAGCGTGGAGTTGCTGACATCCTCGCCGAGGTAAGTTTCCATCGAGCGGCTGCGATAAACAACGCGCGCCTGCGGGTCGAGGATGGTGAGCAGGGCGCTAGAGGGTAATCTGATGTCACGAAAAAGATCATCCAGCCCCTGCGCACCGACGCGCGCGACGACTGCTCCGCCACCCTCGATTGGGACGGCAACGGCGAGCGCGCGCTGCTCGACGCCGCTCGTCCAGTCCGTCTCCACCGCCGAAAGCCTACTGGTCTGAATCTCGCTCAACAATCCTTCAATGAGCGCGCCAGGCAACGACTCCGCGTTCGACGGTTGAGTGACAATCGTCGCTCCCGAAGCGTCGAGAACCCTCACGTCGATCCAGTGCGGACGCGGCAGTATGGCGAGGCGCAGACTCTCCTGCAATTCAGGCGAGCGCAACTGAGCTTCCGCGGCGGCAGTAGCGGCAATGGTGATGAGCGGTTGCTGCTGGGCATCCACCCAACGCTCGAAGGCGAGCGCCGCAAACTCCGCTTGTTGCTCCACCGTTTCATTAAGCTGCTCGCGGCTCGTCGTCCATACCTTGCGCAGGTCAATTAAACCGATCAGCACAAGCGGAAACGCCGCGCCCACTGCCAGCGCCAGCAATCGCCCGCGAATGCCCACCGTTTACCTCCTGACGAATCTAGACGAAGCTTACAAGCTACTAAGTATAGCAGCGACTCCGTTTCCGGTATTAAGCGTAAACACGTATGAAGCCTACGTGTTACCACTGTATGCGCGCGCCACGCGCAATGTTAGCCTCGCTCCCATGAAAGAAAACATCAGCACTTCATGCAATCTCTTTCTGACGAGAGCGGTGGGCCAAAGAGTCTGTCCCCGAATCGTCTTCGCCCCTATGGCCATTCAACACATTCAATGGAGGATAAGATAAATGAGTAAACGACTTTTTAGTATGGTGGGTGGGCTCGCGCTCACTCTTGGTATTGGCGGTTCGGCGCTCGCGCAGGACTCGCAAACAAAGACTATCGTCACAACGCAAACCACTAAGTCTGTGCAGCACGCGGACGGCTCGTGGACGGTGATCGAGTACCCAGCGGATAAAGAGGTCATCATCAATCTGAACCCGAGCAATGTGACCACAAGTGCTCAAGGCACTGCCAAAGTTATAAGAATGGGCGGTCAGACGGCTATCAACCTGAACCTTTCAGGCCTGACCGACGTCAACGGCCTCAATCTCTACGCAGTCGATCCGTGGAATAAGGTAACCCTGCTTGGCCCGGTCACAGTAAACAACGGCGTTGCCGCGCACAGCTTTACCACGCCGCTCGACAGATTCATGCTCGTGCTTTCGCCCGAAGCCAATCTGACGGCCATCGGACCAAACACCACGGTGGCGTTTAGGAGCGTCGTGCCACAGGGCTTCGCCGTCGTGCCTGTTTCATACAGCGGTCCGAAAGACGGTATGCCGATAGGCGACAAGCTGTCGGCAATCGCGACCACCGGCGCAACGTCCGTTTATAACGTGCCGATGCTTGGCATCCCATCGTTCCGGGTGGATAAGCACACGAAAATCAAGGTTGACTTCTCAGGTGAACTGAGAGGCGCGCACGCGAACGCCTTCATCAAACCGCTGCCGAGCGGCGTAACGCAGCTCAAGATGCGGTTTCATGAACTGAAGACCGTTCCGCTCAACACCCGCCTGGTGGCGTGGACGGTCTCACCCGACAACAACTATGTCCGCCTGGGGCAGATCGTAAACGGGGGACTGCGCAACGAAGCGGAGGTCGCTGGAGAAACGGCGATGAGAGATTTTGGTCTTTTCGTCACCGTTGAGAATGCAGATGAGTCGCCCGCACCGACCGGCGCGATCATCGGAACGATCACTAGGTAGCGCGAACCACCGGCGGCATAAGCTGTCGACGATAGCGGAAAACACCGCGCTGGCAAAGGGGCCGTCTCTGAGCAGAGACGGCCTCACTCCTAAGAAAACTTGTCAAGAGCGACGAACTTGTATCCAGTGTGAGTCTTGGAGAAGGTACATCAGTGATGGAAATGATGAATAAGAACAATGACTGTCCCACAGTCATGGTCATGAGCAATTCAACGGATCCGATCAAGGTTATTGCAAGTCGCTTCGCGAGCTTACGACCTTCGGTAAGGATGACAATCGCGAAAAAGCTTCTTGAGGTGAGCAGCGATGATCAGGATCTCAGAGAGGATGGCGCGCCGGGCTGTTCTTCACCCAGCATGCTTAGGAAGAGAGTCTTCTGGAGCACTTCTGGGATGAGGTTGACGAGGCTCACGGTGATGGTTAATCCTTTCACCGAAGAACGAAGCTGACGGGTACTCGAGGTTAAAGCCGTGGATGTGGCCGCCTGAACATGAATTCCGGGCGCCGTTACTATTATTGATGGGCGAGTGGCTCAAGATGCGCAACTTTCAGGTTGTCGAAGCGAAAGATGGCTGGGAAGCGGTCGCGGTCGAACTGCGCGAGCGCGCCAATCTGATCCCATGGATCTGGATCTCCCCGGTGCTTGACGGCGCCGAGGTCACCTGCCTTTTGCGCGAACACGAGGAACTGCATGATGTGCCGGTCGTGGCGATCACCGCTCACGATACGGCGGACGCACGAGCCGGTGCCTCGGACGTCGGGTGTCATGCGTTCATCACTATGCCGATTGACTCTGACCGCTTGGAACAGATCACCAACCGCCACTTTTACGGCTGACGTTGCACGAATGGCATCCACGCGGGTGAGAGACAGCTTCGTTAAAAGAGCGGTTTTGTATTAGCGCTGTGAAGAATGAGAAAGCGTCTCCGAGAAGATACGCATCTCTCCTCCGGGCACCCGCGCGCGGGGCGTCTGAGAGAACTTGAAAAATGAAAAGCGGTAATTTGTCGAATTTGCGTAAACAGTTGCATCGTCTCACGGTGCGGTGTGTTGGTTGCGCACGGGCGTGGCTCGTGGCAGGTCTCCGACATGGTGACACATATGTTTGCAAGGGATGCGGCTACCGCTTCATGGTAACCAAGATAAGTTGATCCGTCTGCCCAAGTGAACGGGAGGATGTCGCCGGTGCTACGTTCGCATTTGTCTGCAGCCTTGCCGCGCTACGTTACGGCTGTCGTGGCTGTTGCGGCGGCCCTGGTTTCCACCGTTTTCTTGCGGTCGTGGACGGACCCGCACACCACCCCGCTCTTCCTGGCTGCCGTAATGATCAGCGCGTGGTTGGGAGGAGTAGGACCGAGTCTGTTGGCGACGCTTTTGTCTGCGGTGGCGATTGACTACTTTTTTGTTAGTCAGCTCTATGGGCTCGAATGGAGTATCGACAATTTCACGCGCACGAGTGTGTTCGTGCTTGTCGCATTGTTCATTAGTTGGATTGACCACGCGCGCAAGCGTGCCATAAAGGAACGCGACCGCCTGCTCGTGAGCGAGCGTGCGGCGCGCGTCGAAGCCGAAACTGCCAACCGGGCGAAAGACACATTTCTTGCGATGGTGACACATGAACTGCGCACGCCCTTAACCGCGATATTGGGATGGACCCGTATACTGCGCGCTGAGAAACCTCCTGACGATGCGACGGCCGCTCGTGCGCTTAAGGCCATCGAGCGCAACGCTCAATTGCAAACGCAGCTCGTCGAGGATCTCCTGGATATCTCCCGCTTCGTGGCAGGCACGCTTCGTGTAGAAGCCAGCAGGATCAGACTCGTCCCCGTCATCGAGTCCGCCGTTGAAGTGGTGAGATTAGCGGCGAACCAAAAGGGAGTGCGGCTCCACACTGAGTTTGACCATGATGTGGGGCCTGCCATGGGTGATGCGGACCGCTTGCGACAAGTGTTATTGAACCTTCTCTCGAACGCTATAAAGTTCACGCCGCATGGCGGACGCATCGAAGTCCGACTGGACCGAATCGATTCTGAAGCGCGAATCGCCGTGAGCGATACTGGACATGGCATCGCTCCCGATTTCTTGCCATATGTCTTTGACCGATTTCGCCAGGCTGACGAAACAGCCTCGAGGGCGCCTGGTGGGGGATTAGGACTTGGTTTAGCGATTGCCCGTCATTTGACAGAGGCGCATGGAGGTTCGATCCGGGCAGAAAGTCAGGGTCAAGATCGGGGAACAACCTTTACCGTTTGCCTCCCGCTGATTCCGGGTACAATTCGAGAAGACTCTTTGAGCGATTCCGATAACGTCCTAATTGCATCAGGCGCTCGGAACAGTGACGAAGGGTAAGCGATGCACACATTCCTCGCGGCGAGCACGGGCCACGGCACAGAGGTTCTTTTGACTCTGTTCGTGCTGTTCGTCGCGGCCAAGTTAATGGCCGAGGTGTTCGAGCGGCTGCGGCAACCGGCGGTGGTCGGTGAAATCCTTGCGGGCATCATCATCGGGCCGAGCATGTTGAACTGGGTCGAGCCTTCGGAGATCACAAACACGCTGGCCGAGATCGGCGTCATCTTTCTCCTTTTTACTGTTGGTCTGGAGACGAAGCCCGCGGCCATCTTCCGCGTAGGCCGTCGCGCGGCGGTGGTCGCCGTTCTCGGCGTCGTTGCGCCGTTTCTTGGCGGCTGGTTGTTGATGACGGCGTGGGGCAGCACCAGCGTCGAGGCGATGTTCATGGGGACGGCGATGGTCGCCACTTCCGTCGGCATCACGGCGCGCGTGCTTTCCGCGATGGGGTTACTTGACACGCCGACGAGCCGCATCATCCTCGGCGCAGCGGTCATTGACGACATTCTCGGACTGTTAATCCTCGCCACCGTATCAAGCATGGCGGCAGGTGCGATCAACTACGCGGAGATCGGCACCACCGCCGCGCTCGCCATCGGCTTCACGGTGTTTGTGGTATTCGTCGCCGCTCCTGCCGTTACGCGCCTGGCGCCGCGCATTCATAATCTACGCTTCAGCGAATCTCTCTTCGCGTTCGGGCTGGCGCTCTGTTTGGGCTTGTCTGTGGCTGCCTCGTTCATTGGCGTCGCGGCCATCATCGGCGCATTCCTCGCGGGCATGGCTCTGGCCGAAGCGACCGAAGGCGATCAGACGTTGCACAAGCTGACTGCCGGAGTGACGGAGTTCCTCGTGCCGTTCTTCCTCGTTAACATCGGCATGCAACTGCGACTCGATGTCTTCCGCGAGCCGTCAGTCATCGCGCTCGCCGTGGTCGTCACGCTCGTCGCCGTCGCCACAAAGCTGATTGGCTGCGGCATCGGCGCGTGGACGCTTGGAATCAGACGCGCGACGCAAGTCGGGATGGGTATGGTGCCGCGCGGCGAGGTCGGCATCATCGTCGCGCAAATCGGGTTGAGCCTTGCGGTCATTAACGCGCAGATATACGGTGTCGTGCTGTTCATGGCGGTCGCAACGACGCTCATTGCGCCGCCGTTCCTCAAAATGCTGTTCGCATCCGAGGACGCGGCGCACTACGAAATGGACTCTCCGGACGCGGGCGGAATCGTGGCGCGAGACGGAGGGACATCATGAATCCAATCTTTATTGGGTCATTGCCGAGACGGCTACCAGAACGACGGTTGAGACGCTGATCTGATATTCGCTAATTGGACGTGAATATTTTTTTCGCATCAGGGCTCAATTGCCGTAATCCACTATTGTCTAAAAGGCGCCATGAATGCCTGTCACAACTAAGGCGCAACTGAGTGCTGAAAGTGGAGAGAGTGGAAACAGTGTAAAACCGGAATGTGCGAGTCTCTTAGCAAAATTAAGGAAGTTCGCTAAAAGCCGCGATAATTTGCACGGGCTCTGAGTCCTACCTGCGGAGCCAAAATTTCCTAGCAAACTGAAAAAAAGACTGCTCACTGCGGGGCTGGGTGGGCAAAAGAAATTCAAGCTGAGATGACAGCGCCTGCGGTGTTAATGGTATCCAGCAGCGCCCGAGCGACGTTGCCGCGTGCTATGAAAGTAGCTTTCCCGTAGATATAAGCAAGACTAGACCCATTAGACCTCCCGAGATCGTGAAGGACCATTCTACAAGAAGACTGGTCCGTTTGAATGCACGGCGAAAGATTACCATGCCGATTTTCCAACCGTCCTGTTGGTATAAGGGAAGAAGATTCCCGATTGCGAGGACCAGATTTAGAGTACCAAAGAACGTTCCCCAAGCGATCGCGCCGAGGATGACATTCACGGCGATACCCGCCAGCAGTACGATGACCTGCTGGACTAGAGGGCGTTTCTGCAAACCGGCCATGTCTAGCCTGACGTAGGCGCCTAAGGGCAGTAGCCGAAGATGGTAATCAATGCCGTGAACTCGAACATTAAGAAGCTTCGGGCCCCAACCCAGGCCGGCCTCGGTTACAGAGATTTTACAGAGGCGGGCTGCCAGCAAGTGCCCCAGCTCGTGAACCACAAGAGCCAAAACAAAGCTCAATATCATGTTGATTGCGGAGGCAGTCATCTGTTGAATTTCCACATTTTCGAACTTAAAGCCGGTAGCTACTGCTAATGTCAAGAGTCATGTACAGCAAGGACACATGACGACGGTAGCCTCCAGACGCCGATGCCTCTCGTAATAACCTCGAAGACAAACGTTAGCGTGAGCGCGGAGAGATGAATCCTGATGGCAAACATGAAGGAATGATCGTCGGGCTTATTCCATCTCGCTTGGAACTCCCGTTACGGTTCCCTTCCAGCACCAAGGCGCCGATTGAAGACATCTGGCTTCGCCATGAGACCGCAGTTGATTCATGCTCTGCTTGTTTACTGAGTTGAGTCAGGCAGTCAGGATGGAGGTTGAAATTTCCAGCCTCTCTCTTGACTATTCCAGATATGGGCCGGCTGCAGTGGTCGCAGATGATTCGCATGTCGTTCTCCTTGCCGTTAAAAGCGCGTGCACTAAATAGGCGCGCGCCTGAGCTGTATCACCCCCTATGCCACAGAGCCACCAGACGCCTGGAACGCGAATTTGCTAAACAATCCGAATAAAATGAATGTCGAACAGGATCTTGAGAAGCCCGAGGAGTCTAAATAGTTCAAGATGAAAAGGTCAATTTGAGGTTCCGTTCAGAATGATTGCTGTCATTCTAACCAATCAAGTTGTCTGGTCAGACATTGCCTACCCTCAGCTTTTCGTCACAAACTCACCCACTGAGCCATTTAGGGATTCCAACACTGGAAGCATCCGAAGACGGGCACGTAGCTTGTACGTGGAATCAACTTGAGGGCGCACAGCCGCCTTCATTTCAGGATCATACCTTGCGAATAGAGGTGAAAAGTGTTAACTCCAGTCGAAAAATATTCCGATCATTCTTCGTATCCTAAGCTCCAGAAGAAGACCAAGCCCCGGCGGTTTGACCTCCGGCCGCTCTCCACCGAGCAACTGTGCCAGGTAAATCTCGCTACTTTTCGGGAGGGCGTCAATCATTGTCGCTGGCCGAAATCCGTCATCGTCCAGTTTTTATCAGTTCGGGTCTGAAACACCTTTCATTAGAACAACATTGCGTTCCTTACCTTTTCGCTGGCATCGGGCCGTTCACGACCGCGCGTGATCAACTGTGAACCGTTGACCTCCGGCTTACAGAGCCGTACCCCAGACAAAGTAGGTATTAATGTTGTGCGATGACAACGAAATCCCTGCATCTCAGAATCTGGAAATGGACTAAGCAGCTTCTTCAGCTTGGCGAGGAATGGCGAACACTCTGCTTGCTTGCACAGGATAGAAAGACGAACTTTCGTGAGATGGCATTACGTCGCGTGCAATCTACTGCACCTGGCTGCCTTCTTCGCCGCGCAGCTTGTCAAACTCCGCGCGGAACTGTAGTTCCATTTCCGCCTTGCGGTCAGCTGGCAGAAAACTCGCGCGCAACGCGTTCATTACCAGCCCCTCTAGAAGCTGGTCTTCAAAGCCGAAAATCTCCGCGACTTTCAGATATTCGTCCGTCAGCGTCGTATTGAACATCGGGGGGTCGTCAGAGTTGATCGTGACGTACAAGCCTTCGGCCAGGAGCTTCGGCAGCGGATGATCGGCGATGGATGATGCCACGCCTAAACAGAGGTTGCTGGTCGGGCAGACTTCTAGCGGAATCTGACGTTCGCGCAGGTACTCGACCAGCTTCGCATCTTCCAGACAGCGCACGCCGTGACCAAGACGGACGGCGCGCAGTGAATCGAGCGCGCCCCATATGCTTTCCGGGCCGACGGTCTCTCCGGCGTGGGGCGCGGCCGGCAATCCGGCCGTGCGCGTTTTCGCAAACGCCTCTTCAAACATCTCCGGCGGGTAGCCGATTTCCGGCCCGCCCAGACCGAATGCCACGACGCCGTTGTCCTTCGCGCTGATCGCCCATTCGGCCACGAGCAGGCTGTGTTCGGTCGGCTGCACGTTGCGCGAGATGTCCGTGACCATGCCCATCGTCACGCCGAGCTCCGTTTCACCCCACGCGCGCGCCCGGTTGATCGCAGCCAGCTGATCCGCGAATTCGATGCGGTTAAGCGTGTAATGCGTGTACGGAGTGAAGGTAACTTCGCTGTGGCGGACGTTCTGCACCGCCTGCCCGCGCAGAAACTCGCGCGCTATTAGTTCCAGATCGTCCGGCGTGCGCAGGCAGCGACTGATGGCAACGTAAATTTCGATGAAGTGCGCGAAGTCGCGGAAGGCGTACCACTCGTTGAGTTCTTCCACCGTCCGCGCTGGCAGAGTGATCTGATTGCGCCGCGCCAGTTCCAGCAGCGTTTCGGGACGGATTGAGCCTTCCAGGTGAACGTGCAGTTCAACCTTGGGCATCCCACGAATGAAATCCGCGAGCGACGTCGGGACAATCCTTCCCGCCTTACCCGACAATGAAGGCTCCTACTTCGATCTCGATCAGCATCCTGTCGTCAACTAGCTTCGCCACTTCGACCATTATTCAACCTTGAATCTGTTATGTTCGAGTTTCGCATTTCCGCGCCGGCGGATTTGGAGTTCGCTTCCGTCGCGTCTTTGGCGACCAGAACTTTCTCCGCTTCCGGTGCCCGCCAAGGTTTGTGCGCCAGGCTTTCAACACGGCTCATTTCCTTTCTGATATATTTCATATTCAGCTTTTTCTTTTACAAAAACTTATCCGGCGTAATCGGCAGATCTCTGATGCGTTGTCCCGTGGCATTGAAAACGGCATTAGCAATTGCCGCCGCAACGCCGGTGGTACCGATTTCGCCGAGTCCTCTTGCGCCAATCGGAGAAATATGCGGGTCGGGTTTGCCGACAAAATAAACGTCAATCGGAGGCACATCTAAATTTACCGGAACGTGATAATCAGCCAATGTGGGCGTAACCGGATTTGCCCAGCGTTTATCGTATTCGGTCGCTTCCATTAGAGCCGCGCCGAGACCGTAAATTACGCCGCCGATAACCTGCGAACGCGCCGTTTTTTCGTTCATAATGCGCCCGACATCCTGCACGCTCGTAAAACGCGATCGTCAATTTTTAACTTGTCAGCGAGTTCGTCCGTCGCCGCCTCCAACGCGACTTCCCGCCGTATAGGATGCCTGATGAAAAGTGCGGTCTTATTCCTGGTGTCGGTCGCATTCGAGTGCGCGTAGTGACGCCTAACGTCCGAATTGAGCGGGCGCGGACGCAACGAACAGCCCTTCAACTGTTGGTTGAAAGCCGCGCTATTCGCGTTCCGCTTGATGACACAACACCCACAGTTAACCTGATGGGTCGCCGCCCTACTTCCGCGCGACGGCTTCGCACCAGGCTTGAGCGTAGAACGCTCCAGGTTGTTGCGAAAACTCACGCCAAGCCTGAGCTATGCGCTGGACGGCTTCAGGGCTAGCCCAACCGAGGCGCTGAAACGGCTCGGCAAAAGCCTCATTGACGAGCACCGCAAAGACCCCGCCGACTTGCGGCATGACTTCAGGACCCGAAAAAGTCTCATAGACCGCCGTCGCGGCGCTGTCACGAAATCCTGCTTGCTGGAGCAAACCCAGCAGCTTGCGGCCGCTCTCCGGGTCATGACCGTTGTGGCGTCGGAGGCGGTGGTAGAGGTCTAGGCCTTCGGCAAGATTTGGCGCTACAGGATAAAATAGGTCTCCGCCGTGATCGAACTCCTTGACGCCGATGACCCCGCCTGATTTCAAGACACGGCGAGCTTCATTTAATCCCCGCAACGGTTCGCGCAGATTCGCCAACACGGCTGAGATAAAAATGGCGTCGAACGAGTCGTCTTCAAACGGAAGCTCGTAAATATCGGCGCGCTCGAAGCGGGCGTTTGTGATTCCGCGCCGAGCGGATTCTGTGCGGCCCAAGTCTAGTTGCGACTCTTCGAGGTCGGTTCCAATCACCTCTCCGGGCGATACGATTTCGGCCAGGCCGATCGTGAGCGATCCGGGGCCACAGCCGCAGTCCAGAACTTTCATTCCCGGTTTCAGGTGCGGCAAAAGGAACGCAGCGTGTCGTTGGGCAGTGCGGGTCGCCATCATGGCCGTCGAAGCCGGGCCGTAGCCCAGAGTGTATTGCTCTTGGTTGCCAGACATTAAGTTTTGTCATCTCCTAACGATGTAATGGAAAGGCCTAACGCTCAAGCTCACATGCCGCCCGCGAGCGAGCATTAAACCTGAGAGGGACGACGCTTCTTGAGAAACACGCCATCGGGCGGTCAGGTGCAGCGCGTCGCTAGGCCGCTCTGTCAATGCCGAGATTGGGAAACGTTTCACTCTAACTGGTAAACCCTCCTACGATTCGCCGCGCTGCGACAACTAAGGCAGCATTGTTCCCTGCGCGAGACCCATCTGGGAGTGTCAACGTATCCTCGAAACCGGTGCGCGTGTCATAGTTACGCTGCGCCGCCAACTCAACCATGTCCCAAGCTGCTGCCCCGAGACCATGCAGCAGACGCGGACGACTAAGATGACCGAGGGCGGCCTCGATCCGTTCCAAGTTGGCTCTCGCATCGCCCGCTTCCTCGGCTGGCTCAAGAAGGACTCGCAGGCACTCGCCGGCAAGGCCGCTGTTCAGCAAGGTCTCTGCGGCTTGGGCGTTCCAAATGCCTGCTTCTACTCCGACTCCCCTGTCGAGTAGGAGACTGATGACCTGTGTGGCTCCCTCTTCGTGGATGTTGACGGAGGCAAAGTCTGGCAGAACATCCCACGCTCTGATGAGTGCAAGGCGTTGGCTCACGTCAGGAACGATCCACGCGCCCGTGCTGACGCCAACGGATATGCCGGGACAGGCCGCCCGGATCACTGCTAACGCTCGGGCAACGTCATTCGGTGAAAGGCTCTCCCTCCCTCCTGCATCACGAACGTGGACGTGAACCGCTCCCGCTCCTGCCACCACTGCCGCTGCGGACTCCGCCGCCTGTTGATGAGGAGTGACAGGAACGGAAGGATGCTCTTCCAGAGTTCGTGAACCATTGATAGCAACTTTAATTAACACCACTCTTTCGCCTCACCAACTAAGACGACCCGCTTGTCTTGCGGTCTAGCTCCGGTATGAAGAAAATTCTCCTGATAATGTCCCAGATCGCTGGTTATCAAGAAATTACATCACGACACTACATATTCACTTTGATTCATCAGTTTACAGCAACACAATTTTTAATAAAATGGCTATGGTTTTAGCTGCTTTCGTCCGGTTAGGGAATCAGCAATATTTTTCCGATAGCCGCGCGGCTTTCCAGGAATTCGTGCGCCGCTTTGCCTTCAGCGAGAGGGAAGCGTCTGGCGATTCGCACTTGAAGTTTGCTTTCGCTGATCCACGAAAACAATTCGGCTGTACGCCGCCTGCGCTCTTCGCCGGAAGTCAGCACATTCCACAAATCGCCGCCCGTTACGGTTTTCGATTCGTCCATTAAGCGGCGCGGATCAACTTTCTCCGGATCGCCGCCCGCCATTCC
>JBGTLM010000229.1:0-9404 GCA_041744135.1 Pyrinomonadaceae bacterium
GAGTTTTATTCCCTCACCTTCTCTCTGCGTTGGCGGCATTACAAAGTTAATGCCCTTGGATTTTAACTCTTCGTAGGTTTTGTCAACGTCGTCAACATTGAACCCTATTGAGCAGGTGCCGGCGTCCTTGTCAGCGGAACCGCCCGTGGTCTGTCGGGGAATGCCACCGCCGTGCAAAGCCAGTGTGGTCGTTCCAGTAAGAAACTCGGTCCAGTCTGGTGACTGAAACTTTAGTGGGATTCCGAGCTTGTCGCGATAAAACTCAACCGACCGCGCCATATCGGAGACAATCACCATCGTGTAATCAATCTGCTTGAACATGCTGCTAGGCCTCCTATACCAGTTAGGAATCAGAGAAACTGAGCCACAGATTTCCACGGATAAGCACCGAGAGAATTGCTACAGCACAGACACGGAAGGAACACTTTTCAGATTCGTGTGATCTGTGTATGTCCGTGGCGTCCGTGGCGTTACTTCGTTCGACTCTTGCCGGTGCCCATGGCAACCAGAACGTCAAACTCGTCCTTGGTTAGCGGCATCACCGAAAGTTGCGATTGCCTGATCAAAGGAAGTCCACTAAGACGCTTGTCATATCGGATCGCGGGGAGTGGCACCGGTTTCGGAAAGGCCTTGACCGGCTTTAGATCAATGGCGACCCATTGAGGATCGTCTGCGGTCGGATCCGGGTAGGCCCCTTTTACAACCTCGGCGATTCCTACCACGGCCTTATCTTTACCCGAGTGGTAGAACAGCACCCGATCTCCTGCCTGCATTTCGCGCAGGTTATTACGAGCCTGGTAGTTTCTTACCCCGGTCCAGTCAGTTTTTCCGTCGTCGACGAAATTATCCCAGGAGTAAGTTTCCGGTTCCTGCTTCACCATCCAGTGCTTGTTTTTTGCAGTCTTCTTCATGGGCGTGTGGCAATTCTTGCCTGCTTTCGAACTCCGGCTTAGAATGTTTGACTCAATCGTATTCTATGCAACCAAAACAGGAGAGGATTAATGCCTCAAGAAGGAACCGTAGCTCCTCCATTTACGACGAGCGACGTTGATGGCCAGGCGGTGAGTCTCAAGGATCTTCGCGGCCAAAAAGTAGTGTTATATTTTTATCCGAAGGATGACACTCCAGGCTGCACAAAAGAGGCTTGTTCCTTCCGAGATGCATTTTCCCAGTTTAGAAAGCGCGGCATCAAGATTCTGGGCGTATCTCCCGATAACGAAGCGTCTCACAAGAAGTTTACTGCCAAGTACAAGTTGCCGTTCACGTTGCTGGCTGACACCGATCACGCCATTGCAGACGCTTACGGCACTTATGGCGAGAAGAAGTTTATGGGCCGGAAGTACATGGGCGTCAAACGAACCACTTTTCTAATCGATGAGAAGGGCGAGATCAAGAAGATATTCGAGAAGGTCAAACCGGAGGAGCACGCTCGCGAGGTTCTCGACGCTTTTGAGGATTAAACACCGGCTCGCATCTCTCCAGGGGGTTTAGGCTGCCACCCAACCGCCAATTTTCTCCGGCTCGCCTTCGGGTTTCTTGCCCGGCATTAATCCCTGCAAGGCACTAAACGAACTTGGTACGTCAGGCTTCCGCCTCGGAATTCTCGGTCCGCCCTCAGGTTGCCAAAAACCCACTTGCGGGGACTCATTTATGAAATACATCCGCGTGCTGTCGATAACTTCGGTGCGGATTTCATGAGTCCACAAAAGGAGATTTGCCAGCGCGTCGCCTATCTCATCTTTCCCGAGCTTCGTCTCCAGGGCGATTTCTCTTTGAGTACGAGCATTTTTCTTAATCGCCTCGCGCACACGCTCGATGGGTGACAACTTGCTGACTACTCTGGTGACATGTTGAGTGGCTGGGTGCGATCCACTGTCTGCCAGTGACATGTCGTTGGATTCAAAATCCTGCTGGGTCACATATCGCTTGCGCGCGGACTTATATTCCCGCAAGGCTTGCCGGCTATCTGTTACTTTCTTGCGTATGCAGCTCTTGCAGTAGAGGTTTCGCCCGCCCTTGCGTGCCCGGCAAACCCCAAACTCAGCCAACGATAACGATTGATTACAAAGGGGGCAGTCTTTCGTCTCAAGACTGCAGTCTGTTTCTGGTTTCATTTCAGCGCTCCACCAATAAACTGGGACTCCTGGCTTGCGAGTTCGCTGAAAGAGAACACGTCACCACCGGCCGGTGGACTGGGAGAGTCCAGTTCGGTCTCTGCGGATGGCAGTGAAGTCATTGATTGGCGAAGGAAACCCGGGGGGCCAGGTCGTTTCGCCTAGGATCGCCAGCGCAACTTCAGCTCACTGAAATTGACCATCATTAACCTTGGAGTCAGTTGTTGCGTAGCAGGTTTATTTCGGGGACTGTGCGAGAGATATTTATAAGAGCTAGTAACCCACCATCACATCCAAAACCAAGTGCCGACTTCAACTTTTCTTTCTGGCAATCATTCCCTATCCAGCGAGGGAGTCGCATTATAGTCATCGATGAAATTTTTGCAACTAATTTTTCGCGCTCAGGTGGTCCATGTTGCGCGAATGCGAATCTCTCCTGATTTGCAACTCGTATCTCTCTGATCGGGAATGCAAACAACTCTCTTGCGAGAGGATAGATGATCACGCACTTGGTGATCTCAACACCGCAATCGAGCGTTTCGAAAAACGTTTGTCTGTTTCACCTTATGAATTCCGAACAAAATTAGATTTCTGATTTTATTCTACAAACCGTTCGCCGTCCGTTTGACGCAACACGTTCCGCTCACCTCCACGTGGTCCCACTATTAGTAGATCCGATCTGACATTCGACTGCAGATGCGCTCCTGATCAGACGTGCGGAAAAAAATAAAATCACGAATGAATTTGACGGCCAAGCTGTGGCGGAAATTATCATGGCTATCTTCGGTAGATGAACGATGAAGTATTCAAACTGAGCCACTACCCATCCTTCTTGCAATTTTCCAGTAAGCAGAAACAGCTAGTGTTTCTGAGAGCAAAGCACTTGCGACTACGTCGCGAGTGTGTGCAAAGTGCTATAAGTCTTCATCTGGAACAACCTTGCAACCAGGGACAATTCGATTTGCACCATGGTTTTCCACAGAAACTGTGGAAATGTCTCGAGGCGTTTTTCGCTGTGTGGATTATCGACGGGCTCGGTCTTTTAACCGGTACACAAACTTTAGTCCGGACCAGATATCATTCACTGCGCAAATTTTGACATCAACCAGACCCGCATCTAAACCGATTCGTTGAACGTTAGTGAAGGAAAGATCCGTGGCTACGCCTGAACTCTTTTTCGGCCAGGCTACCCATATCATTCCGTTTGCTACGAGACTCACCGCCAGTAATGCAAACTTTCTCCGCAACTCAGCTTCAGAGTTCACAAAAAGCAAAATCACGTCGATAGAGTCGGTCGCACTCGGCGCAAACCTTGCCTTATGTGGTAGGGAGCCCAACCCTTTTTGAAATCCTTTTGGTGAGTTTACCAATACAACCCGGAAGCCTTCCTTAATCCCGAGCTTCTTGATGAGCGGTGTTCCTGAATAGCCTGCCATATCGTCCTCTACCTTCCCAAAAAGAGTCGCCAGATTTCCAGATTCTAAGAAGATCGTCGGCGAAGGAGAATGAGCCGCGGATTTGCGCGGATGAACGCGGATCAGACCTGACCAAATACGATTACACGAGTTCCATCTTTGGCTTGCTGGTCCGCGATCACGCTTTTCAGATTCGCTTCATCCGCGTTAATCCGCGGCTAATATATGTTTTCGTCTCCCACAGTCTTAACAGTTTCCACCATGAGAAACCGAAGATTACCCAAAAAGAGTCGCCAGATTTCCAGATTCAAAGAAGATCGTCGGCGAAGGAGAATGAACCGCGGATTTGCAAGGATGAACGCGGAACTGCCCTGAGCAAATACTATTACCCGAGTTCCATCTTTGGCACTGATCCGCGATCGCTTTTTCAGATTCGCATCATCCGCGTTAATCCGCGGCTAACATATGCTTCGGCTACCAGAGTCTTAACAATTTCCACCAAGAGAAACCGAAGATCACCCAAATAGGAATGTTGACGAGGGAAGCCAGTAGGCCTAGCAACCACCATCTCCTTTGCGTAACATAACCTGCCCCGAAGTAGATTGGAGCCGGAGTCGTGCCATAGTGCGTCAATGAGGCGTCAAGATTGGAAAAGTAGGCGAGGGACAGCACAGCCAGATAAGGGGGCGCTCCAGCTGCCAGAATCACGGTCAGAAATGGAATATACATGGCTGTCGCGTGGGCGGTAATGCTCGCAAATCCATAATGAGCGTAAAAGTAGACAAGCAATAACAGGGCAAGCGCCGCCCACCATTTCCAACCCGATGTAAACCCAGCTGATGTTTCTGCAAATCGCTTGGTAATACCGGTTTCCCCCAGCGCCTCAGCCATGCGCACCAAGCCGCCGTACCAGATGAAAACGTCCCACGCACCCCGCTCGCTAATTACGTCTTCCCAACTCAACACCCCGCTCAGCAACAAAACGCAAATGCCAACCAGAGCCACAACTGCATAGTTTATTCCGTGAAAGACTGTTGTCATCCATAAGCCGGCTACCAGGGCAAAAACGATGAGCATCATCTTCTCGCCCCAAGCCATCCTTCCCATCCGCTTTAGTTCTAAAGCAGCGAGTTCTGCGGCAGCTGGAGTATGCTTAACCTCTGGAGGGTTGATTCGGTACAGAAGCAACGGAACAGCGATCAAGGACAATACGCCGGGCACAACCGCTCCGAGTGCCCACTGTGAATAGGTCAATTCAATTCCGGTGACCTCTTGCGCAAACTTCGCAATCAGGACATTCGAAGCCTGACCAGTCAGGAACATCGCACAGATGATGACGTCACATTGGTAGACAAGCGGCATCAGAAAGGCCCCAAGCCGACCCGCGGTGGCTCCAGGCTTGGATTCATAAGCCTCGGCAAGGCTCTTTGCTACCGGGAAGATTATCCCGCCTGAGCGCGCACCAGTGGACGGGATGATCATCGCCAGAAGCATGTCTGTAAAAACGAGGGCGTAACCAAGTCCCAGCGAATGTCTTCCGATAGCTCGAATGAACAAAAAAGCAATGCGCCTTCCCAGCCCAGTCTTAATCATTCCTCGCGACATGAAAAAGGCCGCTAGTACCAGCCAAACAATTGGATCGGCGTATCCTGATAAAGCGTCGCGGACAGGTAGAACACCGGTCAGCGCGATTGCCGAAACTCCCAGGAGCACAATCGCGCCGCCCGGCACCGGTCGGACGATTGAACCGGTAATCGTGGCCACGAAAATTGCAAGTAGACGCCAGGAACTAGGTGTGATTCCTTCCGGCGTGGGAATGAGTAGAACCGAGAGTCCGGCCAGGAGAACAATTCCCCATCTGACCAACTGGCTTCGGATTTTCGAGTGAGATTCCGCAGGCTCGACAGTTTCTGGCGTACGGCCGTACGGTGTTGGGGGTACATCTTCATCCATCGAGCAGTCCTTCCGGCCTTCAGAATGGAGTGGGAAAGCTTCCGGATACTAATATGTTGCAATTGCTGACTCAAGCTTTTGATTGTTTGGAGTAGTGGTCGCTTTTCGCAACTATCTCAGTCACACCGCTCTTAGAGCTCGAAAGTCGACGTCCACAAAGGCGGTTCACGCAAGCGCAAAGGGGGGTAAAAGCGCAGATGTGAAATGGCTCAGGGATGAACCCGTTTGCCAGAGGCGTTTCTTTGCGTCTGCTCCTTTGCGTCGTTACGTGAAACTGTCATTTTTTAGCGCACATGTTGAGTTTTCACCCAATCTCTAAGAGCCGGTGTGACTGAGAGCCATGCGGCCAAAACCGGGAGCAGCTTCGCTTCGTAAGTAATAAACAACCAGGGCAACCTGAAACGCGCACGAAGGCTCGAACTGCAAATGTTAAATAAGAAGCCGGACGATATTAAAGCCAGCGAGATAACAGACAAGCAGCTCTATTTGAACCGGCGGTTCTTTATGCGAGGGGCGGCGCTGGCCGCAAGCACGGTTGCGACGGGATTGCTCTACCGCAAACTGAATCCGCCGCCCGCCGAAACGCCTAAGGGTGAAAAGCTGGCTGACTTTGCGAAACCGACTACAGACGAAGGTTTTGGTAGTGGGTTTACGGTTAACGAAAAGCTCACACCACTCGAAGACATAACCAACTACAACAACTTCTACGAGTTTTCGACCGACAAGGGCTCTGTTGCTTCTGAATCGAAGGGGTTTGTAACCAAACCCTGGACCGTTTCCGTCGAGGGCTTAGTTAACAAACCACGAACCTTTGACTTGGACGAGCTGCTGAGTTTCCCCCTCGAAGAACGCGTCTATCGCCTTCGGTGTGTGGAAGGCTGGTCCATGATTATCCCCTGGGTTGGCTTCCCGCTTGCTAAGCTTCTGGAAATGGTCGAACCAACCGAACAAGCAAGATTCGTGGCGTTTCAAACACTCTATGATCCAAAACGCATGCCCAATCAGCGAACGGGTGTACTTGATTGGCCTTACGTAGAAGGATTGCGGCTTGACGAGGCAAAGCACCCACTGACCATCCTCGCTACGGGCCTCTATGGTGAGACTCTGCCGGCACAGGACGGAGCACCCATCCGTCTGGTTGTCCCTTGGAAATATGGATTCAAGAGCATTAAATCAATCGTCAAGATCCAACTGGTCGCGGATGAGCCACCCGCGACCTGGAACATTCAAGCCCCAAACGAGTATGGGTTCTATTCGAATGTCAATCCGAATGTGCCTCATCCGCGTTGGAGCCAGGCAAGGGAGCGTCGCATTGGAGAATTCAGAATGCGAGAGACGCTGATGTTCAATGGCTATGCTGATCAGGTTGCGCACTTATATTCAGGAATGGACTTAAAGCGGTTCTTCTAAGAGCGACCTAGTAAGAGCGACCTAGCACGAATGAAAGATACTCGATTTTCCAAACTCCTTCTCTTTATCAATGGACTGGTGCCGCTCGTCCTGCTCTTGTGGGATGTCTACCGGAAACAAGTGGGCGCTAACCCGCTCGAGTTTGTTACCCGCACCACGGGCATGCTCACTTTATTATTTCTGATGATTACCCTGGCGTTAACGCCGGTGCGAAAGGTTACGGGACTAAACTGGATCGTAAAGTTTCGCCGGATGATCGGTCTTTACGCCTTTTTCTACGGCACCCTTCACCTGATTACCTATCTCTGGTTCGATCGATTCTTCAACCTGAGCAGCATAGCCGGAGACGTCGCCCAACGGCCCTTCATTGCAATAGGCATGACTGCTTTCTTCCTGATGGTGCCCCTGGCCATCACCTCCACCAACAAGATGATCAAACGACTGGGTGGCAAACGCTGGGCGATGCTCCACAAACTGGTTTATCTTGCCGGTGCCGGTGGAGTTATTCACTACTGGATGCTGGTGAAGTCAGACAAGCGTTTGCCGTTAACATTCGGTTTCATTCTCTTGCTGCTGCTTGGACATCGTTTGTTTATCAAGTTCTACCCACCAGAAAATCAAGCACCGCAGACGTCGTTCATCCCGCGTGACTAACGCCTGCAAATTGCAAATTGCAAATTGCAAATTTAGCATTCAAACTGGGACGACGGCGATTTTGGGTTGCCTTCAATCCGCAACCCGCAATTCTTTCCGCGAGATACGATGGTAGATTCGATCAATCGCTTCACTACCCGAGTCGAGAACTATGCGAAGTTTCGGCCCACTTATCCGCGCCTCATCATGGACCTGCTTAAAGCCGACTGCGGATTGACCGAGGCTTCACTTGTCGCCGACGTGGGATCGGGCACCGGAATACTCTCCGAGATGTTTCTCAGCAACGGCAACACGGTATTTGGTGTGGAACCGAACGCCCCGATGAGGAGCTCAGCTGAGGATCTTCTGAGAAACTACCAGCAATTTAAGAGCATTCGTGGAACGGCCGAAGCAACAACGCTCGACTCACGCAGTATCGATATCGTTACGGCTGCTCAGGCTTTTCACTGGTTTGACCGAACGCGGGCTCGGGTGGAGTTTGCTCGAATTCTTAAGACGAAAGGGTGGATCGCTCTCATTTGGAACGAACGCCGTCTGGACTCGACTCCCTTCTTGCGCGCCTATGAGCAACTACTGCTGCAATACGGGACCGACTACCAGAAAGTCCGACATGAGAACGTGACCGAACAGATTACTGATTTTTTTGCTCCGCAAGAGTTCCGGAGGAAATCATTCGAAAATATTCAAACCTTTAACTTCGACAGTCTGATGGGCCGCGTGCTCTCCTCTTCATATACACCTGAGCCCGACCATCCAAGTTTCGAACCGATGATCGCGTCCCTCAGTGAAGTTTTCGAGGAACATCAGCAGCGCGGGACCATAGCGTTTGAATACGACACGAGAATTTACTACGGTCAGCTATCGACCACCTGAGGGAAGCACCTCGCAATGTCGTAATTTGAGCGGCCCGGCCTTGACCTAACCAACAATAGCTTTAAGAAAACGATCCACGAAATGACGTAACAAAAATTTCGTAGGTCGCTTCGGTCGAATTAAATTTGCTCAAACCGCAAGAAATTACGGTTCTGCTTCAGGCAACCAGAGCAACAGGAAGAGTTTTCAACGATCTCTTATGCGCGGGAGTCTGGAGTCTAGAATCGCAATCTCAGATCGGGACGACTTTAGCCCCATCGCCGGGAGACTGACAATCTTGTGACAGAAACTTGAAGGAATCAGCACCTGCTATACCAGGTTCTCGACTTTGCGTAATGGCACAACACTTGTAAGTCATCCTGCCGTCAATCTGTCTTCTAAATCTTCAAGTTCTCGGTTTTTAGTACTCATTTTCTCTAATTGAGACATTCTCGACCACTTAAGTTCCACTCCTTGGCGCGCTAGCTGCGCCCAGTGAGCGGCTGTTTTACCAGTAATACGATCAAGGCGGATTCACACTCGATAAGCATGCGCAATGGCGCTCGCTGCGGCGTCTGGCTTTGCCCAATGTGCGGCTGCGAAGCTGACCTCCTAATTACTCAAGGGGCCCCTTTTATTTCACCTGGAGGACAAGAATGAAGAAACATGTGAGAACGATTACGATCCTAGCAGTAGCCTTACTACTGCCAATGATCATGCTTATGCCAATATCGCAAGCTAAGCGCACTAAGAAGACTTCTTCGAAGACCGCCGTAACTCAGCGACCTTCCGGGCCGAGCGGCCCCGAGCGAGTCGGAGGCGAAGCGCGTGGCAATTCGAAGAAGGAAAAAGCCGGTAAGAGTAAGAGCGCTGACAAGAAGAATTCCAGCGTGCTTACGCGCATGAGAGCGCAGGAAAATGTGGCGCCGACCCCCATCAGCACGACCGCCGTTGGTTTTGCTGCCACCATTCCGCTGCGCGACATGGAAGTGAAGGCTTCCAAGAC
>JBGTLM010000230.1:0-23928 GCA_041744135.1 Pyrinomonadaceae bacterium
GCATGTCAGAAGCTCGAGCCTACAATGATGGAGTTGATGAGCCAATACAAGGATCGACTCAACTTTGTCATGCTCGACGTTACCACTGATGAGAAGGCGGCTGAGTCAGCCAAAACGGCAAGTAAACTGGGGATCGGCAAACTCTTCGCGGCGAACAAAAAGAATACATCGACAGTGATCGTGCTCGGAAAGAAGAACAAGATTCTTTTCAAGACGACTCACAATTATGACCGCGACGCATATGTCCGCGCTTTTGACGACGCGGTTGCTAAAGCGAGTTCGATGTCTATGAAGAAGGGCGGCTAGCGCTTCGTGAACAGCGTCGGATCTGGGGCGGTTCGGCGCACAGAGGGAGCGCGCTGATGGGGAGGTCGCATGCATCTCGCAGACGCGACTAAGGCGCGCTCCTTTTCTTTTTGAGCCGAATTGAAATCATGTCTAACCTCCAACAGTATCTGTCGGCGAGTTCGCTGCTGGCCTATCCGGCTGCTTTCATTGCCGGGCTCCTGATCAGTTTCACGCCGTGCGTTTACCCCGTCATTCCAATCGACAAACCAGTCGGCCCAGACCACAATTGGCTCCGGCCAACACTCGGAAGCTAATGGCGGCTAACGTCGGCGAAGTTGCGCCAGACTTTAAGTTGACGAAGATCGACGGCTCACCTGTTTCAGTAAGCGACCTTGCGTGGTCATCCGGCAGTGCTTATCTTCTGGACGGCCTGGTGCCCGGTGTGCAAAGAGGAGGCGCCTCATTTCAATGAGTTGGCCGCTGGTTATGAATCAAAGGGCGTGCGGGTGCTGGGCATTAACATTCAGGACAGCGAAGCACGCACAAGAGTGGGCATCAATGATTTTGGCATTCAGTACTCAGTGGCCCGCGATGCCGACGCCAGCGTGGCAAAGCTTTATAAAGTTACCGGCACGCCGACCGTGATCTTTTTAGATCGTCAGGGTACCGTGCGCTACACAGGTAACGAATTGCCGGCTGATTACGTGAAGCGTCTCGATACTCTGCTGGCGGAGTAAGCGTAGCGGAGAATGTTTTAGAGTGCAGACATTCTAATAGTTTAGCGGAACGGAGGTTGAGTGATGGGAACGGGAATCCTCGAGCCGGGTGATAAGGCGCTTGGCTTTACCCTGGTGGAAGCGGCTTCCGGACAGTTGTTAGGCCCGGCGGACTTTGCTGGCAAGCAGAATATCGTGCTGCTTTTTTATCGGGGCATGTGGTGACCGTTATGCCTGCTCCACCTTGGTAAGGTGCGCCATGTTTACAATCAGATCAAGCAACTTGACGCCGAAGTGCTAACAGTTTCGACCGACTCGCTCGCTTCACTGCTGAAATACAAGACGAAGACAGAAACGCCTTTCCCCATGCTGTCGGATGAAAAAGGAGAGGTGATACTCCAGTATGGCGTTAAGAACGATTGGACGCCTTACAAGCGTGGAATTCCTCATCCATCAATCTACATCATTGACCGGACCCAGATCGTGCGCTTCGTTGAAGTGCGACAGAATTACTTCTTCCGGGTCAAGATGAGCACCATTCTCGACGAGTTGCAAAAATTGGCTTAACTGACCAATAAAATAAAAATCAGAGTGCGGGGTTAAACATGTCAAATCCGTTCCAAGATCTCTTCGCGTTCTTTCAGAAAAGTACGCTGCACGGCCGGTTTCCAATCTACGTGTTGATCTTCCTCTTGATTGCGAGCGTAGTCATCGCGGTATTCGCGCTCGTGCGAGATTCCGAGCAACGAAATATTCAGAACGTTTACATGTGGCTGGCCCGCTTCTTCGTTGGCGGCATGTGGTACCAGCAGATGCTCTGGAAGATGCCCCCCACCTTCACCGACAATCCGGATGGCAGTGGCGGCCTGGGCTACTGGATGGGAGAGATAGTCAAGTACGCCGCTTTCAAATCCCATGCTTCGCTCGTAAACGATCTGATGCTGCCCAACTTCAAGCTTTTTGCGTTCCAGGTGTGGGCTGGGGAGACTCTCATCGCAGTGTCGCTGCTGCTCGGCTTGTTCACACGTCTAGGCGGACTGCTGGGCACGTTGATGGCCATAAATCTCTGGCTTGGTCTTTATAATCGACCTCACGAGTGGCCCTGGACCTACTTCTTTCTGATTTTGCTCAACGGCTTCTTCTTTATCTTTCGAGGGGGACGAGCGCTGGGCATTGACGCGTTGATTGCTCCGCGGACTCCGCCCACAGGGGGATTCGTTTCCGCCGGCGCCGATTAGATGTGGTGGCGGGGGCCAACCTTCTGCAACAACTCTCACCTTTCATGTCCCGCTTTAAACTCAGGCTAACCTTTTTTTCGCAGCCCACCCAAAACGAATTACTCAGAGAAGCAGGGTCGGTTCAATGCTTGACGGTCTGAAGGATCAAGCCTAATGTCGTCGACACACGACTTACTAAGAAAGCGTACCAGGGGGAGGTCTAGGTAGAAATGCCTCCGAAGTAATGGTACCGGAGAGCTAGCGTTGGGTGATAAGGTGAAAGACTTGATGCCCGTTCATTCGAAAATGGCGAGACAAGTTTATGCCGTCTTGTGATCAACCGCCGGGCTCCTTATTTTCTTCGCATGATGTGATGGCCTACGGTAACACATTCGCGCCTCACGAATTTTTACCACTCAACAAGAAACCAGCTTGGTCGGCGCCAGCACGCCAAAAAGAAGATTCTCACTGGGTCGAAACCGCGGCTTATCGCCTGGTGCAGGAGGCTCCATGCTCATCTATGACGTATTCGGATGTCAAAAAGTGATCTATAGGTGCATGAGCGAATGACAGAGCCGGGCAGAACCACAATTGTGCTTGCCGATGATCATAAGGTCGTCCGCCAGGGCCTGAAAGCACTACTGGAAGCCGAGCCGGACTTTCGGGTGGTGGGCGAGGCCGGGGATGGATTACAAGCGATTAGGCGAGTGGAGCTATTGAGTCCGCGGATCCTGGTACTTGACCTGATGATGCCGGGGCTGAACGGCCTCGATGTGACCCCCCAAGTCAAGAAGTGTTCCCCGCATACGCAAGTCGTTATTCTTTCGATGTACTCAAACGAGGCGTACGTGCTTGAGGCTCTTGGCAGCGGTGCATCTGCATACGTACTTAAGGATTCGAGTTCGGACGACCTGGTGCATGCGGTTCGTGAAGCTGCGGCCGGTCGCCGCTATTTAAGTCCGCCGCTATCCGATCGTGCCATCGAGGTTTATCAGCAAAGGGCAAAAGCCACGACCCTGGATCGTTACGAAACGCTTACAATTCGGGAAAAAGAAGTTCTGCATCTTGCCGCCGAGGGGCGCACGAGCGCCGAAATAGCGGGACGTTTGGGGATAAGTAGCCGAACGGCGGAAACTCACCGTTCAAACCTCATGCACAAACTCGACCTCCACACGCAGGCCGACCTTATACGATTCGCTCTGCGCCGCGGAATTATCTCTATCGACGATTAGTAAGGTGCTGCCAGGGCTCAAGTCCGGTAATAATACGTACCTTCGTTAAATTAAATACGTAGATCTACGAATAGACACTGTGTGCCATGCCGCACATAATGGCCGCCTCCCTAAACAGGGTGGGGTTGCTCTCTATAGATACCCCTCTAATACGGACTGGATTTGCGTGCCTGGTTGCCGGAATCTACGTCATTTGGATAAATCAGTTTAGTAATTTCCATTCACTTCGTCGACGTAAGCCATAGACTAGGCTCGCTAGGCAGATGGATCAGACTTCCGACTTACTGGACCTGTAGGAATCGGCTCTCGTAATGGCGACTCAGGTTGTAACGATGCGCGAGCCGCGACATTTGGCTTCAGGCCCAGCGCTATCAATCGCGACTAATAAAGGAGATGAAACCTATGGCGGCGGAAACTGCCCCGCATGGTCGTATCACGCAGCGGCCACCGGCGGTCAAAGATGTTCACATTGTGTGGATCACAGCTGGACTGGGTTGTGACGGTGACACGGTTTCGATCACTGCGGCGACGCAGCCCAGCATCGAAGACGTGGTAATGGGGGCGATCCCCGGACTCCCGAAGGTTCATTTGCACAATCCTGTACTTGCGTATGAAGTCGGTGACGACTTCATGAAATATTTTTATCAGGCTGAACAGGGTTTGATCGATCCTTTTGTCCTAGTTGTGGAGGGTTCCATCCCGAATGAGAATCTCAGTGGCGAAGGCTACTGGGCGGCGATGGGGCAGGATGCCATGACGGGCCAGCCGATTACTACCAACGAGTGGATCGATCGTTTGGCTCCCAAAGCGCTGGCGGTCGTAGCGATTGGAACCTGCGCCACGTACGGCGGCATCCACGCCATGGAGGGCAATCCGACTGGGTGCATGGGCTTGGCCGACTATCTTGGTTGGGATTGGAAATCGTCGGCAGGCATCCCGATTGTTAACGTCCCGGGTTGCCCAGTACAGCCGGACAACTTCATGGAGACGGTGTTGTATCTGCTCTACCTTTCAGCTGGCCTGGCACCGATGATTCCACTCGATGACGCAGGGCGTCCCACATGGCTCTTCGGCAAAACTGTGCACGAAGGATGCGACCGCGGTAGTTATTACGAGCAGGGAGACTTTGCTACTGAGTACGGCTCGCCCAAGTGCATTGTGAAGCTTGGTTGCTGGGGACCGGTGGTCAACTGTAACGTGCCGAAGCGTGGTTGGATGGCCGGCATTGGCGGCTGTCCGAACGTTGGCGGCATCTGCATCGGCTGCACAATGCCGGGCTTCCCGGACAAGTTTATGCCCTTCATGGATGAGCCGCCGGGCGCCAAGATTTCTGCATCGGCCATAGGCATTTACGGTGTAGCTATTCGCAAGCTGCGCAGTATGACCAACGCAACGGTCAACAAGGAACCGAAGTGGCGGCACAATCGTCCCGAATTAACCACCGGTTATCAGCCGCAAGCCTACTTGCAGACAAAGGAGCGAGCGTCATGAGTAGTACAACCACAACCGTCACGAAAACGCCGACTAAGCCGCGTACGCTGGTGGACATGAATTGGGATCCGATCACGCGCATCGTAGGGAGTCTAGGCATTTACACGAAGATTGACTTCGCCAACAGAGAGGTCGCTGAGTGTTACAGCACCTCTTCTATCTTTCGCGGCTACAGTATCTTCATGAAGGGCAAGGACCCGCGCGACGCCCACTTCATTACCAGTCGCATCTGCGGCATCTGCGGCGACAACCACGCCACCTGCTCCACCTACACGCAAAACATGGCTTTCGGTGTGAGGCCGCCCGCAATGGCCGAGTGGATCGTTAACCTTGGCGAGGCTGCCGAGTATATGTTCGATCACAACATCTTCCAGGACAATCTGGTAGGCGTAGATTTTTGCGAGCAGATGGTCAAGGAAACAAACCCGAGCGTTTGGGAGAAGGCCAAAACGACCGAAGCTCCGCACGCTGCCGATCATGGCTACCGCACTATCGCGGACATCATGACGGCGTTGAATCCTTTCAGCGGCGAATTTTATCGCGAGACGCTGCACGTAAGCCGCTACACGCGCGAAATGTTTTGCCTGATGGAAGGTCGCCACGTGCACCCTTCAACCCTCTATCCGGGTGGTGTGGGCACGGTACCGACAATCCAACTGTTTACCGACTATCTCGTCAGGCTGATGCGCTACTGCGAGTTTATGAAAAAGGTCGTGCCCCTGCACGACGATCTGTTCGACTTTATGTATGAGGCGTTGCCAGGTTACGAGAAGGTAGGGGAGCGGCGCATTCTGCTCGGTTGCTGGGGATCATTCCAGGATCCGGCGGTATGCGATTACACCTACCAGAACATGAACGAGTGGGGCAATGCGATGTACGTCACTCCCGGCGTAGTGGTAGATGGGAAGTTAGTGACGACCGATCTGGTTGACATCAACCTCGGCATTCGCATTCTGCTCGGCAGTTCTTACTACGACGATTGGGACAAGTCTGAGATGTTTGTGAAAACGGACCCGCTCGGCAATCCCGTTGATCGCCAGCACCCATGGAATCAAACTACTATCCCGAGACCGCAAAAACGCGACTTTGACAACAACTACACTTGGGTCATGTCGCCGCGCTGGTACCACAAGGACGAACCAGGCGACAAGAAATACCTGGCGCTCGACACTGGCGGTGGTCCAATCGCACGCTTCTGGGCGACGGCGCTCGCAGGGAAAGTAGATATTGGCTACATCAAGGCAACGGGGCACAGTGTAAAGATCTATCTACCAAAGACGGCCATGAAGCCCGAAGTGGAGTTTGAGTGGAAAATCCCGAAGTGGAGCAACACCATCGAACGCGACCGCGCGCGCACTTACTTTCAGGCTTATTCGGCGGCGGCAGCGCTCTACTTCGTGGAGCAGGCGCTGGCAGAACTGCACGCCGGACGAACAAAGACGTGGTCGGAGTTTAAGGTGCCTGACGAGGCGATTGGCTGCGGTTTCCATGAAGCGGTGCGCGGCGTGCTGTCGCATCACATGGTGATTCGCGATGGCAAGATCGCAAATTACCATCCGTATCCGCCTACGCCGTGGAACGCGAACCCGCGTGATATCTACGGCACCCCCGGCCCCTACGAGGATGCGGTGCAGAACACGCCGATCTTCGAAGAGAACGGGCAGGATAACTTCAAGGGCATAGATATCATGCGCACGGTCAGGAGCTTCGATCCTTGTCTGCCCTGCGGTGTGCATATGTATCTCGGCAACGGTAAGGTCCTTGAGACACACCATTCGTCAATGTTTGGAATGGTGAAATAAGAAATCTAGCCGCGGATGAACGCGGATTAAACCTGGAAAGAATCCGAGAAGATTTGGCGTTAACGAACTCTTTTTCAGATTCGCGGAATCCGCGTCATGCGCGGCTAGATCTCCTGGAAGCGTTGCCAGAAATGTCAGGGAGTAAATATTGCCGCAATCGATGGAACAGATCGAAGGGCTGATCCGCAAGATCGAAAACTTGCCCGATCCTGCGGCGCGCGCCAGTGCCGTGGCGCTGGTGCATGCCTTGATGGACTTTCATGGCGCCGGAATCGAACGGATGATGGAGATTGTTGCGGAGTCTGGAGAAGCCGGCTATGCCATCTTTGATAATTTCGCGGCTGACGATCTAGTTGGGAGTTTGCTGCTGCTCTACGGGCAGCATCCTCTTCCGCTTGAGACTCGGGTTACACAAGCTCTCGACAAGGTGAGGCCCTATCTCGACTCGCATGGCGGCAATGTAGAGTTGCTCGGGATCACTGACGGAGCGGTGCGGCTGCGAATGCAAGGAAGTTGCAAGAGTTGTCCTTCTTCCGCGATGACGCTCAAACTTGCTATTGAAGAAGCGATTTACGCCGCGGCTCCCGACGTGGTGGCGATTGAAGCGGAGGGCGTGGCGGAACAACCGTCCGCCACAGGCTTCGTGCAAATAGCGAGATCGCCCGATAACGGAAACGGCAGCTCCGCTCGTGCTCAGAATGGTAACGGCAATGGGAATATAAGCGGCAATTGCTGGGAGGAGGTGAGCGAACTTGCGACGCTGGGCAACAGTACCGTCCGGCTCCTGGAAGTCCGCGGACGCTCGATCCTTTTCTGTCGCCTGGGAGAATCGTTTTACGCCTACGACAACATCTGCCCTGGATGCGGAAGTGCTTTGCAGGGTGCGCATCTTGAATTGACGAATCTTGTCTGTCCCCAGTGCAGGCAGCAATATGACGTGATCCGCGCGGGTCGCGGACTGGATCAACCGAACCTGCATCTTGAGCCGTTCCCTTTGTTGTTCGAACAGGGTCGGGCGAGAGTGGCTTTACCCCCTTTGGCTGTAACCTAGAATGACTGGCTGCTCTGGTGTTGCTGAGTGGTAGTCTCCGGCACGGGGCGCTTGGACTTACAACAGCGATGAGCTGTCAAAAAGGAGAAAAGACATGGGAAATGAAGGTACTTCAGGGCCGACGCATACGCCGGGCACGAGGCAAGGCGAGGACATAAAGAAAGAAGACGGCAAAGAGCCGGGAAGGCACGACGAGGGAACGACGGGTGCAGGCCGTCCTGCAGGTACCTCGACAGCGAGAGACTCAACAGCAATCAATCCCGAGAGCGTCGAGTCAGACACGGATAGCCCGAATATGCCGCCGGCATGAAAGAATATCGAACTTCGGATTGCGAGTTTCGACTTTATTTTTGGGTAGGCAGTGCCTGTTTCACCGGGAAACCTCTGGCGCCGTAGGATTGAGATGTCGGACAACTCTGACAAGGACAGATCTGAAATTAGCAATCCGAATTTCGAAATTCGAAATTCAGATACGCCTTTCGCGGTTCTGCGACGGTTCGTACGCCAGCGCGCCGTCATGGAGCGCTGTGAGATGTGCAGTGCGGAGTTACCGCCCGCTCACGAGCATCTGGTTGAACCGTCTACTCGCCAAATGGTTTGCGCCTGCCTGGCTTGCGCCATTCTTTTCAGCGGCAAAGCAAACACAAAATACCGCCGCGTGCCTCGACGCATACGTTACCTTTCGAATTTTCAGTTGACGGATGCCCAATGGGAAAGCTTGCTGATTCCTATTAGCATGGCTTTCTTCTTCCAGAGTAGTGTGGCGAAAAAGGTGATCGCGCTTTATCCGAGTCCGGCGGGAGCTACGGAATCGCTGCTCGACTTTGAATCCTGGGCTGAAATCCTGCAAAGCAACCCAGTGTTGCAGGAGATGGAGCCCGATAGTGAGGCTTTGCTGGTCAATCGAGTGCGCGGCGACTCCGAATATTACCTGCTCCCGATTGACGAGTGCTACAAGTTGGTCGGGCTCATTCGTACGCATTGGCACGGATTGTCCGGAGGCACCCAGATGTGGGAAGCGATTGGTAAGTTTTTTGCACAGCTGAAAGAAAACTCACAGCCTTTCGTCGATGCTGCGGGAGACAAAACGAGAGAGCAAGCGGGGGAAGCTGCACATGCCTAACCTGAGTTTTGAAGTGATGGGCGCCGAGGCAACCGCTTTTTCTGCGGCACCGTTGCTGGCGTTCAAGCTGCGCATTACCAATGCGGATGCAGGCGAAGCAATTCAGTCAGTAGCGCTTCGTTGCCAGATTCAGATCGAAGTGACGCACCGCAAATACGGGACGCACGAACAGGGGCGGTTGCTTGATCTCTTTGGCGCCCCCGAGCGTTGGAGTCGAACCTTGCGCGCGATGTTGTGGACGCACGCGAGCGTAATGGTGCCGCCGTTTAAGGGAGGCACAGTCGTTGAACTTCCGGTCCCGTGCACCTTCGACTTCAATGTGGCTGCTACCAAATATTTCGCCGCCTTAGAAGACGCCGACGTTCCACTTAACCTGATGTTCAGTGGCACGATTTTTTACGAGCCCGCGAGTGCCGGTTTGCAGGTTGAGCAGATTCCCTGGGACAGGGAGGCAAAATATCGACTGCCCGTGCGCGTCTGGCAAGAGATGATGGACCTCTATTATCCAAACAGCGCTTGGCTTTGTGTGCGTCGAGACGTTTTCGAGAAGCTGTCCCAGTACAAAATGGATCGAGGAATTCCCACTTGGGAGCAAGCATTAGAGAGCATCATTCCCGCTCCAGAACAAACTGTACAGCGCGCACCAGAAGAGGAAATGGTCATCGAGGGAACTGTGCCGTCATGACTGCGAGCCTCGTGGAAAAGATCGCTGACGCCGTGCTCTACGAGGGGTACATCCTCTATCCTTATCGGCCGTCGGCAGTAAAGAACCAGCAGCGCTGGAATTTTGGCGCGCTCTGTCCGCGCTCTTACAGTGAGGCGCACGCAGGCACCGAAGCCTGCGCGATGCAGACGGAGTGTCTGATCCAGAGTGGCTCGCAAACTACCTTAGACGTTAAGGTGCGATTCCTGCATCTGGTGGCGCGAGAGGTGGGGAAGCCGATTGCCGATTGCCGATTGTCAATTGCCGATTGCGGTCACCGTGAGATCCAATCTTCAATTTCAGATTCTCACTTCCTTGTCGTTCCGGCGCTAGAGGTCAACGGCAAACTATTTCAGACATGGCAGGAGGCTGTCGATCGCGAAGTTCACCTACCGGGTCTCAAAGTCGAACCAGCCGCTCAATTATACCGCAATACGTTTTCCTTTCCGCAGAGCGAGACAGTCGAACCTCTACGCGATGAGGGCAGCGGCGAAACTGTTGGGGTCATCGTTCGCAGCCAGCAAGCGATCGAAGGCACCGTAGAAGTTCGGATTGCGGATTGCGGATTGCGGAATCAGGAACTTATGGACTCTTCACCGCAGATTGACAATTCGAAATCCGAAAGCCGAAAGCCGAAATCTGATCAGGCGCTCAGGATCACCATCCAGATTGTGAACCAGACGCCGCTCGAAACTGCAGATCAACGCAGTCGTGATGAAGCGCTGATGCGATCGTTCGTTTCAACACACACGATTCTAAACGTTCGAGAAGGCGAATTCGTTTCTCTGATGGATCCGCCTGAGGAATTGCGGGGGGCGGCCGCCGGATGCAGCAACGTGGGAACGTATCCGGTGTTGGTCGGAGAGGAGGGAGCGGGTGATTGCATGCTCTCATCGCCAATAATTCTTTACGATTATCCGCAAATCGCGCCGGAAAGCGCCGGTAATCTCTATGACGGAACCGAAATAGATGAGATTCTCACCCTGCGAATCATGACTTTGACGGATGAAGAGAAACGCGAAATGCGCGGAGCAGACGAGCGCGCGCGCCAAATACTCGAGAGAACGGAAACGCTACCCCTGGAGGAATTGATGAAGATGCATGGCGCAATGAAAGGCGTGAATCGTAAATCGTGAATTGTAAATGGATGTAGCTGAGTCGTGCGACTTGAAACTTTGCACCAGCCGGAGCGGCGATTGACTTTACAATTGAAGATGACGATTGACGAGTAACTTATGAATGAATGGGAATGGCAACTGCTGGAAGAGAAGACCCAATTGGGACACGTGCGGATCTCCGGCGCTTCTGGAGAAATCGAAGTCAAGCAGGGTGATCGGGTTCGACTAAAGCCGCGCGGGGGTGGTGACATTTTAGACCTCGCGCTTTCAGGCAAGGTTGCCGTGGTCGAGGCAATCGAACAGGACTACGAAGGCAAAGCTCATCTTGCAGTCGTAGTGGACGATGATCCCGGACGTGACTTAGGAATGTTGCGTCAGCCTGGGCATCGCTTTTTCTTTTCTCCCGAAGAGGTTGAGCCTTTGACCGGTGAATAGTAAATGGTAAATGGTGAATGGAAGGCCGTCCCTCCAACACTATTCATTAACTATTTACTATTCACCATTTGCGATTTACCGTTTTTATGACGCAGCCCAGCATACTGGTCGCCGGCCTAGGCAATATCTTTCTGGGCGATGACGCGTTTGGATGTGAAGTAGTGAAGCGTTTGGGCGGGCGCACCTGGCCCGACAACGTGCGGGTTGTTGATTTTGGTATTCGCGGGTTTGATCTCGCGTACGCACTGCTCGACGGCTATGACGTAACAATTTTCATTGACGCGACTCCGCGCGGACAGGAACCCGGAACGCTCTACACGATTGAGCCGGAGTTGGATGAAATCGAGAGTAATGACGGGCCAGGGGCGATGGTCGAGACGCATGGCATGAACCCCATGAAGGTTCTCACGATGGTGAAATCAATGGGAGGTCAGTTTAAGAGGATTCTTCTGGTCGGCTGCGAGCCGGCGACCTTCGGCCCGGAAGAAGGACAGATGGGATTGAGCCCGCCGGTTGAAGCGGCCGTGGAGCAGGCAGTGGTCGTAGTCGAGTCGCTGGTCGAGGAGGTTTGTCGGCGCAATCCACAGCCAGTTTAAGAATTGTGGGGGGGGACAGTACAGAATGAGCGAGCACAGAGTGAGTGAGACCAGGTTGAGAGAGCAGCAGGAGATGGCCGCTGAAGCAGGTCGGGCCAGGCGATCCTCCGGGCACCTTGTCTGGAAAATTGTTGGTGGGGCGGCACTTGCACTAGTGGCCACCACACTAATAACTTCGTTGCACGACATCAGGCGATACATCAGGATTACAAGAATGTAAGGAAACGCGACAGGATAAGCTTCCCCGATCGTGATTGCGTTCTGGGCTTCAAGACTTTGGAGGAGGAGATGGTCATGGCAAACAATGGTATAGACGAATCGAAGGACATGTTGTATCTGGTCGGTGGCTTTGCTCTGCTGGTGGCTGGTGCCGGTTTGATCATGGCGCATCCGGAAATCCGGAAGCAGGTGCGCGCCGGGCTGGATAGAGTGCTGCCAGGAGTTCAGGATAACTTCAACTTAGGCTTGACTACCGTTGTACCTGACTTCCAACGGTATATGAAAATCCGGTCGATGTGATGAGAAGGGAAAGCAAGGTCTGGAAAGGGCTGGCAGCAGGCGTGGCCGGCGGTTTGGTCGCGTCTGTGGTGATGAATCAATTCCAGGCTTTGTGGAGCAAGCTGGTCGCGGGCGAGGAGAGATCGCACGGCGCGCAGTCTCTGCAGCAAGGCTCTCCTGATCATGGCGTCGCTCGCGAGCTAAAGGAACGCGGCAGCGATGAAGGGCAGGACGACGCAGCGATGAGAATCGCCAATGTAATCTCAGAAGAGGTCTTCGACCGGGACTTGACCAGAGAAGAGAAACAAGCTGCAGGCACGTTCGTGCATTATGTGTTTGGCGTAACCACTGGCGTGTGGTACGGAGTAGCGGCCGAAGGTATTCCGGCCATTACAGTGGGCGCCGGTCTGCCATTTGGTGCTTTTATCTGGCTCATCGCCGACGAAGGCATTGTGCCGGCGCTGGGTCTGTCGAAGCCGCCCACAGAGTACCCGCCCTCGATCCATGCGTACGCGCTCGCGTCGCACTTAGTTTATGGCTTGACAACCGAGATGGTCCGGCGAACGGTGCGGCGGGCCCTCTGAGTTGCCAGAAAAGCCTGCACTCTCGAAGCTCGTGATTTATGACAACTGGCACAACAGCTGAAACAGCTAAAACAGACGTCGTCCGTTATCGTTTGGTCGCCGATCAGAGTACGTTCACTGTCCAGGCGTTCGCGGAGGGTTTGTTTTCCGCGTTTGGCCACGATCCGGTACTGGCGATCAAAGACTTCGCCGGTGAAACCCAGTTCGTGCCCGGCAGCTTTGAGTCTGCGTCCATCAAAATAACGATTAAGGCAGACTCGATCGTCTTAAGTAATGAGGTCAAAGAGAAGGATCGGCTGGAGATTGAGCAAACGATGCGCGATCAGGTGCTCGAAATTGCGAAATACCCGGAGATTGTTTTTGTGAGTTCAAATATCTCGGTAAGCAGGTTGGCTGAAGGACGCCATCGGGCAAGGATCATCGGCGATTTAACGCTGCATGGCGTCACTCTTAAGAACCTCTGGATATCCGCGGAAACAATCGCGACGGGCGATAGTCTGCGCGCGCAGGGAGAGTTTTCCCTGAAACAAACCGATTTCGGTATTAAACCGTTCTCCGCCGCCGGGGGCACGATTAAACTCAAGAACGAACTGAAATTCACATTCGACCTCGCGACGCAAAGAGCATGAGGAAATAAAAATGAAGGATGAAGCAGTTTAGAGTTCAACCTTCAGGTTGCCGATTCCGTAACACGCAGCTAAAGCTTGAACTCTGAACTTCATCCTTCATCCTTGACTTGTATGCACGAGCTTTCAATTGCCTTGAGCATTATTGAGGGAGCCTCCCAGGAGGCCTCGAACCGTGGAGGCGCCCAAGTTCACGCTGTGCATCTTAAACTCGGTGCGCTCTCGGGTGTGGTCAAAGATGCCCTATTGTTCTCCTATGGCCTCGCCTGCGAAGGCACCTTCTTGGAGGGCTCGGAATTGGTGATTGAGGAGGTTCCGGTGATCGTGTATTGCTCCGCCTGTGAAGCCGAGAAAACGTTGGATTCGATCCAGCGATTCTGTTGTCCAACATGCGGAACTCTCACTTCAGATATAGTTAGCGGGAAGCAGTTAGAGTTAGTGGCAATTGAGATCACCGAGGACGAAGATCTCGAGAAGAGCATCGAAACCGGTCAATTTTCGAGGATTGGGCTATGAGCACACAGCCGCGTCTCGTCGAAGTCAGGCAAAACGTGCTGAAGCAGAATGATCTGCTCGCTCGTTCACTTCGACATCGATTCGAATCTGCCGGAGTGTTTGTGATTAGCCTGGTTTCGAGTCCGGGAGCCGGCAAGACTGCGCTTCTCGAGAAGACGCTCCCGCGATTCCTTGAAAACGGTTGTCGGGTGGCGGCACTCGTCGGAGATCTGGCGACTGAAAATGATGCGGCGCGTTTGGCCCGAAGCCAGGCTCCAGTTAAGCAGATTATCACAGGCACGGTTTGCCATCTCGACGCCGACATGGTCCAGCGATCACTGGATGGGTGGGAGCTTAATGATCTGGATTGTCTTTTCATCGAGAATGTAGGCAACCTCGTCTGTCCTTCCAGCTACGATCTCGGTGAAGATCTGCGGATAGTTTTGATGTCGGTAACTGAGGGCGAGGACAAGCCTCTAAAATACCCCACGATCTTCAACACGGCGGACGTTGCCGTGATTACTAAAATGGATCTCGCCGAGGCGGTCGAATTTGATTTGCCGGGTGCGCACAACAGCATTCAATCGGTAAGGCCCGGCATGGAAGTGTTGGAGCTTTCGGCCAAGACCGGCGCAGGCCTAGACGAGTATCTACGCTTCCTGGAGTTGCAAATCGAAAGCAAAGTCGCGGTTGGCAACTCTTCTACTGGATAGGAACATTACCAGTGAAAGATGCTCCATTTCTCATTTGAAGTTTGTCATTGTCATGTCCGGGCAGCGAGTTGAACAAATGCCAGATGACCGATGATAGATTACAAACGGAAAATGGAAAATGAAATGCTTTGCAACCGTTGGCACCGGACAGTGGCGAATTTCAGTTATGGTTACCCGCTCTGAAATACTGGTACGAGGCACGGTGCAAGGCGTAGGCTTTCGGCCTTTTATTTACAGCCAGGCTAGCCGCCATGACCTGCGGGGAAGGGTGCGCAATAACACAACGGGAGTCTTGATTGAAGTCGAGGGAAATCACGGCGACATCGAGAACTTTATTAACGACCTCAAGTCAAACCCGCCGCCGCTTTCCACTATTGACTCCGTTGAATGCAATCACAATCTGACGCCAGCCGATTATTCAGATTTCGTCATTCTGGAAAGTGCTAACGAAGGCGAGCAGTTTGTTCCCATTTCGGCGGACGTCGGCACTTGCGACGACTGCCTGAAAGAATTGTTTGACCCGCAAGACCGCCGCTACCAGTATCCTTTCATTAACTGTACCAATTGCGGTCCACGCTTTACGATTATCAAGGATATTCCCTATGACCGGGCGCAAACCACGATGGGTGACTTTGAAATGTGTGGTGCTTGCCGCGCCGAGTATGAAGATCCAGTCGACCGTCGCTTTCATGCCGAGCCTACGGCCTGCGCCGTTTGTGGCCCACAACTTTATCTACTGAGTGCGGATGGTTTCGAAGTCGGAAGGGACACGGGCGCCGGTGCGGAAATCATAGATCGCGTCCGAGACCTCCTCTTGAAAGGAAGAATAATCGCTATCAAAGGCATTGGCGGATTTCATCTCGCCTGTGATGCTCTTTCGCTGGAAGCCGTTGAGCAACTGCGAAGAAGGAAGTACAGAGAAGATAAACCATTTGCGATGATGGCGACTTCAGTCGAAATAGTTAGACAGCACTGCTTCGTGTCGGATGCCGAAAGGCACTTCTTGCAATCGGAGCGACGACCCATTCTGCTCCTGGAGAGAAAGCCGGATTCGATTATCCCGCCGGCCGTGGCGCCCGGCGTTAACGCTTTGGGATTCATGTTGCCATACACGCCGCTACACCATCTGCTGTTAAGGAATCTCGATCGACCCTTGGTGATGACGAGCGGCAATGTTTCCAATGAACCAATCTGCTATGACGACGGCGAGGCAACCAAACGCCTTCACAAGATTGCTGATTACTTTCTGCTCCATGACAGGCAGATTCACATGCGTACGGACGATTCAGTTGTCCGCGTGAATGAAGGCCGAGAAATGGTAATGCGACGGTCGCGCGGTTATGCACCGGCTCCGATAAAAACGGCCTTCAAGTTTGGGCGACAGGTGTTGGCGTGTGGCGCAGAACTGAAGAGCACATTTTGCCTTACTCGCGACAACTATGCTTTTGTCAGCCACCATATCGGCGATCTGGAAAACCTGGAGACACTTCGATCATTCGCTGAAGGGATTGCCCACTTCAAACGCCTCTTTCATCTCGAGCCTGAAGTAGTTGCCTACGATCTTCATCCCGAGTACTTGTCTACAAAGTACGCGCTCTCCCAAGACGACCGTCTTACTAGAGTTGCTGTCCAGCATCATCATGCGCACATCGCGAGCTGCATGGCCGACAACCAGATAGACGGGGAAGTGATCGGGGTGGCAATGGACGGGCTTGGTTTCGGCACGGACGCCCGCATGTGGGGAGGGGAGTTTTTCATTGCGGATTTTGTCGAGGCTGAGCGAATTGCTCATCTGGCCTATGTCCCGATGCCGGGAGGTGCAAAGGCGATCCGGGAGCCCTGGCGCATGGCGGCAGTCTACTTACAGCAAGCGTTTGGGGACGAGTTTGTGAAACTGAATCTACCTTGCGTCAAAGATGTGGAGCAGCGCGGATGGCCCACGCTGCGGACTATGGCTGCGACTCGTACCAACTGCCCTGAAACGTCCAGCATGGGCCGACTCTTCGATGCGGTCTCCAGCATTCTCGGCGTCCGGGACTTTGTCAACTATGAGGGTCAAGCTGCGATTGAGTTGGAAGGGATCGCCGATCGCCACTGTGCCGGAGGTTACGAATTCGCTCTTAGTCGGGGGAATGCGGGAGAGGTGATTGACGCCCGAGGTGTAATTCGTTGTGCGGTGGCGGACATGCTGGACGGCGTGCCACCGGCAATCGTGTCGGCGCGGTTTCATCTGAGTGTGGCTCGATTGATTGTCGCGGTGGCAGAGAACGTCCGAAGAGAGCGAAAGCTTAACCGAGTAGTCTTATCGGGTGGAGTGTTTCAAAACCTGTTCCTTCTGGAGCGAACTTGTGCGATGCTAACAACAAAAGGCTTTCAGGTCATCACACATTCCCGTGTTCCTACGAACGATGGCGGTATTTCATTGGGTCAGGCGGCGGTCGCCAACGCGCTAATCAAATCAGGGAGGATCTAGCAGATGTGTCTAGCAATACCCGGCAAGATTGTCGAGATTGTCGACTTCGATAACCGAATCGCTAAGGTCGAGGTGGGCGGCGTCAAACGCAATATCAATATCGGCATGCTGAATGAAGATGAAGCTCGTGTGGGCGACTACGTGCTGATTCATGTCGGATTTGCGATGAGTAAGGTCGATGAACACGAGGCGCACGAGACGCTACGAGTGCTTAAGGAAATCGGTGAGTTCGACCTGGAACTTGAGAAATTCAAAACGACGGTAGACTAAAGAGTGCGCGGGTCAATTAAAGAGATTTTTCATATACCATTTGAGATTTCTCATTGGTCATTTCGCTCGGGAAGGGTCACTTCTCACTGATAACGGCAAAATGACGATGAGAAATGATGAATGGAGAATCTGTGGTGCGACTTACAACTGATAGCTGACTCCGGACAACCGAGATGAGTAAGCCCGCTATCGACGATTTCTCCCGTTCCTTCTATCCGTTTCTGCACGAAGATCGGAAGCAGCCGGAGGAATTGACGGCACAGATGGCTTTCTCCTTATTAGAGAAGGCGCGGGAGAGCGTTGAAGTAAAGACAAGGTTCTTTGAAGCAAACAAAGAAACAATCATCGCGGCTTCCCTTGACATGGCCAAGGCGTTCCATCGCGGACGCAAATTATTGGTGTGTGGAAACGGCGGGTCGGCCACAGATGCGCAGCACGTAGCGGTCGAGTTCATGCACCCGATCACCGTCGGACGGAAAGCCTTACCGGCTATTTGCTTAACCAACGATATGGCGATGATGACGGCGGTGGCAAATGATGTCGGTTTCGATGATGTATTTAGCCGCCAGGTCATTGCGCTGGGCGCTGAAGGCGACGTTTTGTTAGGCATTTCTACCAGCGGCAACTCAGAGAACGTTATACATGCCTTTGCCACCGCGCGCCGCTTGAAACTTATCACCATGGGCTTCGCCGGCGATGATGGCGGCAAGATGGCCGGAATCTCCGGCGGCCTATTGGATTATTGTTTGACAGTGCCGACTTCGAGTATTCACCGGATCCAGGAGACCCACGTTACGCTCTATCACATCATGTGGGACATCGTGCACACCTTCTTGCAGAGTAAGTCGTTGGTTGAAGAACCAGGAGTAGCGGCCACAGATGAACCCGGATGACAACGGATTAGAACTCATAAGTCAGAACCACTTGGCACGGTCTATCATTTCATCCGTGCTATTCCGTGTAAATCTGTGGCCCATTGTCCAGGGAGTTTCAATATGAAATTTATAGACGAGTACCGGCAAAGCGATTTGGCGCTGAAGCTGGCGGAGCAGATTGAGCGCTTGACCGACCAGCCGCTTAAGTTGATGGAAGTCTGCGGCGGACACACGCATACGATCTTCAAATATGGTATCGAAGATTTGCTGCCGCAGAACATTGAGATGATTCACGGTCCCGGTTGCCCCGTTTGCGTTATTCCGCTGGGCCGGGTTGACGACGCGATCTCTATTGCTCAGCAGCCGGATGTTATTTTTACAACCTTCGGTGACGCGATGCGTGTGCCGGGTTCGAGGACCAGCTTGTTGGATGCCAAGGCCTCCGGGGCCGACGTGCGCATGGTCTACTCTCCGCTTGATGCGTTAAAGATTGCTCGGAAGAATCCCGAGAAGCATGTGGTCTTTCTGGGGCTTGGCTTTGAGACTACGGCGCCCTCCAGTGCGATGACGATCCTGCAAGCTGCCAAAGACAAAGTGGAAAACTTCAGCGTGTTCTGCAACCACATCACTATCATCCCGGCGTTGAAAGCCATGCTCGATTCGCCCGATCTGAAGCTCGACGGCTTTGTAGGCCCCGGACATGTCAGCACGGTCATCGGCACCCGTTGTTATGAATTCGTGCCGCGTGACTATGGAAAACCGTTGGTTGTTACCGGGTTTGAGCCACTTGATATTCTCCAGTCCGTTTACATGATCGTAAAGCAGATCGTGGAAGGCCGTGCCGAGATCGAAAATCAGTATGCGCGGGTCGTGACCCGGGAAGGTAACAAGAGGGCGCTGGAAGCCTTATTTGAAGTATTCGAACCCCGCGCCTATTTTGAATGGCGGGGATTGGGTTCGATCGCCCACAGCGGCATGAGCCTTCGGCCCAAATATGCTGATTTTGACGCCGAGGTGAAATTCAGCGTGCCGGGACTGCGCATCGCCGATCCGAAGGCGTGCCAATGTGGTGAGATCCTTAAGGGAGTGAAGAAGCCCTGGGAATGCAAAGTGTTTGGCACCGCCTGCACACCGGAAACGCCTATCGGCTCCTGCATGGTGTCGTCCGAGGGCGCATGTGCCGCTTACTACAACTTCGGTCGGTTGTCGAAGATCGCCGAGCGTGCGGCGTCGAGTAATGGCAGGTCGTGACGGCTCGGTGATGCTCCCGCCTCAACATGATGGCTGAAGGAAGGGCCTGAGGACGTACAGACTATGAGTGTGATTCAAGAAGCAATCAAGGCCAACGAAAGCTATGCACAGGACTTTGCTCTGGGACATCTGCCACTCCCACCGGCTCGAAAGCTGGCGGTCGTCGCGTGTATGGACGCCAGGCTGATGGTGGACCAAATGCTGGGTCTAAACCCCGGCGACGCTCACATCATCCGCAATGCCGGAGGTCTTGTTACTAGTGATGCACTGCGTTCTCTAATCATTTCTCATCACCTGCTGGGCACACAGGAGTTCATCATCATCAATCACACCGACTGCGGGATGCTGACTTTCAAAGATGAGGAACTCCGCGCGAAGCTCCAGCAAGAGACGGGGACGGCAACCGATGCTCCATCTCACTTCCATGCTTTCCGTGACCTGGAAGGAAATGTCCGCGAGCAGATCGAAAAGGTGAAAGCGCATCCCTGGATCCCTCGGCAGATTCAGGTTAGGGGATTCATTTACGACGTAAGGACCGGCAAGCTGAGTGAGGTATCAGCGTCTCACGAGCAAACCGCGTGAAAGACAATGACGACAGGATTTTCTCCTTCGCCGCTCTTTGAACGAGTGGAGAGGGCAAGGCGCCGAAAACACAAATTCAGAGACACTCAGATCACGCTGGCCCATGGCAGCGGCGGCCGCGCAATGCATGAGCTGGTTGAAGGGCTGTTTCTCGAATACTTGCGCAACCCTCTGCTGGAAAAACTCGAAGATCAGGCGGTCTTCGAGATCGGCGCTACCCCAACGGGAACTGCAGGCAATGGCAATAACGGCCAAGCGCAGGCCAGGGTGGCTTTCACCACTGACTCTTATGTAGTTGATCCGATTTTCTTTCCCGGAGGCGACATCGGCAAACTTGCGATCAATGGGACGGTCAATGATCTGGCGATGAGTGGTGCCCGACCGCTCTATCTTTCAGCCGGCTTCATCCTGGAAGAGGGATTTTCTATCGCAGACTTGAGACGGATTCTGGAATCCATGCGGGACGCCGCCGCCGAGGCGGGCGTTGCTGTCGTCACCGGCGACACCAAAGTTGTTCAAAAGGGGAGCGCCGATAAGCTTTTCATCAATACCTCCGGAATTGGAGTTATTGAAGTTCCGGTTCATCTATCCGCTTCGGGAGCGCAGACTGGTGACAAAGTCATCCTTAGCGGCACACTTGGAGATCACGGTACCACTATCATGATCGCGCGTGGCGAACTTGAGCTGGAAACAGAAATCGAGAGCGATACCGCTCCCTTGAATGGCCTGGTTCAGGAAATGATTGACGAAGCTGAGAGTGCCCGGGCCATTGACGCCATTCATTGCCTGCGCGATCCGACTCGGGGCGGAGCCGCTACCACTCTCAACGAAATCGCCTTGAGTTCGGAAGTTTGCATTCAGCTCGATGAAGATCTGATCCCGGTGCGTGAAGAGGCGAAAGGCGCGTGCGAGATATTGGGGTTGGATCCGCTCTACGTTGCTAATGAGGGCAAGCTGATCGCTATCGTCGCGCCTGGGATTGCCGAACGGCTGGTCAATCGAATGAAACTAAACCGCTATGGACGAGATGCCTGCATCATCGGGGAAGTGAAGGCGGACCCGCGTGGTATTGTTGCTATGCGCACGGGCTTTGGAGGGACGCGCATCGTGGACATGCTGGTGGGGGAGCAACTACCACGGATATGTTGAGCAGTCTGGAATCGTCGTTGAGCTTGCTTGCCGTGCTGGGTGTGGGGCTGGCATTTGGCCTCAGACACGCTACCGAGGCTGATCACATCGTTGCAGTCTCTTCTATCGTGAGCGAGCATCGCAGCCTCTGGCGATCTGCGCTTGTCGGCGCTCTTTGGGGGTTGGGCCATACAGCTTCGCTCATTGCGGTAGGTGTTGTGGTGCTGGCTTTGCGCATAGCGATTCCGGAATGGGTGGCAAGCTGGTTCGAGTTTGGCGTCGCACTCATGATCATAGGTCTGGGGGTCAGTGCTGTGGTGCGGGCCCTACGCAAGCGGCGGGACTTCCATCTGCATCGGCACCAACACGATGGCGTGTCACACGTCCACGTTCACTTTCACGACCGTGAGACGGAACATGCCGGATCGGTCGCAGGACACTCACACGCAGTTTCGATTGTTGGCATAAAACCATTCCTGGTAGGGGCTATGCATGGCCTTGCAGGATCGGCCGCCTTGATGTTGTTGGTTGTGGCGCAAACTCAATCCTTGATGGCAGGCCTGCTTTACCTGGGAGTCTTCGGTATGGGCTCAGCCTGCGGAATGGTCGTAATGTCCGGGTTGGTGGGTCTGCCGTTTGTACTTACTTCGCGACGACTTTCCGGCATTCATTACAGTCTGCAAACCCTTGCCGGAGCATTGAGCATCGTCTTCGGACTATGGTACGCGTATGCGACAGGCCTCGTCAGCGAGCTTTGGAAAACTCTCATCTGATCGCTTTTTCCTGGATCTCTAAACACCCCTACTCTAGCGACCGTGGTAGGGAACCCGCAACTAACATCGATAGTGTCCTAATTTCAGTTTTTTCCTTCTGCTTCGCGAGCATTGAAACAAGTCGGAAATCTCTATTTGCGCCGGTTTCGAGGGAAATAAACGATCCACGAAACTACACGAACTATCGCGAGACTTAATAGTTCGTTTGTAATTTCGTGGACTGCATTTGACGTTTGTTTAGCCGGTCGCGAGCCGCCCAGTTTAAACCAGCACACCACTCTGACTGCTCCCGATCGCCTATAAAATCGTTCCGTGTTATAAAGCTTTGTCGCATTTCCACAGGACGCAAGACCGCGCTGCATGGTAATCAACCGCTGAAGCAGATCCCCCACAACCTAAAAGAATTGTTAGAGCAACGCGCAGGCGAGGCTCCGGATAAGCAGTTCCTTTTCTCGGAAGCTGACGGCCGGCGGTTCAGCTACGCTGAATTTCATGCTGCGGTGAACCGAACAGCTGCGCTTTTAGTCTCGCAAGGCGTCGGGAAGGGTGACGTTGTCTGCCTCTTAATGCCCAATAGCAGCGAGTATATCGTTTCGTATTTTGCCTGTTGGAAACTCGGCGCTCTCGCCGGCCCCGTGAACTCTCTCTTGAAGCCACATGAGCTCGTTTACATAATTTCAAACTCCGAAGCTAAGGTCCTATTAGTTCATTCTGACTTCTTGCCAACCATCCAGCGCATTCACGGTGACTTACCCGCATTGCGCGCGGTGATTACATTTGACGACGAGGTACAGGCCACCGGCGGCGTTGGATCAGCGCAGCCTCTCCCTGAAGCAAACGTAAGCAAAGATGACGAGGCGATCATAATCTACACCTCCGGCACAACCGGGAAACCAAAGGGCTGTTTGTTAACTCATGGAAACGTGATTGCTAACGCCAGGCAAATCGCTGAGTGGCTCAAGTTTACTGAACACGATCGTCTGCTGACGATAATGCCGCTCTTTCACATGAATGCTGTTTCAGTGACCACGATGTCCGCGCTCTACTCCGGCGGATCGACGGTGATCAGTCCTAAGTTTTCCGCCTCGCGGTTCTGGGAAATCATCTCCGGGCACCAAATAACTTCCTTTGGTTCCGTGGCCACGATGCTCTCGATGCTCCTAACGACCTATCCGGACGGAGTTCCCGAGGGTCTAAAAACTGATCGGCTTCGTTTTGCAATGTGTGGCTCAGCGCCCGTGCCGGCCGAAGTATTGACGCGTTTTGAAGAAACTTTCAATTGCCTGGTAATTGAAGGTTATGGTCTTTCTGAGTCGACCTGCCGGTCAACTTTCAATCCGCCCGACCAGCGGCGCCGGGCCGGATCATGCGGTCTCCCAATCGGGAATGAAATGAAAATAGTGGATGACGACGACAGGGAAGTAGAGGAGGGGGGGTTGGGAGAAATTGTCATGCGCGGAGAGAATATTCTGAAGGGTTATTACAAGAATCCGGACGCTACTGCGACCGCATTTCGTAGCGGTTGGTTTCATACTGGTGATATCGGTTATCGCGACCGGGACGGCTTCTTCTACATTGTCGACCGCAAGTCAGACATGATCATTCGCGGCGGCGAAAACATCTATCCACGCGAGATTGACGAAGTTCTGTATCAACATCCCGCCATTGCCGCCGCGGCTACAATCGGGGTCTCCGATCCGTTGTACGGGGAAGAGGTAGCTGCTTTTGTTGTGCTCAAAGATGCAGCGCCGGTCGATGAAGAAGAGTTACTCAGGTTTTGTCGTGAGCGACTGGCTGCCTACAAATGCCCTAAGACCGTGCACTTCGTGAAAGACATTCCCAAAGGTCCAACGGGAAAGCTTTTGAAACGTGAATTGGGTCGCCAGTC
>JBGTLM010000231.1:0-5074 GCA_041744135.1 Pyrinomonadaceae bacterium
GCCAGGTAAATACTGAGCAACGCGCCAGCCGGGCCGGCACCGATCACCGTGATGCGCTTCGATCGCATGTTAGAAGCTCTCTTTTAGAATTTCGACGAAGCGGTAGACCTCTTCGAAGCGGTTATAAAGCGGTACCGGGGCCACGCGGATCACATGGGGTTCGCGCCAATCGCAAGTGACACCGGCCGCGGTGATTTTTTCAAACAAGTGCCTTCCGTGTGTCGCTTTGACCCTCAGCGAGAGCTGACAACCTCGCCCGGAAGGCTCACGTGGGGTGATGATTTCGACTTTCTCGGCGAGCATCGCTTGTAAGAGAAACTCGAGGTAGCCCGTGAGCGCCTCCGACTTTTTTCGCAGTGGTCCCATGCCGCCGGCCTCGCTGAAGACCGCGAGCGAGGCGCGCATCGCGGCCAGGGAGAGGATTGGCGGATTGCTGAGTTGCCAGCCTTCGGCGCCGTGGATGGGCCGGTACTCGGTGCCCATCTGAAACCGCGTGGCTTTGTCATGGCCCCACCAGCCCGCGAAGCGCGGCAGATCGAAGCGCTGCGCGTGGCGCTCATGAACAAAGCAGCCGGCCACCGAGCCGGGTCCCGCGTTGAGGTATTTATAGCTACACCAACAGGCGAAATCGCAGTCCCACTCATGAAGCCTCAAGGGGATATTCCCAGCCGCGTGGGCGAGGTCGAAACCGGCCATGCAGCCTTGCCGATGACCGAGCCGGACGATCTCGGCCATCGCCAGCACCTGGCCGGTGTAATACTGGACCCCGGGCAGTAATATCAATGCGATCGCCGCGCCTTCGCGCTCGATCAAGTCCGCGATATCTTCCAGTCGCAGGCAGTCCTCACCGGCTCTCGGTGTGGCCAAGAGCAGCGACCGGGCGGGATCGAAGCCGTGGAACCGGATCTGGGATTCGACCGCGTAATGATCGGAGGGAAAGGCGTTTTTCTCGATCAGGACCTTGTGCCGCTCGGCGCTCGGGCGGTAGAAGCTCGCCATCATCAGGTGCAGGTTGACCGTGAGTGAGTTCATCGTCACGACTTCTCGCGGCTCGGCCTCGGCGAGCCCGGCCGTCTCCGCGGTCAGAAACTCATGATAAGGCATCCAGGGATAACGGGATTCGAAATGACCCCGAACCCCAAACTGCCGCCATTTTTCCAGCTCCTCGATCACAAACGCCTGGGTGCGCTGCGGCTGCAGCCCCAGCGAATTTCCGCAAAAATAGATCTCATCGGCGCCGTTGGCCTGTTTCGGGAGATGGAACTCGGCGCGAAAGCGCGCCAGCGGGTCATCGCGATCCTGTGTTTGGGCGAAATCGAGTCCAAGCCGATAGGTCATATCACTCGCTGCGGGTCTGCTAACCAATTAAGGCGAAGGGGGATTGTTAACACGTTCGGGAAAACGACAGGGCAGTACGCGAAGTTTACATACAGTTTTCTGTATGTAAAGTTTCCACCTTTACTTTACATATCAAATCCTGTATGTAAAGTTCGCGATGAAAGCTCAACCCTTCAAAGCGGGCACTTACAGGCAACAGTATCAATACAAAAGCTTTACGCCCCTAACTTTGGCATGCAGGGGACGCCGATCGGTGTAGTTCTGCTTTGCCGGCGTAGTGCCGGTCCCCCTGATGCCCGGCGTTAGAACTCGCGAGCGCACGAACAAGCATGACCGAAGCGGAAACCCCACAGCGCCAGTACAACGTTCTAGTTTTCGGACTTGAACGAAAGCGCCTGCCGGTGCCCTTGGAGCCACTGCGAACACGGAACTTCTCTGTCTTCTTCGAGCAGTACGGAACGCCCCGCCGCTTTCAGGAGTACGACGGCGTTGTGATGTTCCAGGGCATCTTCGAGAAGTTCGAGCTCAAGACCGGCTACACGGACTCTCACTTGAGTCATACGTACGATGCAGACGAACTCGACAACGCAAGAAGGAGGCTGCGCTGCTTCTCGGGCAGGGCGGATTCCTGTGCTTCCTGCTAACTGATCCCTTCACTGATAGGGACGGGAGGCGCAACTTCAGTGCCACCGATCTTGCGAAGTACCACCTCAACTATTCACATTTCTATCGCGAGAAATTTCAGAAACGCGTTGCTCACGTAACACCACTACTGGACGAGTTCAAGCGATTCCTTGAGGTCTTTGGCGCTGCTAGCAGTCACTTTAGGAATCACAACGACTCGCTGGAATGCCGTGTGTTGGCCAAAGTTGACCATGCACCTGTTGGCCTCCTCCTCAACCAGGCAGAGTATTTTCTGCCGTCACTTGTTCCAGATGCGCGGCCAGATGTCGTCAATGAATACTTTGAACTCCTTGTTGACGCGATCACATCCCTACACAATAAGCTTCACCAAGCCGTGCCGGAATGGGTGGGCGCCTACCAGTTTCACGAAGAGGCGGCGCTGTTGGAGGAGCGAGCCGCGCTACTCAGCAGGGTATCCGGAATTGATCGACGCCTTGAGCAACTGACTCGGTATAAGGCATCGCTCGTTCACACCGGGCCTGAACTAGTGACCGACGTTAGTGCGATCCTGGAAGCCACACTCGGAACGAAAGTCGACGCCGTGGACGAGTTCCGTGAGGACGTCAAGCTTATCGGGGACGACGGCAAAGTTCTCGGCGTCTGCGAAATTAAGGGCATCAATCGCGGTGTCAAGCGAGAGAACATCAATCAAACGGATTCGCATCGGGAAAGATCGGGATTCGCTGAAGGTTTTCCCGCACTACTGGTAGCAAACACAAACATAAAGAGTGCTCGGTCTATCGCAGAGAAGGAGCAGGACGTTGCCTCCGAACAAGTCAAGCACGCCGTCCACATGCGCGTCCTTATCATGCGAACAATTGACCTACTCGGCCTGCTTCGCCTCGTGCTCGCTGGCAAGCTAACGACGCAGGATGCTCGCTCACTTGTTCTCTCGAACGTTGGTTGGCTACGGGTTCAGTCAGATGATATTCAGGACCTTCTCGGCGAATGAACCGAGTGAGTTCTAATCCTTCGCTCAAACGGACGCTGAAGCTCCGCGCGCCTCAACGTACACGTTAGAACTCGGGTTCTGTCATGCCTAAACCATTGCAGGTCAATGCTCGAAAGCTTTCATTCAGCAACCTTGCGCTTAGTTGGTTGCTCTGGCTGGACGATCGCATTCAGACATCTGGCTTCCGAAAGTCCCTTAGATCTATGATGGTGGCGTCAAAGGAAGGGCTTGATCCTGAGTTCGACGAAATAATCAGTCAGTATCGTGTGATCCCCGATGCATTTTTAATCGACGATCCATCCAGGGTCGTCTATATGTTTGAGATCGAAGATACTCACGAAATACCGATTGAAAAGTTGCACAAACTTGAACGGTTATGGTTCTACCTGGACTGTATGGATTGGGAGCTGCGTCTGTTTCTCTTCGATCGATATCTTCAGAACTGGCGTGTTTTACCGATCCCCGACACCTATTTCGCGCTCGTGGATCGAGAGTTCAATCCAAACGCTCGACCCAAGTGGGGCAGCATGAAGGCGATAGACTGGGACGCAACCTACGAGCAAGTTGCAAAGTCATCTTTGTGGCGACCGGTGCTCAAAGATCCGAATGCAGTAGAGGAAGCGAGTTCTAACCCTGGCTTGAACCGGACGCGGCGACAGCGGGCTCCGGGGATACCAGTGGAGAAGAAACGCCCAGGCCTTCGCAGCGGGTCCACACGGCGCGCCGGTTAAGCCTATCGTTTGGGCATCAGAGTTTCTGGATTCGAAGGACCATGGGGAAAGCGCGAACTCGCAGGATTGACAAACTTACGCAAGACGAAGAGATTGTCCGCAAGCTGAGGAGCAAAAGACCGATCGGCTGGGTTGTTGTCGTGTTTGCGGTGGTCAGTGCTCTCGTAGCACTCTCGAACGACCTACTCGAACTCATTAGCCGCGATGACCTATCAAGGCAGGAGCGTGTTGCAGCGATAAAGGGACTGGTTGATGATCTTGAAAAGGTAAAGGTCTTGTTACCGCCTGACAAAGTTATCGGTGACTGCTTGAATGAAAGACATGGAGAGGGGTTAACGAACGCATTCGAAGCGTGTGATTCACAAAGTAAGCGCAATCAGACACACGCACTCAATCTCGTTGATAGAAACCTTGCCAACCTGAAGGTGTTTCTCCCTGCCAACGACCTGAAAACTGTGACGAAACGGCTGGCGGCGATTCGCTTCGCGGCTTACGAAATGCACAATAATCATTTAGCAAAACAGCGCTGGCACAGCGAAGGATGTCCCTCTGCGATTGACTTCCTTGATGCTTCCAACACTGACAAGCTTCCGCGAGACCAACAGGGAAAAGTGAAGTGCGCGCTATCTGTAGAAAGCTACGACAGTTTTCTCAACCGAGGAGCGACAACTGATGATCCGTTCTCGGCAATAGTCACCCAATCGATACCGATGAACAGGCTCAGGTTATTCGTCGTTCCGGGATCGCAAGATTCCATAGAAGACTATTTTCTGCGATCCAACAAACGTCTGTACAACTCGATGCTTAGCGAAATGGGTGAGTTGTTGCCTGAGCTCGCAAAGCGCTGAGCATGCAAAACAGGCCGTTGCCCGACAATGTATACGACAATGGGTCAAGTCTTGATATATATAAGAAACCTATATGCCGAAGCCCGACCCCTATTTTCGCGAACCCTATTTCCGCTATTTCCGCTCCGGGGTGCTTAGCGCCTTCAACCGCGACTATCTCGTATAAAATACTACCCACGAGCGCACCCATGCGCTCTCTCGTAGCAAAAAAAAGCGTTTACCCTTCCTTTGCCCAAACGAGTAATCGCATGCGTTCCAACTACATTCTCGGCCTCGATTCTCAGAGTTTTCATCGGATGCACTACACCGATTGGGGCGATCCCGCGAACCCACGCGTTGTCATCTGTGTGCATGGCTTAACGCGCAACGCGCGCGATTTCGACTGGCTCGCGCAAGCGCTTTGCGATACCTATCGCGTAATCTGCCCGGACATGCCCGGTCGGGGTCTCAGCGACTGGCTGAAAGATTACAACGATTACGCGTATTCCGTTTATCTTAACGATATCGCCGTACTCCTCGGG
>JBGTLM010000232.1:0-7660 GCA_041744135.1 Pyrinomonadaceae bacterium
GTGGATCTGCTCGGGCGCAATCCGAATCCGACGGACCTCGATATTCGCACGGGGTTAGCAGGGAATCTCTGTCGCTGTACCGGATATATAAAGATCTTCGAATCAGTTGTACGCGCCTGCGGAAAACAGGTTGATGCCTGAGCTCGATATATACGACGAACTTCGTAAGCTGATCAGCCTGCTCGATGAGCATGAAATCAATTACGCCTTGTGCGGCGGATTGGCTATGGCCATTTATGCACGACCCCGCTCGACTATCGACATCGACATGTTGATTCTTACTGAATCACTGGAGAAGGTGTTACCCCTCGCTCTCAAGCTCGGTTACAACATTCGCGGAAAGGATTTGAGCTTCGCGAACGGCGTGATTGAGATCCGGCGGGTTTCGAAGATCGACCCGGAATCGGGCGATCTTCTTTCACTGGATCTGCTGCTCGTAACACCCGAGATTTTCCCGATATGGGAGTCGCAAACGATAGCGGATTGGGAAGGCGGAAGATTATCAGTTGTCTCGCGCGGCGGGTTGATTGCACTCAAAAAGTTGCGCGGTAGCGGTCAGGATCAGGACGACATCAAAGCACTGCAGGCTGGAGACTCCAATGCTGAAAGTTGATATGTCGTCCGCGGCAGTTACAACTCGTCTTAAGCGAGTCTCGCAGCTACGCAGACTTTGTTTGTCGCTGGCGGCAGCAAAAGTCGGCGGAGAAGAGGCAAGGAAGACTGAGGTGAAGGACGCGACCGGCGTCAAATTAAGATCTCCCGAACGCGAAACCAAATGAGAGAACTAGCGCGATTCCCGAAACACACGGGCCAACACGAAATCTTGATTAGTGTTGTTTCGTGTGATTTCGTGGATCGTGTTTTGACTTACTTGCGGTTTGGAAGGCTACGCAGTCCACATAGAACACACCTAAATGAGAGCCTATCTGCCCTCATATAATCTCCTGACGCCTCAGAATCTCTTTGACGCTTTGGAACTATTCGCGCGTGAGCCCGGCGTCTGGAAGCCCTTTGCCGGGGGCACTGACTTAATGGTGCTGCTCGAAGCCGGCAAACTCGCCCACAGAAGCTACGTCAACATCTGGGACTTGAAGGCGCTTCGCGGGATCGAGGTGACTGACGCGCATGTAACTATCGGCGCCCTGACAACCTACACTGAGATTCGGTCCCATCCCGTTCTGCGCGCGGAGTTTCCCATGCTTTGCCAGGCCGCAAGCGAAACGGGCGGTTTGGCAATTCAGAACCGTGGCACCCTCGGGGGAAACATTGCCAACGCTTCGCCGGCTGCCGACTCGCCTCCTGCATTGCTGGTTTACGATGCGGAGTTGGAACTGGTGTCCATATCAGGTTCGCGCCGAGTTCCGTATCATGGCTTTCACACGGGCTACAAACAGATGAACATTCAGCCCCAGGAACTGTTAGCGCGCATTCGTCTGTCGCGATCGACCAAAAACCTGACGCATTACTATCGCAAGGTGGGCACGCGAAAAGCGCAGGCCATCTCAAAAGTGTGTTTCGCCGCAACTGCCGCGACCGACGGTGAGCTTCTGACGGACGTCCGAATTGCATTGGGAAGTGTGGCACCGATTCCGGTTCGCTGCGTCGAAACAGAAGCCGCTCTGCGCGGCCGGCCAATCGAGCAATTGCCCGAGCTCGGCAGGGCCGCCCTGGCCCGCGAGATCTTGCCCATCGACGACATCCGATCAACGGCCAACTATCGAATTAAAGTGAGCCTTAACCTGCTTGACGACTTCCTCTGCAGCCTCCGGTCAACTTCCTGATCAGACGGTCACAGTTGCCACAAGTCTTTGTGGACAGACCAGAGATTCTGATGTTAACTCTAAAACAATCGGTGAGACTTGTATGCTGATTCGGAGATTCATTTCCAGCACAAGCATCGCGATCGTGATGGGCATACTTGGGCTGGCGGCAGTCAACCCCGGTTTTGCTCAGCAGCACGCTGCCGATAGCAGCAAATCGAGCGCAGGTGATCCGTTACATATGTTGGTCCTGGGCGATTCGATAATGTGGGGTCAGGGTTTGAAAACGCCTGACAAGTCCTGGTGGCGACTCAAAAACTGGCTCCAGGAGAAGACCGGAAGAGACGTCATCGAGAGAATTGAAGCACATTCCGGAGCTGCCATTGAGGCCACGCCCGGATCCGAGATTTTCACTTCTAAAGATGGTGAAGTAAACCTATTGACGCCCACGATCAATGAGCAGGCTGATGCCGCCCGGAAGTATTATGGAGATCCGGCTAAGGTTGATCTCATACTGGTTAATGGCTGTATTAATGACGTGGATGTGCGCACTCTTTTGGACGCTTCAACGGCGTTGGATCTACTAGAGGCCAGCATTAGAGAAAAGTGCGGGGGACGGATGCAATCCCTCCTACAGCGCATTACCCGGGGGTTTCCCAATGCACATGTCGTTGTTTCTAGCTACTACAAAATTATCTCGCCCCTGAGCGAAGACAATAGTTTCGCGCGACTTCTGGTCAAAAGCCTTACTACGCAAAAACCTGAATCCAAGCGGATGAGCGATAAGCAGATGCGCGCTAATCTGGTGGCGAATTCCAATCTGTGGTACGAGGTTTCGACCCGCAGTCTCGCCCAGGCAGTCGAGGCGGTAAACTCGGATCTGGGTCAGAGCGCTGTTAAACGAAGAGTCCTTTTCGCTGAGATTCAGTTTTCGCCCGAGCACGCCTTTTCCGCGCCTGATACCCTACTCTGGAATTTCATGTTCGGATCCACAAATCTCTCCGGCTTGCGTCACGCGATTATTGTGATGACGTTAGGCACTGCCGCCTACAAGCCCAATGATGAGGTGAGAGACAGACGCAGCAAGAGTTGCAAAGAGACCTACAAACGAGCGAAAGAAAAGAAGGAAGATAAGCTGGAAAAAGACCGTCGAGAAGCTAAGTACCTGGCTTGTCGCTACGCTTCCTTGGGACATCCTAATAAGATGGGCGCCTTGATCTATACCGAAGCAATCAAAGGTCAATTGCAGTGGCTAATCAACACTGCGGGTTGGTTACGAAACCCAGCTGCATTGCAGGCGAATCCCGCAGACTAGAAGGACTTCAAAAATGCAGAGTCTTTCCCCAGCAACTGCCTTTAAGCGAGGCGTCGTTCAGCCGGTGTTTTGTCTTAAATCAGGATGGAGCCTGGTGAGGGATCAGTACTGGCTCTTTGTTGGAATGTCTGCGGTGGCGATTATCCTGGGCAGCCTGGTGCCTTTCGGTATCCTGTTTGGGCCGATGATGTGTGGCATCTATATCGCGCTGTTTCAGAGACGACGGGATCTAACAGTGGAGTTTGGGGTTCTCTTCAAGGGCTTCGACTTCTTCGGTGAGAGCATCGTGGCCACGCTCATACATTACGTTCCCATCGTGATAATTATTATTCCCTTCTACATCGTGCTCTATGGTGGCCTCTTCTTGATTATGCCTCGGCAAGGTGGAGAACCTGACCCCTCGACTCTCTTCGGCTTCTTCGCAGTGCTCATAGTCTTTGGACTGATTATGATGGTCTTGATAGTCCTCCTTTCGGTCGTATTTACGTTTTCTTATCCGCTGATTATTGACCGCAAGATGTCAGGCCTTGACGCCGTCAAACTGAGCGCAAAGGCTGCGTTGGCAAACTTCTGGCCTTTGCTCGGGTTGTTGCTGCTCAACGGACTAATAGGGTTCGCCGGTGTGCTGCTTTGTTATGTAGGAATATTTCTGGCACTTCCAGTCACCTTTGCAGCCATTGCCGCAGCCTATGAACAAGTATTCGGTCTGGGTGAGGTTCAGGGCCCGATTCTGCCGCCGCCGCCACCCTCCTTCACCTGAGCTTGACGCGCCATGATCTCCCCGCAACTTATCATTCGCGGCCAAAGAATTGTCCTTTCAGACTCGATGGCTCCGGCCTCAATTCATGTTCGTGACGGCCGTATCACGAACATCAAGTCGTACGATGATGTGACTTCAAACTGTGAGCTGGTCGAGGCTGGGGAGGCATCAATCGTAATGCCCGGGCTGGTAGACACTCACGTGCATATCAACGAGCCAGGACGGACCGATTGGGAAGGTTTTGCGACAGCCACGAGAGCGGCTGCCGCAGGTGGCGCAACCACTTTGGTTGACATGCCACTCAACAGTATTCCACCCACTACCACTGCTGAAGGTTTTAAGGCGAAGCTCGAAGCTGCTCGCGGCCGGTGTTACGTCGACGTTGGTTTTTGGGGCGGCGTCGTTCCCGGAAACACACCCGAGCTTGCCGCGTTGATGAAGGCCGGCGTGGTGGGTTTCAAGTGTTTCTTGATTCACTCGGGTGTCGATGAGTTTCCGAATGTTACCGAAGAGGATCTGCGCAAGGCCATGCCTGAGCTGACACGGCTGGGAGCCGTCCTGGTTGTTCACGCCGAAGTGCCGGGACCGATTAACCGGGCGGGTCTGCCAGCCAGGCACTCGCCGGCAGGAGAAGCATTCGAAGACGGAAATTTCTGTCCCTCTGCTTATAAGACTTTTCTAGAATCACGCCCACGCGCTGCTGAGAATGAGGCTGTCGGGTTAATGATCAGGTTAGGCGAGGAATTCGGCGCGCGCATCCACATCGTTCATCATTCCTCGGCCGACGCTTTGCCATTGCTGCGTGAGGCCCGGGCTGCTGGTGTGAGCATTACCGCGGAGACTTGTCCCCATTATCTTGTCTTCGCCGCGGAAGAAATCATCGACGGGGCAACGGAATTTAAATGCTGTCCTCCTATTCGCGAGCGAGAAAACCGTGAGCAGCTATGGCAGGCGCTGGGGGAGGGAACGATAGACATGGTTGTCTCCGATCATTCCCCGTGTCCTCCAGATATGAAACTGCGGGAGAGCGGAGATTTTCTTCTCGCTTGGGGCGGCATCTCTTCCTTGCAGCTTCGCCTACCGGCAACCTGGACTGGTGCGCAACAGCGGGGGCACTCAATCGAAGATCTGGCCCGTTGGCTATGCCAGGCGCCGGCGGCGTTAGTCGGCCTGGCGGGACGCAAGGGAGCCATCGATGTGGGAGGCGACGCAGATATCGTGATCTGGAATCCCGAGCAAGAGTTCCTTGTTGAGCCGAACTTGCTCCATCATCGTCACAAACTAACACCCTACGCGGGGCGAACGCTGTCGGGCGTAGTCGAAAAGACTTTTCTTCGCGGTGAGAAGATATATGATGCTGGTGAATTCGGGACGGAGCCAACCGGGTTGCTCCTGGGAGTTGAGCACTGATGGACTAAACGGATTTTGGCCGCGGATTTACGCGGATTAACGCGGATCAGGAAATACATTACTCAAATCGGTTGGTTGTTGCTTGTTCATATCCGCGTTCATCCGCGTGTATCCGCGGCTAAAAATCCGGGATAACAAAGAATGGACTTCACTGAACTAGTAGATCTGGCAGCGGCGAAGTTGGGTGGTGCGGTGCTCATCGCTAATGACGAGTTCTTTGCGCCCAAAGAGAATCTACTCAAACCTGGTGCGCCAATATTTATCGAGGGCAAATACACTGATCTCGGCAAATGGATGGACGGATGGGAAACCCGCCGCCGTCGCACTCCGGGTTATGATTGGTGCATCATTCGGCTGGGATTGCCGGGCATAATTCGGGGAATTATCGTTGACACGACTCACTTTCGTGGTAATTATCCCGAGCAGTGTTCGCTCGAGGGATGCACGATTGATGGTCAACCAACCGTAGATCAACTTACCGAGAAAGAAACCGAATGGACCGGGATTCTGCCCCCTTCCGGGCTCGTAGGCAATTCGCCGAACCTCTTTGAGATTGAGGCGGACGGTAGATTCACGCATCTGCGTTTGAAGATCTATCCGGACGGCGGCGTCGCAAGATTGAGAGTCTATGGCGAGGTCGTGCCCGATTGGGGCAGACTCGAACGCAGCAGCGGCGAGATCGATCTGGTGGCAGTCGAGAACGGCGGTCTGGTGCTCTCGTGCAGCGACATGTTTTTTGGCCACAAGCACAACTTGATTATGCCGGGACGCGCCGTAAACATGAGTGATGGCTGGGAGACGAAGCGACGCCGTGGCCCCGGTCACGATTGGGCAACAATCAAGCTCGGCAAGCCGGGCAGGATTCGTTGCGCGGAGGTTGACACGTCTTACTTCAAAGGCAACTTCCCAGATAGCTGCTCACTTGAAGCGTGCAAAACGAGCGGGAATATCCTGCCCGAACACCTCGACTGGAAGCCAGTGCTGTCGCGAAAGAAACTACAGGCGCACACGCGGCATTTTTTTGAAGATGAAATCATGGATGCGGGGGCCATCTCGCACGTAAGATTCAATATCTTTCCGGATGGCGGTGTCAGCCGGCTTCGGCTGCTGGGAAGAACCGAAGAAGCTTAGTTCGGAGGGTCGAATTGGAGCCTGGTCTTGAGCGCCTGAATTCGTTGGCGGCAAACGAGGCAGCGGCGGAGTTTGGAAAATGCTGCGGCTCAACCACTTGGGCCCGACGCATGGCTGCCGAGAGTCCCTTCGCGAATTCGACTCAGCTGATCACAATTGCGGATCGCATCTGGTGGTCGCTTGAACCGGACGACTGGTTGGAGGCCTTTGCCAGTCACCCCAAAATCGGAGAAACCCAGGCGGCCCGTGGGACTGCAATTGAAGCTCCCGACCTCCCTGTCCGGGCTGCCAGCGCGGGAACCCCGGAAAATTGGGCCGCGCAGGAACAGTCGGGTGCGCAGAATGCCGCGGAGGAAACGGCGCGCTCACTGGCTGAGTTCAACCAGGAGTATGAAAAGAAGTTTGGCTACATCTATATTGTGTGCGCGACCGGAAAGAGTTCCGAAGAAATGCTCGTAATCCTTCGCGAGAGGCTGCCGAACGATGCGGAAACGGAATTGCGTATTGCCGCGCGCGAGCAGTCTCGCATCAGCAAACTACGACTCAGGAAACTAATAGACCAATGAGTACTATATCAACCCACATTCTTGACACGGCCCGCGGCAAGCCTGCGAATGGCGTAGCTGTCTATCTGGAAAGTCAGAAAAGTGACGAGAGCTGGGAACAACTCGCTCACGCCTGGACGGACGAAGAAGGACGAGTGAAACCTTTTTTCCTCCTTGAAGAACCATTGCCGGCCGGGACTTACCGGCTGGTCTTCGATACGGAGGCCTATTTCTCGACGCTCGACATTAAATGCTTCTATCCGCAAGTCTGCGTGGTGTTCGCTATCGGGGAAGATCTTCAGCACTATCACATTCCACTTTTGATTAGCCCATTTGGGTATTCGACGTACCGCGGAACTTGAGCTTTCAGTCTCTGCCGGCCTCAGTTTGGGTGGTGACCAAACAGCTGGACATTTTTGAGCGCGCGAAGCGTGGCGAAAGCAGAAGGCCGGGGGTGTAGCCCCAGGACAATCGTGTTTGAGCTCTTAGCCCGCGAGCGGGCGGCAGCGGCATCTGGAGAATATCGTTGATGATAATTAGCGCACGGGACCTTGATCCGCTGTCGCCCGCAATCGCGGTAGTGCTCCATTAGTGTGTTGCTGGTTGGGGGTGTGTCGCTCGTGTGTCATGAGGTCAGTACCACCACGCGGTAGCGGGTGGGTCCACGGTCCCGGCGCGTGAGCTATCGAAACGCGACCCACCCGCTACCGCGTGGTGGTACTGACCTCATGACACGCAA
>JBGTLM010000233.1:0-9072 GCA_041744135.1 Pyrinomonadaceae bacterium
ATCGCCTCAGAGTTGAGCTTCCTGCTAACAATCCGAACTGCGAAGAAGAGAGGCCGGTGCAGGAGGATCCTTTGTGCTGGACCAGCATCTGGGACTCGGTATGGGAAAGCGCCAGCGAAGTATTGGGGCAGGGTGACGAAAGCTCGCGCCGAGCCGTGATTCTACTTAGTGATGGCGATGATACTAGCAGTACCATCAAGCGTCGCGATGCAATCGATGCGGCTGTAAAAAACAACGTAGCCGTTTACAGTATCGGGATCGGAGATTCAGAACGGTATAAGGTCGAGCAGGACTCGCTAAGGAAAATTTCGGATGGCACAGGCGGTCGCGCCTTTTTCCCTCGCGATGAAACGGAACTTATGTCGGCGTTCGCCCAAATCCAGGAGGAGTTGCGGTCACAGTACGTTGTTGCCTACTCCCCGCAGAACAAATTGCGGGACGGGTCTCACCGGCGGATCAGAATGGAAATTGTGAATCCGGAACTGAGCAAACAGAAGTTGCAGCTAATTTACCGTCAGGGCTACTACGCACCGAAACAGTAGTAGCCCGGCATAGTCCCTCGGCTCGCAACCCGTGCTTTGGAAGTAACAGTATCAGTAGCGCCCAGCACAAGCTCTTTATTTGCTTTAGGAGTGTCTCGTCCAGCCTCCCCCGGTGGCGTCATGGAGCAGAGATAGTTGAACTACTGGGAGTACCTCTCTACAGAGAGTTGCCGGACCCTACCGATCGTCGTTGTTTTCGTCGTCACCCTCATCGTCATCGTGTGCGAAACAGATTTCACCCAAAAATACCGATTTGTATGGGCCGATTGAAGGATCCCCGATTGGCATGCCGTTAAAGAAAATCACGCCCGTCGCTCCGGCAAATCTGCCGGCGCTGGTGTTGGGATTGATGTTTCCGAATTGGGTAAAAACCCCCGTGACAAAATTTTGAGTAGTTACAAGGCTGGTCTTTAATTGCCCCCTCCTTGTGGTGATGGTCGTATCGGAAAGGTAGGCAACCACGTTTGGATCAGGGGTAGGGACGAAACCAGCATTAAAGTTAATGACATCTGCCGTCGTTCCGTTGAGAATACCGCCCCTGGTGATTGTTCCAAACGCAATCCCGGCAGCGGGGTCAAAAACGTCAATCCGAATGCCTTTAAGCTTTTTGCAATTGCTGTTCGCTGATTGCGACGATGTTAATTGCGCCGAATTTCCGCGCGGTCCCAAGATGCCCCTCGGTGATTGCGCAAGTGCTAATTGCTCCAGGGAGACCAGGCAAAACGTCAACACGACGGCCAAGGGCGTCATCAGCATTCTTGTTTTTGTGTTCATCATCATCTCCTTTCGGTCTTCTAAGAATTTCACGTGGCCCGAAGGCTGCTCTCATCTGATAACCAGATTCTGGGGATCTCACTCCCGCATCACCCTCATCCTCGTGCCCTCAAGAGGGAAACCTGGAAACGGGCCAGCCACCTGCGTAGTACCGTCGAGCGTCAGAACATCGATGGTGGATGTGCCGGTGATGGTGTCATCGTCCGAGAGGCGGATTGTCAGACGTACCCGAAGCCGGCTATCAAAGGACCCGTCCGAATTGCTGTCCTCGAACAGCTCGAATGTGGCGGCGAAGTTCCCCTGACCACGGATCTTTTTCCACACGCCAATAGACGTGGTATGTCTTGGTGTGCTGGCCGCCTCTGTCATGGTTCCCCCCTTGTTGAACTCCATCAAGCTGAAAAACTGGTTCGGAGTTCCGGGGAGGACGGTGACGCGCCAAGTGCCCTGCAAATTCGGCGTCTCCCTCTCATCATCGGCATCGGCGAACACGGCGCCAGCGCCAGTCAGAGCGCAACAGAGTGCGAGGCTGCAAAAGACACGGCCCATAGCGAAAAGTTTGCGATTCCGTTGTTCGAACATTTCTTGCCCTCCTTTCGATCATCCAGAAGCTGAAGCAGCTTGATTGCTGCCCTTCAACCTCTTAACGCGACAATTAGATGGAAAGTGGCCGGAGCTTTTTTTAGATTTCCGGGGGAAGGCTTTCAGAACACGCCGAATCGCCTATTTCAAGTTGCCTCTCAAAGCCCGTTGACCTTGACCATCTGCGGGCATATCCTCTCGTCGTACGGACAAAGACCTTTGGCCTCCTACAGGTTGCTGAATAACCAAACGATCCACGAACCAACACCAAGCAAGCACTAAGAAAACCAGGAATTCGGGCCATTTCGTGTCAGTTCGTGTTAATTCGTGGATCGTTCCTCTGGGTCTCGCCGATGTCCACGATTTTTCAGCGACCTTAGAGGAACTTCGATGACGGAGCCGTCGCCACCAGACATCACCCAGATGCTCATTGATTGGAGCAACGGCGACCGTGAGGCACTCGATAGGCTGCTCCCCGCGGTCTATACAGAACTGCGTCGCCAGGCTGCGCGCCACCTGCGCCGCGAGCGCGCCGGCCACACTCTCCAAACCACCGACTTGATTCACGAGGCATATCTCAGGCTGGTGGATCAAAAGAATGTGAGGTGGCAAAACCGCGCCCACTTCTTCGCCGTTGCCGCGCAGTCGATGCGCCGCATCCTGGTCGATCATGCGCGACGACGCCATCGCGCCAAGCGCGGCGGGTCCGCCATCGCCCTGCCGCTGGACGAAGGGCTCGTGGTGGCGGCTGAGAAATCAATCGACCTGTTAGCGCTCGATGAGGCGCTGACGCGACTGGCTGCGATTGACGTGCGGCAGAGTCAGATTGTGGAACTGCGGTTCTTCAGTGGCCTCAGTATTGAAGAGACGGCCGCAGTCATCGGTGTGTCGCTGACGACTGTGAAGGACGATTTGAACATGGCCAAGGCATGGTTGCGGCGTGAGATGGGCGGGGGTAAAGGGAAGTGACACCTGAACGCTGGCAGCAGATCAAAGAGCTCTTAGGCTCCGCGCTGGAGCATGAGGTCGAGGAACGCGCCGCGTTTCTTAAGCGAGCCTGTGACGGCGATGAAGACTTGCGACGGGAAGTAGAGTCGCTACTCGATTCTTTCCGGGAATCCGACAGCATCATCGAAACGCCGGTGGCCTGGGCAGCAGCTGACCTGTTCAGAGGGGCTCAGTCAGAGTGCCTGGTCGGACAGCGACTCGGCCACTACGAAGTCGTCTCTCTGCTCGGCGTGGGCGGGATGGGCGAAGTTTATTTGGCGCAGGATACGCGCCTCCATCGCCGCGTGGCTTTGAAAGTCTTGTCGCCCGTCTCGATTTCCAACCCGGAAGCCAACCAGCGTTTGTGGCGTGAAGCGCGCGCGGCGGCAACGCTCGACCATCCGCACATCTGCGCGATTCACGAAATTGCCGAGACAGACGGTTGGTGTTTCATCGTGATGCAATACGTGGAAGGCGAAACCCTCGCGAGTAAACTCAAGCGGGAAAGGATGAGTCTGCCGGAAACTCTAAAGATTGCCGTTCAGATTGCCGACGCTTTGGAAGAAGCACACGAAGCACATGTCATTCACCGCGATATCAAACCCGCCAACATCATGGTCAACGATAGAGGACAGGCGAAGGTGCTGGACTTCGGCCTGGCAAAATTCGCGACTGCAGATCTTGAAGCGATAAGCAAAACTGCCACTGCAGAAGTGTTAAGCAAATCGGGCGCCATTATGGGAACCGTGCCGTTTATGTCGCCGGAACAGGTGCGGGGGAAAAGACTAGACGCCAGGACGGATATTTTCAGTTTCGGCGCGATGCTCTACGAGATGTCTTGCGGACGGTCGGCTTTCGCGCGCGAAACGGACGCGGAAACGATTTCCGCGATTCTGCGCGATGAACCGTCTTGGGCGGAAATCCCCGACGAACTGCAACCGATTGTGCAAAAAACTCTGCTGAAAGACGCGGACGCGCGTTATCAAACAGCGAAAGAGTTGTCGGCGGATTTGCGCGAACTGCAAAAGCGTTTGGAGATGGAAACGGAAGGCTCCACCGCGACCAAAAAGTTTGGAACCCCGCTTTCAGGCGGCAAATCATCTGACGCGCGAACGGATATGCTGCAGGCCCGACCGACATCAAGCGCGGAGTATCTCATCGCTGAAGTCAAGCGCCACAAACTTGCCGCGGCGGTTGTCCTTGCAGTTTTGTTGACCTCGACAGTCGCCATCGTTTCGCGAAACTATTTGCGCCGGCCGACAATCGTAAAAACGCAGATTGAATCAATCGCCGTGCTGCCGCTCAGATCGCTCAACCCGGAAGCAGATGACCGATACTTGGGATTAGGCATTGCCGATTCCATCATCGCCAAAATGAGTCAGATTGGCGAGCTGACCGTGCGACCGACCAGCGCGGTACGCAAGTATGCGAGTCAGGAGGTGGATGCGTTGCAGGCGGCCCGTGAACTGAAGGTTGATGCGGTGCTCGACAGCACGTTCTTGCGTTTGGGCGACCAGTTGCGGGTGAGCGTGAATCTGCTCAGAGTCGAGGACGGCGCGTCGTTGTGGGCTGAGAAGTTTGATCAGCGCTTCACCGACATCTTCGCGATTCAGGATCAAGTTTCTCAACAAGTGGCTCAGCGTCTTCGGCTCAGGGTCAGCCCTGCGAAGCAGTCGCGCCTCACCAAACGCTACACCTCAAATCCGGAAGCCTACAACTACTACGCGAAGGCCATGTATCACTTCTATAATATCGGTCCCAGCCTTAACAGTCGGTCAGAGTCTGACCTCGCGGTTGACCTCTTCAAGAAAGCGATTGAGCTGGATCCTCAATATGCGCTGGCTCACGCTCATCTGGGATACGCTTTTACCAAGATAGCTGTGTTTCAGGAAGATAACCTCTCCATCATCGAACAGGCCAAACAGGAACTCGGGATTGCGGAAAGACTCGACCCGCAACTGCCAGAAGTTCACCTGGCTCGTTATTTCATTGTGTTTAGCCAGTACGAAGGGTGGCAGGTCGAGGAGGCGAGTCGCGAGCTGCGTTTGGCCCAACAGCTTGATCCTAACGCGGGCCACGCAGAACTGGGAGACCTCTGGGCCCACATAGGACTTGAAGAGAAGGCGGTCGAAGAGTTTGAGCTCGCACTGAAGTTAGACCCGAACAATCACGAGATCAAGAATGCTTATGTCAACCTTTTTTTCATAGCCGCCAGACCCGATGAAGGTTTAGAGGTGGGTAAAAGACTTTCAATCCGCGGCCCCGAGCTTTGGTATTTCCTGGAAAAGAGAATGGTGAAAGAGGCCGAATCGCTGGTCGAGCAGGAATATCAAAAGGACCCTAGTTCCGTGTGGAAGTTTGTATATCGAGTATTGTTACTGGCTTTGCAGGGGAGACATGAGGAGGCGCAAGCGGCGGTCCTTTCGATCCTGGAACGGGAGCGAAGGTACCGGGGGTATCATCACGACACTTACAACATCGCCCGCATCTATGCGCTGGACGGCAAGAGCGAAGAAGCCTTGAAGTGGCTGCGCGTGACGGTCAAAGAGGGCTTCCCATGCTACCCGCTGTTTGCGCGCGACTCGTTCCTCGACCCGATACGCAAAGACCCAGCATTCCTTCAATTCATGGCAGAGATGAAAACACTCTGGGAAGGCTACCAACGCGAGTTCGCATGAGTCATTGTGGTTATCTCCCTAAGAACACGAAGTTCGCTACAGCGGGATGTTGCCGTGCTTTCTGGGGGGATTGGTATCCCGCTTATTTTCTAAGAGTGAAAGTGCTCGGATGAGCTTGGGCCGTGTTTGGGCTGGTTCGATAACTTCGTCAACGAAGCCTCGCTCGGCGGCTACGTAGGGATTGGCAAACTTCTCTTCAAGCTCAAGAATGCGCGCCCGTCGCGCTGCTTCCTTGTCTTTAGCCTCATTCAATTCTCTCCGATAAAGCACCCCCACCGCGCCTTCGGGTCCCATTACGGCAATCTCTGCCGTAGGCCAGGCAAAATTCACATCTGTGCGAATGTGTTTTGAGGCCATCACGCAATAGGCCCCACCGTATGCCTTGCGAGTTATCACAGTCACTTTCGGAACGGTGGCTTCCGCAAACGCATAGAGCAGCTTTGCGCCATGTCTGATGATCCCGCCATGCTCTTGTGAGACTCCCGGCAAAAACCCGGGTACATCTTCGAAGGTCACCAGGGGAATGTTGAAACAGTCGCAGAAGCGTACAAAGCGCGCTGCTTTGACGGAGGCATCGATATCCAGCACGCCGGCGAGGTACGCGGGTTGATTTGCAACAATCCCGACGGAGCGGCCATCCAACCGGGCAAACCCTACACAGATGTTGGGCGCGTGGAGCTGCTGCACCTCGAAAAAGTATCCGTCATCAACGATCAGATTAATCACGCCGCGAATGTCATATGGCTGGTTCGAGGCTTCCGGAACGATCGTATTGAGTCTCGTTTCGGTTCGCTCCGCAGAGTCAGTGGAGTTTACTGCCGGTGCATCCTCAAGATTGTTTGAAGGAATGAATGAAAGCAGTTCGCGGACCATCCGCAGCGCATGCTCGTCTGAATCTGCGGCGAAATGGGCGACGCCGGAAACTCGATTATGAGTGATCGCGCCTCCCAGCTCTTCCTTGGTTACGTCTTCATGAGTAACCGTTTTGACTACGTCTGGCCCGGTAATGAACATGTAAGACGTATCTTTGACCATTACGTTGAAGTCAGTGATCGCCGGGCTATAAACGGCTCCGCCGGCGCAAGGCCCCATGATGCAACTTATCTGCGGAACAACTCCGCTCGCGAGGGTATTACGCAGGAAGATGTCGGCATATCCGCCGAGACTCAGCACACCTTCCTGAATGCGGGCCCCTCCTGAATCATTGAGGCCAATAATCGGAGCTCCCACCTTCATTGCCAGGTCCATCACCTTACAAATCTTTTCCGCGTGAGTTTCAGAGAGTGAGCCGCCAAAAACAGTGAAGTCCTGAGCAAAGACAAACACGCGCCGACCATCAATCAAACCGTGGCCGGTGATCACACCATCACCCGGGTAGAGCTGCTGGTCGAGATCAAAGTCGCGCGAGCGGTGCACAACCAGCTTGTCAAATTCCTCGAAAGTGTCTTCGTCCAGAAGAAAATCAACTCGTTCACGAGCAGTCATCTTGCCTGCGGCATGCTGCTTCTCGACTCGCTCCGCACCGCCTCCGATCTCGGCCTGCTGTGTACGTTCTTTCAGCGTTTCAAGTTTGGATTTGGACTGTTTCTTCTGTTGTTTTGAAGTCATACTCAAAGCGGAGGCTATCAAGCTGCTAAAAAACAAGACACGATCCACGAAATCACACTAAGCCGCACGAAACGGATGCCTTTATTCGAGTTGTTTCGTGTGATTTCGTGGATCGCTTTACTGTTTCTATTGTTGCTCATCACTTTTAAGCAACTTGCTAGTTGCTCTTTCCTTTGAACTAGTGCCAGAGAAGGGAAACGCTCGCGTTTCGATCAGTTCTACCAGTTTTTTAAGTCCCTGCCTGGCCTTTGTTTGAACGTCTTCAGAATACCCGAAGCGCTCCGCGTTCTGCTCAAAGTCCTCGAGATCAACTATTCGGTACGAAAGGTCCGGCTCGACCAATATGTCTATGTCCAGATCCACGTAGCTGAGAACCTGGCCATCGAACGCCGGAGGGACGTTAACATTGCAGTAGTAACTCCTCAACTTCCCGGTCGGCTCGGAGAAGCGAAAAATGTTGTACCAGCGATCCAGCCAGTAGTACTCAATGCTAGTCGTTCCGCAGGCAATGGTGCCCAGCAGGTCGTGTTTGATTTCCTGGTCGAAAGTTGCTTTGAGAACAAGCAATGATCCTTCTTGTCGTAGCACCTTCGCATTCCAGCTGCGATGTTCCGAGCCGTCGTATTTGTGGGCCCGAACCGTGATCATCGATTTACTTTCGCCCGCTCTTGCGCCAGTCCGCCAAAAATTGTGCCTGCCCCTTGTCGGTAAGGGGGTGATTGAATAACTGGTCGATGACTTTGAAAGGCATCGTGGCGATATCTGCGCCCATGCGTGCCGACTCTATGACATGAAGCGGGTGCCGCAGGCTTGCCGCCAGGACCTCGGTTTTCCAGTCATAGTTTCCGTAGACCTCGACTATCTCGCGCAACAGAAGCAATCCGTCGTGCCCGATGTCATCAAGTCGCCCGAGAAAGGGACTAATAAAAGAAGCCCCAGCCTTCGCAGCTAGAATTGCCTGGCCAGCGGAGAAGCACAGTGTGACATTGACCTTGATTCCTTCATCTGAGAGTTGATGAGTTGCTTTAAGTCCCGCACGAGTGAGGGGGCATTTGATCACTACGTTTGGAGCGATCTTCGAATACTCACGTCCCTCGCGAAGCATCCCGTCCACGTCTTCGCTGGTGACTTCCGCCGAGACGGGACCACTGACTATCTCGCAAATTGCGGCGATATGCTGTTTGAAGTCGACCTCACCCTCCTTGGCGATCAGGGATGGATTGGTGGTCACTCCATCGGCGATGCCGATGGTTGCCGCTTCACGAATCTCATTAAGATTTGCCGTATCAAGAAAGAATTTCATTATTGCCTCCAGCGTCAGATGCTTCCGATCAACTTCGGTAGAGTTCGACCACGAATGACTTTAGCTTGGTAGTGAGTCAGTTTGGGTCTCGGCCCCATCATGCCGGAGGGATCTGAGTTAATAGCCGTGGGCGAGCGTTGCGCGACGCCCACGGATAGGCGAAAGAAGACTGACTGACCCTGAAGGGATCACACTGTCGGACACGGTTTGACCCTTTCACGGTCGGGAATCTTTTCTCCGATCTCCTCAGTGGGCGTCGCAAACGCTTGCCCATGGCTATTGACTTAAATCCCTTCGGGATTCGAGAACAAATTGAATCTAACCTCAAGCTCAAACCGACGACTACCGGGCAGTCCCGTTAGATTCCCAGGACGTTAATCAGTTCCTGCACCGCCGCGGCGCTCTTCTGCAACGCGATTCGCTCCTCGGCCATCAAGTTAATCTCGATTATCTGTTCCAGACCTTTCGCACCGAGTTTGCACGGAACACCAACATAGAGGCCGTTGATGCCATACTCACCTTCAAGGTAAGCGGCGCAAGGAAGGATCTTCTTCTTGTCTTTCAAAATCGACTCTGTCATCTCAACGGCCGCTGCCGA
>JBGTLM010000234.1:0-33525 GCA_041744135.1 Pyrinomonadaceae bacterium
GTAATCTGCCCAATCTGTGGATATCACGTTGAAATGATTCTCCAGCAGAGCATAGCCCAGTCGTTCCAGTCGCCGATTGTCCGCGTGTTGCTCGTCGCGATCGCGGTGGGCCTGCTTTATGTGCTCTGGAGGGAGGTGCGGAAGATCCCCGCGAAGCTGTTCACCCTCATGGCCACGGCGTTCGTGGACATGCTGGGGTTGCTGATGATCATTCCGCTCCTGCCGTTCTATGTGAAGTCACTCGGGGGGGCGGGCATCGATGTATTGGGGATGCACCTTGGGATTGGGATCATCATCGGGTTTATCGTCGCCTCCTTCACCCTGGCACAGTTGATCAGCGCGCCGATGTGGGGCCGGTTTTCGGACCGCGCGGGTCGACGGCCCACGCTGCTTATTGCGTTAGGTGCGTCGGCGATCGCGTATCTGATTTTCGGATTCGCACACTCGCTCCTCCTTCTGTTCATCTCGCGCATCGTGCAGGGAGCCGGCGGAGGAACTGTGGGAGTTATCCAGGCTTACGTGGCCGACTCCACCGATCCGAAGGATCGCGCGCGAGCACTCGGCTGGCTCTCGGCGACAACTAATCTCGGTGTAGCGCTGGGGCCGGTGCTCGGTTCCTTTGCTATCACGTTGGGCACGCGCGACCTGATGCCGGGATCGTCGACCTTCCAGATGGGCCACGCGGCGCCGGGAATCCTCGCGGCGGCCCTCTGTCTGCTAAACATGGTCTTCGTCGCGCGCTATTTGAAAGAGTCGCGTGATTTCAGTGACCAGCACCAGGCAGGCGAGGTACGTCAGACTTCGCGTCAGGCCATCTGGCGTGTCATCTCCCGCGCGAGCGAGCCGTCGTCGCGTCTGATATGGATTTATGCAATCGCGATTGGCGCCTTCCAGGGAAGTTTTGCCGTCCTCGCCCTCTTTCTGAACGCGCGCTTTCAGGTTACCGAACTGACGATTGGCTATTTCTTCATGTACGTTGGCGCCATTTCCGTCTTCGCCCGCGTTCTGCTTCTGGGTCGCGCAGTCGATTGGCTGGGCGAAGCGAATCTCTCGCGTCTGGGAATCGTGCTCCTGGCGACCGGAGTTGTTGGGATGCCGTTGTCACAAAACCTGGGGATGCTTGCGTTGGCGGTAGCGCTGATCCCTCTGGGCACGGCCTTTACCTTTCCGTGCGTGACCGCGCTCCTGTCGCGAGTCACCACTCCCAGAGAACGCGGCCTCTACATGGGGATGCAACAGACGTATGGCGGCGTCGCTCGCATCATTGCACCACTATTCTTCGGTTGGGCCTTTGATTCAATCGGAGTTTCAGCGCCGTACTTTTTCTCGTCTGCATTCCTACTGGCCACGCTTTCTCTTGGATTCGGACTGGACCAGTATGCGAGACCGGAGCGGGGGAAGGAAGGCGGAGGAAGCAGGAGCAGCAGGCAGGAGGTATCCGCAGATTGCGCAGAAAGGAATCAGTAGACAGCGAACAGTAGGCAGTAGACAACAGCCACGTGAGCGGTGAGCGGGAGCAGCACTCGCTACTTCTCCTGCCTCCTGCCCTGGAAGGGGGCGGGGGCGGATCATCGACTGTCGCGGCGGACGATGGCCAGCGACATATCATCTACGAGCGGGCAGGCTGCCGCAAAATCCTGAACGGCACCCAACACAGAGAAGAGAACTGCATTAGCATCGCTGGCTTGAGGGGCTCGCAGTTGCGACTCATGAACCGCATCAGCAGCGCTGGAAACCGCATCGGGGCAGGAAGTTTCATCGGCAGCGCAGGCTTGTGCGAGCCGCAGTTGTGCCTCCAGGCGCCCGTAACCAAATTCCTCCCCTGTGCAGTTAAGCGATTCGGTGATCCCATCGGAGTAGATCATCAACACATCGCCAGCCCTCAGTTCGAAGGTTCCACAGACGTAGGGGGCGGCAGGAACCACGCCCAACAACATACCACCCTCGGACAGCAATTCCACTTCTCCATTGGCTCGCAAAAGCACGGCCGGAGGATGCCCCGCGCTAGAGTATTTGACGATCCCCGTGGCCGAGTCTAACTTCGCGAGAAACAAGCTGGCGAGGGGCATAAATGATTTCAGCAGGCAGATGTCGCGGTTAACGCCGGCCACGATGGCCTCCGGCTTAGAAGTCACGGCCACTCGCGCTCCCACCAATCCCACCAGATGCGTGGTCCACATCCCGGCCGCCAAACCCTTGCCACAGATATCACCCAGCGCAAGGATTACGCCGTCACTCTTCTCTGTAACCGTGAAAAAATCACCGGGTAAGTGGCGAACGGCGAAAATCTCACTGGCAATTTCAAAGTTTTCGAAACGGACGTGACGAGGGGCGCACAGGCGCCGGTGTACCTGCGCGGCTTCGAATATCTGGGTATGAAGATCAGCGTAATCATGCTGGAGGTCTGCAAGCTTAACCTCCAATTCTTGGCGAGGTACCCTGACTGAACGTTTCGGTCGCGGCGGATACGGCCGAACATTGACTGCCTGCCGTGTCCCTAGACCGGCATTGAATCGTGCCTGACTCATGAGCATTACCTCACTTTGTTTAATTGTTACTGGTGGTGCGCCCAACACCCGGGCCGAAGTCTGACCCTTTCAGGTCAAGATGCATGTTTCTTTAATGTTCCGTGGGCGTCGCGCGGCGCTCGCCCGTGGTTATTAAATTACATCCCTTCAGGAAGAAACGCGCACACTTTAATCGTGCCTGACCCTTGAATGAGTTGACCTCAACCTACGAATTTGTAACCACTGCCGTGAACGGTAAGAATGAAACGCGGCTCCTCAGGATTCAGTTCCAGCTTTTGCCTGAGATGGACGATGTGCGTGTCGACTGTGCGTGTGTTTGGATAGTTCTCATACCCCCATACCGCGTCTAACAACCGGTCGCGGCTGAGCGTTTCCACGGGATGGGAGACGAAGTAGGCGAGCAGCGCGAACTCTTTTGCTGAAAGCTCGACTGGCCGGCCGGCGCGTCGCACTTCATTGCTGCGGATGTTGACCTCGACATCGCTGAATCGATAAACCTCCGCAGCGGGCGCCTGTGGCGAGGCGCGTCTCAGTACCGCTTTCACCCGGGCCATCAGTTCGCGAATGGAGAATGGCTTGGTGACGTAATCATCCGCGCCCAACTCCAGACCCACAACCTTGTCGATCTCCTGACCGCGCGCGGTCAACATGATGATGGGTAGCGACGGCCTCTTGGTCTTCAGTTGCTTGCAAACATCGAGACCACTCATACGCGGCATCATTACGTCCAGTACCACGAGATCGGGATCATCGGCGAGGGCACGCTCGAGGCCTGCTACTCCGTCGGCGGCGCTGATCACGTCGTAGCCCTCATACTCGAAGTTGTCACGCAGACCGGCTACCATGGCAGGTTCATCTTCGACAATCAATATTCGCGTTTTCCTACTGTCACTAGGTTCGGTAACCTGACCATTGATAGATGACCGATTGCCGTTTGACTGCTCGAGATTTGCTTTTCTCTTCATGTGCCTTCGTCCTTTGCCGCAACTGAAAATGTTATTGATTGGATTCATCCAACCAGCCTAGAGCAGGCGGAAGCATAAAGCCTGGGGTGAAGCGAGGCTTTGCGGCGAAGCCCCAGGTTTGAAATATTTGACGCAGCGGATGAAATCCTGTTCCTTCTAGCACGCATTTGATCAAGAAATAAGCTTAGGTTTTGCTACGCACTAACCGGCTGCCCGATGGTTGATGCCAGGGGCAACGATAGAATGAACTTACTGCCTCTTCCCGGCGTGCTTTCCACCGCGATTTTCCCGCCATGCGCCTGGGTAATGTGGCGGACGAGGGACAGGCCCAGGCCACTTCCTTTTGTGTTGTGTACGAGCGGATCTCCCGCTCGATAGAACTTCTCGAAGATCTTCGACTGATCGCGCCGCGCGATGCCGATGCCATGATCCGCAACCTCGAGTTTTACCACGCCGTTTTCCCGGTATAGTTTCACACCCAGAAACTTTTCGTCAGTCGAGTATTTCAGCGCGTTGTTAACCAGGTTGACTAGGGCGCGCGCGATTGCTTCACGGTCCACAGGCACTGCCGGCAGGTTGGAATCAATGCTCTCTTCAAACGCGAAACCCTGTTGCTCGATTTGGTACCGGTAAGACTCAAGCGTGTTGCGAACCAGCTCGGCGATGTCAGTGTTACGAAACTCGTACTCCTTGCGTCCAGATTCGATCCGAGAAAAATCGAGGATGTTGTTGATCAGCGCGGTTAGTCGCTCGCTCTCTTTACGAATAATGCGGTAATACTGCTGCTTCTTATCCTGAGTTGTGATGCGCCCCAGCTCGAGCGTTTCAGCATACAACCGGATCAAGGCCAGAGGCGTGCGCAACTCGTGAGACACGTTTGAGACGAAGTCGGACTTCAGGCGGGCCAGCGCCATTTCTTTGCTGACGATGTGTCTGGTGAGCACCAGGCCGCCGGCGATCAGCAGCGAAAGACAGACGAGGATCCAGAAACTGCGATGAACCCAGGACTGGCCGAGCGCTTTAATGCTCGTACCCTGGAACTTGATGCCCAGCGCCAGCCCGCGGAAAGCATCGTCGAGCTTGCGCGAAACCTCAGGTTTCCCTTCGCCCCAACCCGTCGAAGCGGCAAGTGGCTTCTCGTATCCACTATCCATGTCCACCGGATAGACCATCATGGCAAGCGGGTTTCCGCCCTGGTCACTCATCTTCTGAGTGACCACCTCCTCCAGCATTCCCGGAAAGAAAGTTTGTTTCAGGTAACAAGCATCGAAGGAAGCCCCGCCCAATACCACTCTATCTTTTTGAAGTCCAGGTAAGACGAACAAGGCAGTCGTTGTGTATGCGTCGCAATCGGCCCGTTTTGTTTGGCCAGAATAGAAAGTGATGGAGCGGGTTTTCTTGTGCATCCCCTGCACCAACATCTTGGCTTCCATACCAAACCAACCGCGGTAAGATTCGGCCATTTTCTCATGTTCTTTGCGGAAGTATTGGTCTTTCATTCCACGAGGTTGCGAATGGAACAGGAGACTTTTTTCGTCGAAGAGGAATACGTGCGACAGGTGCGGACTCTTTTCCAGGATGTAACCCAGTTTCTCTTCTTTTTCCTGGGGGTCAGCGTCCGGAGATGGGAAAAGATTCCTGACATCTTCGGTCATCGTGTAAGCCTTCTTGCTGATTTTCTTCTCCGTGATTGCGAGCATCTCCTGAAAATCGCGATGGATGGCCGCCTCAAGCACCTTGTCGCGCTCGAAGGCTCTCAACTGCCTAAAATTGACGTAGATGAGCGCGGCGGCCGGCAAGACGACTGCAAGCCCCAGCGTTAACATTAGGCGGAACCGGTTGAAGCCCCTCAGAAAACCTCTTCTCTTCAATTTCATTTTCGACCTCTGAAGACTGCGGTGTGCGAATGTAAGCATACTCTTGCCGGTGTTAAGCTGTGTCAAGGATACGTAAAAAGATGTCAAGAGTTGTGAACTTATAAAACGCCGGGCAAAGTAGGAAAAAGAAGGGGCATCCACAGATTTCACAGTTTACGCAGATTCAAAATGGAGGCAACCCGGTTGAATTGCAGTTGGTGTGTGACTCTGAGGTGATACTGGGCTATTGAGACTGCCGCGCCTTCAGCGCTCAGACTCCAGCCCCTTTGCCTTGAGGCGCTTGGTCGGGATGCTGAATGAATGTTTCGGTGCGTGGTAAACTATCCGCCCCATTAACGTCACAACTGCTCTTAGAAAAGGGATATATTTCAACCCGTGTCTCGTGAAAACTATTTGAGAAGTTGGTCTCGCACGATACTGGGAATTGTTTTGTCTGTTGCTCTACCGCTGCTTTCGATTGCCTGTAAGAGCGACTATCCAGCTTCCTCTAGTCAGAATCGTCCCAGCGACATCAAGTCCGCCAAACAAGTCAAAACAGCCCGCGTTGAAGAAACACCGTTTGGGGAGGCGGTTACAGTTAACGGCACTCTGGCCGCTTTCGATCAAACAACCGCAAGCGTTAAAGTCCCTGGCCGGTTACGCAGTATCACAGTCGACTTGGGTAGCGTTGTGCGCCGAGGGCAGGTGATTGCGCAAGTGGAGCAGCAGGATTACAACCTGCGGGTGCAACAGGCTGAAGCGGCCCTTGCTCAGGCGCGCGCACGTCTGGGGCTATCGTCTGACGGCAGGGACGACAAAGTTAGTACTGAACAAACGGGAACTGTGAGGCAGGCTCGGGCCGTACTTGACGAGGCCCGAGCGAATCGTGATCGCTCATCAAGCCTCGTCGAACAGGGAGTGGTGGCTCGCTCAGAATTTGACACCGCGGATGCCACGTACAAGGTGGCCGTGAGCCGTTACCAGGACGCCATCGAAGAGATTCGTAATCGCCAGGCACTCCTGGCGCAACGCCGTTCAGAATTGTCGCTAGCCCGTCAGCAACTTGCCGACACGGCCGTTTATGCTCCGCTGGATGGGGTCGTGGAAGAGAAGCGCGCCAGTGTCGGCGAGTATCTGGCGGCGGGTGCCCCGATCGTTAACATCGTGCGAATAGATCCGTTGCGTTTGCGCGCCGAGGTGCCGGAGCGCGACGCGCGCAACGTGCGTTCAGGTCAAAACGTCAGAGTCACAATTGACGGCGACACGAATGTTTATGTCGGACAAATCATGCGGTTGAGTCCGGTAATCGCGCAGCAGACTCGAATGCTGATGGTAGAAGCAGACGTTCGCAACAACGGAAATTTGCGACCCGGAGCATTTGCTCGGGCTGAAATAGTTACAGACGATGCAAAGACGGCGGTTACCGTTCCCAATAACTCTATTGTCACTTTCGCCGGGATCGAGAAAGTGATTCTCGTACAAAACGGCAGGGCTTTGGAAAAACCCGTGACGACAGGGCGACGGAACGCGGAATCGACCGAAATTGTTTCCGGAGTAAACGTCGGTGATCAGGTTGTTGTTGATCCAGGCAACCTGCAGTCTGGCCAGGCAGTCGAAGTGGTGCAGTGATTTTTGATTTTTGCTTGGTGATTTTTGATTATGACCAGCCTCACTTTGAAGCACACTCGATGGACGAAGAAGAGCTAAAGAGGCGAACGAAACGGTTCGGTTTACGAATCATGAAACTGGTTGCTGCGTTGCCGAATACTCCTCAAGGCAGCACGGGTGGCGGCCTGCTTGTTCGGGCGGGCACGTCGGTGGGTGCAAATTACTGAGCGGCTTGCCGGGCGCGCCTAGGGCCGAGTTCACAGCCAGACTTGGTGTCGTGGAGGCAGAGGCTGACGAAAGTGGCTATTGGCTGCAAATGATCATCGAAGGAGAACTGATGAAGGCTAAACTGGTGACCAGCCTGTTAAATGAGGCGAACGAGCTCGTTGCAATAACGACAAGCTCTCGTATAACAATCCACAGAAAGCAACTTGCGGATAAGCCGAATGCAACGCGAGTAAGCAAATCACAGATCACCAATCTAAAATCTAAAATCTAAAATACCTTCGTGCAAAAGCTTGCTGAAATCTGTATCCGGCGGCCGGTCTTCGCGACCATGATTGTGCTTTCGCTGGTGGTTGTGGGCTTGGCTAGCTTTTTCCAGCTTGGTGTCGACCGGTTCCCATCCGTTGATCTTCCTACCGTCAGCGTCCGCACTAGCTTGCCCGGAGGAGCTCCTGAGGAAGTAGAGTCGCTGATCACCCAGCAGATCGAAGAGGTCGTTAACACCGTTGATGGGATCGATGAACTTCGCTCAATATCGGGGCAAGGAACTTCTTTCGTCATTGCGACCTTTAAGTTGGATCGCAACCTGGAAACCGCCGCCCAGGACGTGCGCGACCGCGTTGCGACTGTCGTTAGAGAACTTCCGGAAGACGCCACGCCTCCAGTTGTGCAAAAGTTCGACAACGATAGCACTCCCGTCATGACGATTTCACTCTCCGGAGATCGTTCAATAAGGGAACTTACCGAGCTGGCGGATAAGACTGCCCGCGTTCAGCTCGAACGCGTAGGTGGTGTGGGTGAGGTGCGGGTTGTTGGTGGTTTGGACCGGGCCATCAACATTTGGATTGATGCCGAGCGTTTGGCTGCCTATCAGATTCCCATCACTGCTGTTCGCCTGGCCCTGTCACGCCAAAACGCTGATATTCCGGGCGGAAATGTGAATACCGGACGCGAAGAGCTCGTACTGCGTACTTTGGGTCGCTATGCGGACGCTCGAGCCTTTGACGATCTGGTGATAGCGAACATTGAGGGTTCGCCGGTGAGACTGCGCGACGTTGGCAGAGTTGAAGATGGAACGAAAGAGCAGCGATCACTTTCCCGTCTCAATGGCGTGCCTACAGTCTCGCTGGAAATCCGACGACAGTCTGGGGCCAACACGATAGAAGTCATCAATGGGATCAAGAGAGAGCTGCCGCGTGTGGCTTCCCAACTGCCGGCAGACGTAAAGTTGGAAACAATTCGCGACCAGTCGCGCTACATTGAGTCTGCCCTGCATGAAATCGAAATACACCTGGTCCTCGGTAGTATTCTGGCCAGCCTGGTAGTCTTTCTGTTCATGCGATCATGGCGCGCGACGCTGATCGCTGCAGTCGCCATTCCTTGTTCAGTAATCTCCACCTTTGGGATGATGCGCGCGCTCGACTTCACCCTGAATAGTGTGACCATGCTGGCGCTTGTTCTTATGGTCGGCGTCGTTATAGACGACGCGATTGTTGTTTTAGAGAACATCTTCCGCTTTATCGAAGAAAAGAGGATGAACGCAAGAGAGGCGGCCAAAGAAGCCACCCGCGATATTGGCCTCGCGGTTCTGGCCACCACATTTTCCCTCGTGGTTATTTTTCTTCCAGTTTCCTTCATGTCCTCGATCTCCGGCCGATTTCTCTATCAGTTTGGCATCACGGCCGCCGTTGCGATCCTGGTGAGTCTGTTGGTCTGCTTCACCCTGACTCCGATGATGAGTTCGCGACTCATTCGGGTGGACGATGCGAAGGGCGGCCACGACGCGCCTGCTTCACGTCGCGGCTTTTATGGATGGATCGATAGGGGATACGCGGGGTTGCTGGCTTTTGCTATGCGTCATCGACTGGCGGTCGCCGCGCTGGCCATTGTCGTGATCTTCTCGAGCATTCCCCTCTATCAGGCCGTGAAGCAGGAGTTTATTCCCACGAACGTGGATGAGGCCGAGTTTGAGGTAAGCATCAACGGTCCGGAAGGCACCAATCTGGCCGTGATGAATGAAGGCATGCAGGTAATTGAAAGGGAAATTCTGGCGACACCCGGCGTGCGCCTGGTGCTCTCGAACGCCGGCGGCGGCTTTCTTGGCGGCGTGAACCAGGGCGGCGCATACGTGCGCATAGCGCCCCACGAGGAGAGAACGCTTTCGCTCACGCGGCTGTGGAATGAAACCAAAAAGGGAAATCCGCTGCAGGCCTTTCGCGGAAACTATTCGCAGCAGGATGTAATGCTGGAGGTGCGCCGGCGCCTGCAAAAGTATGCGCCACTTCGTGCCGGCGTTCGTAATGCACCTTCCTTTAATTTCGGCGCCGGCGGCCGAACTGACATTGACTTCGTGTTGCGCGGACCGGAAATCCAAGCGCTCTCAGACTATGCCGACCAACTGGTCAAACGATCTGAGAGTCTGGGCGGCATTGTAGACGCCGACACGTCATTGAAGCTTAACAAGCCTGAACTGCGGGTTGAAATCGACCGGGACCGGGCGGCAGATCTGGGAGTGGATACTTCCGACATCGCTACCAGTCTGCGCGTGATGGTCGGAGGAGATGAAGAGGCGTCCCGGTTTCGAGACCCGACGGTGAATGAAGATTACGATGTCCAATTGCGTTTGATGGAGGGCGACCGCAGTGACCTTGGCACTATTAGTCGGCTCTACGTGCCCTCATCTCGTGGCGGCCTGGTGCGGCTTGATAATCTTGTGAAGATCAAACGCGATACGAGTCCCTCGCGAATCGACAGGCTTGATAGAGAAAGGCAAGTTTCGATGCGAGCTTCCGTTGCGCCGGGATACGCACTGGCGGATCGCATCGAAGCGCTGCGCGGGGAGGTGAACGAAATGAATCTGCCGGCTGCCTATACCACCACAGTCTCCGGCAGGGCTCGAGAACTGGAACGAACATTCACGGAGTTTATCTGGGCATTTATTCTGTCGATCATCTTCATGTACATGATTCTCGCATCCCAGTTTGAAAGCATGGTTCATCCGCTCACGATTCTTTTGAGTCTGCCACTCTCGGTGCCTTTTGCTTTGCTTTCGCTATGGGGAACCGGCAACACGCTTAATCTCTACTCGGCGCTTGGCATACTCGTGCTCTTTGGTGTGGTCAAGAAGAACTCAATCCTGCAGATCGATCACATGAATAGTCTTCGCGCAAAGGGTATGGAGCGCTATGAAGCAATCATGCAAGGTAACCGTGACCGTCTGCGTCCCATTCTAATGACCACCATCGCACTGGTTGCCGCTATGTTACCGCTAGCTCTGGGGACCGGACCAGGTGCCGAGGAAAGACGCTCGATTGCGATCGTGGTCATTGGCGGTCAGAGTTTGTCTTTACTCCTTACCTTGATAGCAACGCCAGTTGCTTACTCATTGCTTGACGATGCGCGTTCAACCGCACGCTGGCGACGTCTAGCGGGGGCAACTGCTAATGCATATCAGACGATGGTAGGAAGTTTTAAAAAACGACGTCGCGAACAACCAGTCGAAGCATCCGAGACCAGCGCATCCAATCCGACGGATGAAGAGCGCGTCCGAGCAAGCATAAGCGGAGACTGAGCAGCTCGGCGAGGCGGACTTTCATTCAAATACCCTCGCCACCGGAACAATCACGACATCCTCAGGCTTCACATTAATCTTGAAGGCTTCGATTAGCTTGTCTTCGTCCGTAATCTCCTTCGGCTTGGGTGAATTGTAAGTAATCGGTGACGGTCGACTGCTAAGGATCGCGTCGCGGAGAGCTTCGGCATCCTTGGTAATGATCACGATGCGCATGGCGTCAGACCTGAGATGTTTGCGAATGGCGTTGTTAACGTCGTCGAGCGTCAGTTTGCCGAGCTGTTCACGCATGTAGTTGACGTAGTCAGGAATGTTGTAATAACGGCTGTCGAGAGCGTAGCCGAGTTGCGCGTCCTGGGTCTGCGTCAGGATGTTGTTGTACTTGGCAAGAAACTCCCGCGTCGCCTCAAACGTCTCCTTAGTCATGCCCTCGCGCACCAGTTTCTCATACTCGTAAAGCGCTGCGCGCAGCACGAAATGGCCATTCTCCGGGGTCACTGGACGAATCCAGATCTGAAAGATCTGTGACGTGCGTCCCTGATTTGGGTCAGGAGTAAACTGAAACATACCGCGCGGGAAATATTCAATGTACGCGTAATCACCGTAATTGAGTCCCCGCGCCTCGCGAAGTTTCTGGTAGAGATAGCTGCTGCTGTTACGGTGCTGTCCGAAATAGGACGCTACCACGGCGAGCGCCGGCCAGTCTTTATCTGAACGCGTAACCTTGATCGGAAAGCCGAGAGAAAGTCCGGTGGCCCGGGTCTCGCGTTTGACGAGCGTGATGTGCGTTCCCGGCGTAAGCTTCGGCGTCTGAATCGTAGCTTTGCCAGCCTGACTCGCCGGCAACTTAATAAAATCGGTTTCCACCTTCGCCGGCAATTCTTTTGGATAACCGCCCGCCAGACCGAGCACCATATTTCCCTGTGTATAGTTTGTCTTGTAGAAGACGCGCACGTCATCGAGCGTCAACTTCTCGAGAGAACTAACCGTCCCGATATTGTGATGCTGGTAGGGGTGCCCCTCATAGATGAGGTTGTAGAGGTACTCTTTGCCGAGCTCTTCGTCATTACTCTCGCGCAGGGAGACTTTCAGGAAGTTGACGGCATCAGTTCGCAGCCGCGTAAAGTCGTCAGCTCTAAATCCGGGATCGAGCAGCATCTGGCTGATGAGGCCGTAGTACTTGTCGAGGTTATCAAGATGTGTCGTTCCGGCAAACACGGTCATCTCTTTATCAATCTGCGAGCTGAAGGAAGTGGCCATGGGATACATGGCCTCCACGATTTGCTCGTAGGACATAATCCGCGTGCCGCCCTGTGAGAGCATCGCAGCCGTCAAAGCGGCCACACCTTCCTTACCTTTTGGATCGGCAGCAGCGCCGGTCATAAAGACAATCCGAAAAGTAACTAACGGCGAACGGTTGGATAGAAGCACATTGGCAATCTTTGTTGACATGGGTTTGTGTGAACGACCAAGAGCCGCCCAGGGCGTCAGGAGTGAAATGGAAACGAGTAGAGTCAAAATTGCGCGTCTCATTTAATTCTTGACCTCCGTCGCTTCACTCTTAGCGGCCTCTTTGGTCCCTGTGGCCAGGGTGACTATCGTCCGACTCTCGTCGCGAAAATACCTGGCGGCAGCGTCGCGCACTTCCTGCGCCGTAATTGTTTCCATTAGCGCAGCCAGTTTGTCTATCGTTTCCGGCGAGCGACGCAAAGAAACGAAAGGCGCGAGGGTAGAAGCGATAGCGTCTGAGCTGTCCATTGCCATGGCAAATCCATAACGTAAGCGTGAACGCGTAGCATCTAGTTTCGCCGTGGGAATTAACTCGGTTGTGTAGCGCTTGAAGGTTGCCAGAATTTGATCCCGCACATAGTCAACATCCTTCGCATCCTTGACGCGCGCCAGCAATGAAAACAACTCGGGGTCCATCCGGTTGCTGAAAGTGGGGGACAACGCGTCCACTTTTTGCTCTGTCAGAACGAGTCTTTGATAGAGGTCTGAGTTCTCGCCGAACGCAACCTGGGCTAACAAGTCGAGGGCCATCTTGTCCTTTTCGACATCAGAATATGCGGGACCACGGAAAGCTACAGCCACAATCGGCAGAGTCGGCGAGGGCCAGACAACGTGCGCCTTCCGCGGCTCAGTCTGCTTAGGCTCTGCCGGGATTTTCGCCACATAATCCCCGCGTTTCCAGTCGCCGAAGTATTTCCTGGTTAGGTCCATAGCCACGGCGCGCGTGACATCGCCGACGAGCACGACGGTGGTGTACTCCGGGCGATAAAAGCGCTGAAAAAATTCCTGGCTGTACTCAAACTGATTTGGCATGTCCTGAATGTCTTTCAGGTAGCCCATGGTTGTATGCGAGTAGGTGTGGGTTTTGAAGGCGGTTTCGCGCATTACCTCAAAAAGTTTGGAAAAAGGATTTGCGCTGTTTTTATCGTACTCCCCCTTCACCGCCAGCGACTCGGTCTGAAACTCCGGCAACGCGTACTTCAACCGAAGGAAGCGGTCAGCTTCCATTTTCATGATCTCGTCCAGATCTTCCTTCGAAAAAGTCGCGTGGTAGACGGTCCGATCGTCTGACGTGTAGGCGTTGGTTTCAGCACCGGCGCGTTTGAAGATTGCTTCCCGCTGGTCACCAGTGTAGTTTTCACTGCCGCGAAACATCATGTGTTCGAAAAAGTGTGCGAAACCGCTCTTGCCAGACTCTACCTCGTTTCGCGAACCAGTCTGAACGACGATATAGAGAGCGACCAGATTCGGATAATCTGTCGGCACAGTTACCAGTCTCATGCCGTTCGGAAGATCATCGATGGTGTAATTATATGGGAAGAGTTTGCGCGATTTCTGCTGAGCCATGGCCATGACCGGCACACAGATCAACAAAGATAGGACGATGAGTAGTCTCATTCTTCATAACCTCAACTAGCTAAACTTAATCAGTGGGAAGAGTGTTTAGTATACCCTACATCAGCAACGTCTCCACCCGGTGTGCGTGAACCATATGTTCGCAAGGAGACCAAGCGAAGATCGTGAAGCGACCATCCACAGAGGCAACCAGCGCCACGCAGTCCGGCTGATCCTGTACGAATTGCGCCGCCGAAAGGTGTCGGGTACCGCCGAGTTCCAGGGGATGAACGATCGTGGCCACGCCGTCGACGATTGGTTCCGTCACGATTACCTGCTCGATCTGTGCCCCGCCGTCACGACGACCAATCTTGGCGCCGAACGCCAGCAATTCATATTGATCGCTAATGAGCGCCGCGCCGTCGACCGCGGTCAGGCCCGCAATCCCGTCTACTGCATCAATGAATCCCTCCTGCCATATCGGCTGGCTCTTCTCAACCGCGCTCTGCCGCATCAGTGCTGCCAACTCTGAGAAGGGAGGCGTAACGAGATACGAAACCGGTTGGAGGATCGACTGCCGCCAAGTCTCGGAACCCTGAGGTATCACCAGTAATGAGCCACCCCGACCGTGCGCGCGCATAGAAACCGACAATTGCACGAGGACATTCGCGGAGTCGGACGTCAAGGTTCGCGAGCCGAAGCTGAGCAGCGACGTGACTAGCTCCGGACAGTCGGGCAAACCCGAACCCGCTTCGTCCACCATTTTGATCTGGTCGCCCTTGAGCACCGCAACGTTGACATACTTACCTTGCTCCTGGCCACGACGGTACTTGACCACCAGCAGGCCAGGTTCTATCACCTCGAGAACAAAGCAGAGTTTTGGGATGGAACGGGTGGTGCCCCAAATGCGGAGGTCAGAACTTTGGTCATGATTGCGCCAGACTCCGAGATGAATTCCGGGACGCTCAACCGCAGGTGCCAGCCGCGAGAGTACGGGTGGGGTAAGGGGGAACCATCGCTCAAATGTGAGCGGTTGGCCTGCCTGCTCCGGAGGGAGAAAAGCAAGTGATATTTTCGGAGCGTAACCTTCTTCGCGTCTGAGACTGGCCCAGAACGCCGCGTCGATAATGGCCTCGACCGCCGCCGCATCAGGCTCTGGTGCCAACTTCCGTGGACTGCGTTGGCGCGCCTCAGCGAGATGGCTAGCGAAGTATGCCTCGACAGTCGCGGCCACCGCTCGGGCCGCCGGATATGCGGGCAAGGTGATGGTGTCAAGGTGTTCAGACATAAAAAAAAAGTACCAAGCCTTCGGGTTGAAAGGGGAGAAGGTAAAAATTAAGACCAAATCTCAAATCAAGATTCTTCCCCTTCCTCCTTCCCGTAGACCTTTTCTCCGAGCTTCGCTCGGGCCATCAGCAGGTTCATTCAGGAAGCCTCACATGCTGAATTAACTTTTGTAGACTCTCCGCGGATTGAACACCACTAAGTGCGGCATTCCGATCAGCAACAAATGCTGGCACACCGCTGACGCCGATCCTCGCCGCTTCCTGTTCGTCCCGGAGCACGCTTTTTTGAAACTCATGTTTCTCGAGAGCAGCGCGTAGCGATTCCCTGTCCAAACCTAGATCGGTTGCCAAAGTCATAAGCACCTCAATATCGCCGATGTCCTCGCCTCTCTCGAAGAAGGCGCGAAAAATTGCCGCGTGATAATCATCAAATCTGCCTTGAGTGCGGGCCCAGTGCGCAGCTTCGTGGGCCAGCCTGGAGCGAGGCTGCAGGGGAGGAAGTTTCATTCTCACCCCCAACCTCTCGGCCAACGGGTAAACCGAGGTACTCCAGGCGCGTTGCAGGTAGTCACCTTTTGGATCCAGCGTCGGTACCGGTTCAGGACGCAACTCGAACGCTCGCCACATGACCTCTACGTCAGGCTTAGATTGCATCAGTTCGTGAACGGCTGGCTCCGCCAACCAACAGAACGGTCAAAGATAATCCGAAAAGATTTCTAACCTAACTTTGTTCACGTCTACCTTATGCCATCGTTGGGTCACATCTGCATCCGGCTTACTTAGGCGATTCAATTCTCATTGCTGCGACACCTTTGAAAAAGACTCTATTACACGCAGATGAAAAGTTAAAGCAGGGGTTTGTGGCGGCACCAACCCAATGTGCGGGAATCGAAAGATGCCACGAAGGAACTATTGGAATACTTTACTAGGAAGGCAAGCTTCAGGGGCAAACGGTCCTCGTGAGTGACGGCGTCCTGATTGTTTTTGCCGACGATAAAACGCTGGCGGTCCTGCCATCGCGTCGGTGCTGTAGGCATTGCCGGTGCGCTTATCGGGTCAATTAACCGTGTGATGCCTATGTGGTGCTAGGGTAGCGTTAGACACGATCCACAAAATCGCACGAAAAGCCACTAAGAACATTTCGTGTCGGTTCGTATGATCTCGTGGTCACTTACGACGGTCGAGTCCGACTCTAGAGAGTCGTGAACTCAACATCTAAAACTCCAGCCAGCACCGGAATGATTGGTCGGGCGTGATGGGCCATAACCTGGCACTCAGGATTGAACGAATGTTACTCCGAGGCCATTTTTTACGTGAGCCGGCCGTGCGGGCAGAGTTCATCGCGGCGACCACGGGTAAGCAGATTAGCAATTCACAAAGCCTAGTAGCCAAAATACAAGTATAAAAATCAAGATGGTGGAGATACACCCGCCACCAAACTTCCACGCTGCAGCTCCGGCCAGGAGTCCGCGCAAAGGTCCCTGCATAGCATTTCTCCTACACTTTTAAGTATCGGTTCACAGGCACGGGTTCGTGCCCGGGATTAGCCGGTTATCGAGTGGCGGCCGCCCTCCGCTCGCCTTTCGCTTTTTCCATACGAGCTCCCAGTTCTTCAATCTCTTCCCGGCTGAGAACTTTTCGAGCCTTCTTAAACATTTCGCCTTCCTCTTCTTCGACGTGGTGCTCGACTTGTTCTTTCAGCACAGTGAACTTTGCGGTCCACTTCTCGTCGTCTTTAGCCTCTGCCGCCAATTCACCAAGAAGTTGCTTTACGAGTCGATGCTCTTCGAAAGCTTCGAGCGTAATGTCTCGAGATTCGTCGGCCTTCTCCAATACCGGATAAAAAATCTTCTCCTCGACCTCGGCGTGGATGTCGAGCTCAGTTTTCAGTTGGGTGAAGAGTTCTTCGCGCGTTTTAAGTGCTCGTTCGGTGGTTCCTTCAATCTTTTCCAAGAGCCCCGCCACCTTCTCATGATCACTCTTCAATAATTCAAAAGCGTCCATTGATCCATTACCTCCGTGTTGGTTCCGACTGCTGCACGGTTTCAAGACACCGCGATAGAATTTTCTCCTCCTGCTGCAAGCGAGATGCCAAACTCGCGGGCAGGTGAAAACAGTTTAAGACACCCGGAAGCATTCTTATCCGGCTCTTGACCAACATCCGGCCGGCACTCTAAGTCACTTCTTCGCATCACGCTTAAGAAACTTAAGTAACCCCAGTTCCGCACGATGCAGGGTTCGGCCGCGGTAGGAAATCAAGTCTTCAAGTGTTTCAAAATGGCCGTCGATGATTTTCCCCTTTTCAAAACTGTTGATGATTTCGGTATTGATGTAAGAGCTGCGACAAACGGCCGGAGTGTTACCCAGCATCTCAGCCGTCTCCTTAATTGCGGCCACCACCTTTCGCTTGCGCGCCGCCCTCTTCTCGAGGTCCTCGGTTCCTACGCGCGCAAGGGCGCAGGCACAGATAATAGTGCCGGCCCAAGTGCGAAAGTCTTTGGCGCTGAATCTCGCGCCCATGATCTCCTTGATGTATTCATTAATGTGACGGTTGGTGATGTTAATGAATTCGCTGTCGCCGTTTTGGTACTGGAAGACTTCCCGGCCCGAGTGCCCGAGCAGGCTTCTCACGACTTTCGCGGCCTGGCGATCTCTTAGCTCTCGGCGTTGACGCACCCCTGATTTGCCTGGAAAGTCGAACTCCACCACACCTTTTTTCACTTTTACGTGCTTTGGTCGGAGCGTCGCGATTCCATAGCTACCATTTTCGGTAGCGTAGACCTGACTTCCCGGCCGCATATAGCACGTGGACAGGATTCGCACCATGCAGGCCAACACTCGTTCCTTGCCGAGGTCAGATTGGCGGAGGTGCCTACTAACTGTTGAGCGCAATTTAGGCAGCGCTTCCGCGAATTTGATTAGTCGCTGAAACTTCTTAAGCTCTTGGGCGCGAGTGTGGCTCTCGTGGTAGAGATACTGCCATCGTCCCGCCACATCTTTCCCGATAGCTTGCAGCTTACCACCCGGCGCAACGTTGATAGCTACATCAGCCCAGGCGGGCGGAATTCCCAACTCCCGAATCCTCTCGAGGTCGGCAGCGCGAACCTTACCGCCGCCGTCGCCTCTTTTGTACCGGAATCCTCTTTTCGGCGTGCCGGTTCGAGCGATGCCGGTCTTTTGGAGTTGTTCAATTCGTGTCATGCCAGACTTACGGTGCGACCGAACGATATTGTTTGGGTGACGCAAGAGTGGCGAGAATGGCTCAGATCGACGAACCACGTTGCGCGTTCGAATGGTTATTTTCGATAACGACTAGAGATCGATAGCGACTAGAAATTGTAATTTCCTATCCCTAAAGAAACACCCTGATTCATCCGTAGATTGCTTCTGGTGCGGCGCGCCGATACGACCTTCTCGAATACCGCACAAGTTATGCCTTTATTTGCCAGGCGCGCATTCTGAATGATCAACTTCAGAAAGTTCGGGGCGGCAAATCCGGTAGCGGACAAGTGCCGCCACGTTCCTAGGACTTTTACTTTCCTTTCTGGTCCCACATCGTCTGATTCCTTAAATTGACCTTCACGGTCAGCGCCGAAGAAAATGCTGTCTGTTCAGGTCGATTAGTTAATCTCACTATTCTTCGCCGATAATTTAGCATCCACCCTTTGTGTAGGCTTCCTGTACACTACGCACTTTGCTTTGTTTACTTACAGACCAGTATTTCTCCGCAAACTGCCAGGTATCAAAACCCAGCGCAATCACGATGCCAGCACTCTCCATTTCCAATCGCAGATAGGTGCTGAACATACCTAATATTTCACACAGTAAGGAGGCCCCAGTGTCGGCTCGGCATTTGCAGTAAGCCGCGTGGCCACGGTCAAATGAGGCGTCGGATTGGGGACCCAGCGGGCGGCGCAAAGCTTAAGCCATAGCTCTCCGAAAAAAAAGGAAAGAGCCACGATCGGGGAATGGTCAACAGAAATCAGAAAAAAAACGCCACCCGGAGTTCGCGAGCAGCGACCTCCAGCACGAAAAAGCGAGCGACTAACGATAAACGCCGGGCGCATGGCCGATCATCCTCAAAGGCATCCGGAAAGGTATCCAGAGAGGTGGGTCTAATAAGCCAGCCGAAGTCGCCCATGCCCGCCCAGCATCAGCAGAAGCCGGGCTTGGAGTCGAAACTGAAGCCGCGACCGAGATATCAGGCTCCTTACTACAAGGGGGCGGAGAAGTTGAGGCAGAAAGTCGCGTTGATTACTGGGGGTGATTCAGGCATTGGTAGGGCCGTGGCAGTTCTATTCGCTCGAGAGGGAGCAGATGTGGCAATCACATACCTTCCCGACGAACAAACCGACGCAGAAGAGACTCGAGAGGCTGTCGCTGCCGAGGGCCGAGACGCCCACCTGATTGCCGGCGACCTCACGGATCCGGATTTTTGTAAGGAAGCCGTCGAGGCGACAGTGTCCAGGTTCGGAAAACTCGACATCCTGGTGAACAATGCGGCGTTTCAGCAACACCAGAAGAGTTTGGCCAAGGTATCAGAAGAACAGTGGGACCGGACGTTTCAAACAAACATATATAGCTATTTTCGTATAACGAAGGCGGCCCTGCCGTATTTGAAAAAGGGAAGTTCGATCGTGAATTGCGGATCGATTACCGGTCTGGAAGGTAGCAAGCACTTGCTTGATTACTCAGCGACGAAGGGGGCCATCCACGCGTTTACAAAATCGCTGGCTCAGAACCTGGTTGAGAAAGGCATCCGCGTGAATTGCGTGGCGCCTGGTCCAGTATGGACGCCACTCAACCCATCGGATAAACCGGCGAAGGATGTCGCGGAGTTTGGCGCCGATACGCCGATGAAGCGTCCAGCGCAACCGGAGGAAATTGCTCCGGCTTTTGTCTATTTCGCTTCAGAAGTCGATTCGAGCTATGTCACAGGGGAAGTCTTAACACTTCTCGGTGGTGAAACCACCGCCGGGTAACCATTTGAAGAAGAGATAAATATATGGGAGACGATGGTGGTAGCGCAGCACTTGAGTAGTGGCCATCCTGGTGATCTTTGTGAAAGTCGTGGTGGTGGGGCTTTAATTTTTAGTGTCCATTTTCACCGGCAACAAGAGTGTGGACGTAAACGTTACGACCGAGCAAATAGGCCGGCGCATTGGTTGCCATTAGGTCGCTCGGAATCGGTTTCTAAGGCGCATCGAGTCGGCGCAGGGGCCGAAATTTAGGCTACCTGGCTGCCCTTACGCAATGAACAGGTTAAAGTTGCCGGTTTCAGAGAAACATCTGGAAGATGAGTTTAATTGATGTTTTCTCTAATAATGAGGAGTTGATATGAAAGCATTCGCCGAGCTTAAGCGTAGACAAGTCTCTTCCGCCGTGGCGGCTGCGCCTCTGCCGAATAAGGACTTTGATTACCACTCGCTGTCGTTGGAAAAATATTCCCGCGGGCGGTTACACGCGGTTCCTCCTCAATCCGAGAAGACAAAACCGCCCATGCTCACAATACCGATGCTAACCACCGAGGAGTTTATCCAGGTTAGGTTAGCCACGGTGCGGGAAAGCAACAAGCACCGTTTTTGGCCGACTGAGGTCCTGGCGAGATTCGCTGCCGCAGACGTTATCCGTTGACGTCCAATTAATAATTCGCCCGCCATTGCATCCTGATTTGAGTTGAAGTTAGAACTCTCGAGGCTGGATTTCCAATAGGTCCTCCTCCTCCGTGATCCCCCTCTTAACTCAACGGCGAAACTCTCACATTGAGGCTTCCATTCTCCATTTCTCATTGTCACTATTTCACCATCGCCTCTTCATCAGGGTTTCTTGTTTTCCTCATCCAGCCACTGCTTTAAAGGTGCGAAGTAATGGATGATGGCAGTGGCGTCCATTTTGTCTTCGCCGGTCATGGCTTTGAGAGCTTCCTGCCAGGGTTTGCTTAGACCCATGCCCAGCACTTGCTTCAACTTCTCACCGGCCTTCTTGTCGCCGTAAATCGAACATTGATAGAGCGGTCCGTTGAATCCCGCTTCGCGGCACAAGGCACGGTGAAACTGAAACTGCAGTATCGCTGCGAGAAAATAGCGAGCGTAGGGTGTATTCGCCGGGACGTGGTATTTCGCTCCAGCGTCAAAGTCCTGCTCGGAGCGCAGTGCGGGAGGAGCCACTCCCTGGTACTTCTCTCGTAGAGCCCACCAGGCACTGTTGTAATCGCCAGGACTCACTTCGCCGGAGAAAACTTTCCAGCGCCATTGATCTACCAGGTAACCAAACGGCAGGAACGCAACCTTCTCCAGCGATCGCTGCAAAAGAAAACCAATGTCTGCGCTCTGATCTGGTACTTTGTCGATCAATCCAATCTGCTTGAGATAGGGCGGAGTGACGGAGAGGGCAATGGTGTCGCCGATGGCTTCGTGAAAGGCATCGTTGGCACTGTCGCGATAAAGAAAGGGCTGGCCGGCGTAAGCCATCTGGTAGTAATTGTGGCCCAACTCGTGATGAACGACCGTGAAGTCTTCCTCACGGATCTGAATGCACATCTTCAGTCGCACGTCTTTCTCGTAATCAACGTCCCAGGCACTGGCATGGCAGACCACTTCACGATCCGCCGGTTTGACGAACAGTGAGCGGTCCCAGAATGTTCCCGGCAACTGCTCAAACCCCAGCGACGTAAAAAAGCCTTCGCCCTGGCGCACCATCTGCTTCGCATCGGTATTGCGCGTCTTGAGTATCTCAGTTAGATCATAACCTCGATCACCACCGGCCGGTGCCAGGAGAGGATAGATGTTGTTCCACTGCTGGGCCCACATGTTGCCAAAGAGATGAGCGGGAATCGGGCCTTCGTTGGGGACCACCTGGGTGCCGTATTTGGCGATCAATTTCTTACGCGTGTAGGTGTAGAGCGAATCGTAAAGCGGCTTCACCTGTTGCCACAGCCGCTCCATTTCAGCGGCGAAGGCGTCGGGCTCCATATCGTACTTCTCACGCCACATCGCGCCGGTATCTTTGAAGCCCATCTCGCGCGCTCCCTTGTTACTCAGTTCTACGAAGCGCTGATAGTTTTTGCGATAGGGCGGCGAAACCTGGTGCCAGCCCAGCCAGATACGTTTGAGTTCCTCTGGGTCACGGCTGTTCGCGAGAATTACCTCCATCTCGCTGAGACTGAGACACTTTCCTTGGTCTCCGTCAGGGCAATATTTGCCTTTGCCATAGTCGCCTTCCAGCGAAGCGGCGATCTTTGTTAACTCATCTCGTTCGGCTGCATTTGAAGGCGCCGGCAGGGTAAGCGCCAGCTTGAGAAGTTTGAGCTTGCGGGCTGTCTCGTAAGGCAAGTCTACTCCGTCGAAGCGACGGGATTGTTCGGCCAGTTCCGTTGTCGCTTCTATCACTTGTTTGTTCGCTTCGGCCGAAAGGCTTTCGGTGTCGTCGGTTATGAAGGTGCTCTTCACCCAGTCAGCGCGAGCGTACTTAATGTTGAGTTCCAGCAGTCGCTTCTCTGCGTCAGCAACAAACTGCTCTGCTTCCGCAAGGTGGCTTTGGCGTTTGAGCCTACGTCCGGTCCGCTGGACGTGGAGCACGATGACGAGAGCGCGAGGCCGAGGCATAAAATTAGAAACGTACGAGACCAAGGACTGGTATTGCGAGACGAGAGACGCATTCCAACCTCCTGCCGCAGATTGTTCGAAGGGGAGGTGACGATTGTACCTAGGGAGTTGATAAATTTGAAAGGACAGCGCTGCTTGCCGGGCAGTCCCGACTGTTTAGGAGGACTCTCAAGACACTGCAGGTCCAAAAGACATTGCAGGTTCAAGAAATTCTGCAGGTTGGGAGAATTTTCAGGTTTGGAAGGTGGGCAAAGCGCAGCGCGCCCCCGCTCCAGCGTAGCGTCACAAACTTTATTTTTCTTCAAGACTACACTGGACCGACGCTGCATAAGAAGCCAGCGAAAGACGCTACGCTGGAGCGGGGGGCGCGCTAGACTTTGCCTACCTTCCCAGCGGGCAAATTCCTCCCAACTTGCAGAATTTCTTGGACCTGCAAATCACCGTAGGCCCCTTTTTGCCTTTTCACACAGCCTCGACTACGGGCACTACAGTTCAGTTTCAGCTGATCTAGCTTGAGAAGAGTGTTCAATTCCTTAACTAGTCCTGACCTCTACGAATAAATGTATTTTGACTAAAGCGGGAACCACGCGACCTGAAACCTGGTTCCTTACCCAGCATGCTGCGTACGATAGCGAGCCGCGCCCCAATGCGCGGCTCGGAAAGCTGAAATCTATGGGCTAGAGTTTGAGATTGGTTGAAATCGCTTGTTGCCAGGAGGCCGATCACGTGGCCGTAGCGTGTCACCATGTTGCTCAAACCATTCCTGCCTTCCAGTGGTAGCTCGCCATCCTGGAAAACATTGATTTCAAATCCACTGAGAGTCGCAGCGGCTGTTAACAACTCATTAAGCTGGATGATACCAGGTTCCAAAATCTCAAAACTGCGTGCCGGCTCAAGGTCTTTGAAAGCTTCAGCGACCTTAAGTTGTTGTTCGAGCTGTCGGTAATTCGTGGCACGCCGATTTGTCAACTGCCGAGCCTCATTCAGAAGTTCAACCGCGAGCTTGGGATTGTTCTGCCTGGCATTTACCGACAGTTGCACCAACAAATCGATTCTTTCATCATCGGAACGCAGTCCTGCGAGTGTCTGCCGCACCTCGGCCACTTTGCTGATATCAATCTTTTCAGAGGTCTGCCGAAACTCCACTGTCCGCAACACCGATTCGCGCGTCCCCGGTTCCAGATGATCGTTAGCAATCTGACGTGCGCGGTCGGCATTTCCTTCGTCGAGGGCCCTGAGTGCAGCCTGCTGATAAATCCGCGACTGCATCATTTGCGGAGCAGAAGTTGCTGCCGCAAGGAGACTCTCGGACGTGCCTTGCTGCATCGCTCTCTCCACTTGGATCATTGCGGCACGTGAATTATCGGTGATGGCCAGCTCCGTCATTTTCTGACGTACCGCCTGGGAACGCCCTGGCAGGTACTGGTCAATCTGCGGCAGCATTGTCCGCAATCCACCCATAAGCCGCCGTGCGTTGCCCTGCTCAAGTTCCGCCGCGGACGGTTCAGTCGTAGCGTTGTTTGGTCCACTGCCACCGCTTCCGGGACCGCCTCGTCTGCCCCGGATGTTGTTGGCACCTCGTTGACCACCCGCAGGAGCGGGGGTGGCTTTTAGTGCTACGTCGATCACGTTTTCCAATAAGCTCGTATAAGTGGAAAGCGCCAGCATCTCTAGGCTGTTACTGGATGTAGCCGCGGTGGGAATGGTGCCGCTGTCAGCAGGCCGCGGGCCTGGTCGCAGCAAACTAAGTGCGAGTGTGCCGGCATCAGGCGCGGAGAGTATGTTCGCAGATTGAAGTCGCTTTATAAGCCTGTCTTCGAACCTCGCCGCCGCATCTTTATCTTTCGTCTGAAGCTGGGCCAGCACCTGGGCCAGGGAACGCGAGTACTGGCCCTTATCGAGCATCTGCTCAGCATTCTGCAACGCAAGTCTGGGATCCAGCTGCGCAACCTGCGCCAGCAGACGTTCCTCAAGACCTTCTTCGGAGTCCAAGCGCGAATATCCAGTTACGGCAGGTGGTGTCTGAGGTCGGGTAGCAGCCAGTAATTGATAAGCGAGCGTGGCATCGTGACGAGCGACGGACAATACCAACTCCTGTCGAAGCTGGCCACCAGTTCTGCCCCGATTAGGACCTCTACGCCCTTCCTGGCCAGGATTCCCATTCGCATTCCGCATCATCTCGCCCACCCCCTCGGCGGCCAGCGCGAACAGCGTGCGAGCGCGCCCCTCATTACGTTCCCAAAGCAAGTCGGCGGCGCTAACTTGGACCTGGACACGGTTCTCAGGCAGCCTCAGTAATTGGGCCTCTTCAACAACCTGTTCGAGCAGAGCGTACGCCTTCTTTTCCTTCTCAGCTTTTTCCTTCTGCTGTTGTTCCTCGATAGACTCCAATTTCGGGTCTACCTGTGCGGAGACTAAAGAGGCTGCCCCGAACGTGAGCCCGAGAATAAATAAGGAGGTCATCCAGATCTTCATGAATTCTTACCTCAATGGCTGGCTACAATAGAAACTGGCTTAGCAAAGTTCTGCCTGTTAGACGCCGGACTACGGGGAAGAGTTGGGCCTATAGTAGCTTGGAAGGGAGAATAGTAGCTTGGAAGGGAGAAAAGGCGAAAACCGGATAGGGAAAAAGGGAGTGTAGTAGTCAGTTTGCTTTCGCATTGATTCAATAAACCCGCGCCTTTAGCCCGGTGTCTAAACGAGCCCCGACCTTGGACGGTTTTAACCGGCCCTTTAAGGTCACCGACTGGCCCCACCCCAAAACCGTAAAAGGTTAGGGAAATCAGAGGGCATGCCCTGCCACCGGTCTGAAGCCGCGGTGTGAATGAGAGTTAGCCAAGTTAGCGACCCTCACAGGGAGCGTGGACCAGCGAGAGAATGGTTGAAGTCGAGATCTGTTCCAAACAGGGCTATAGAAGGGAACGCTAAAAGCCGACGTACAGTCATCCTTGTTAGGATTCGTGCGTAACCTTTTTCTCTCACGGGCGTTTATACAGGCAGAGAGCACAGATGGCCGTCCGAAAACCTGCATCGCTGGGAGCCGCGGACGGGGCGCTTGAGCGCCTCCTGGTTGAAGCTGCGCAAAGAGACCCTGCCCGGTTTGCCGACCTTTATGAAATTAACTTTGAGCTGATATATGCCTACATTGCGCGACGAGTGGGCGACCGCGCGGCGGCCGAAGACCTCACTTCTGAGGTCTTCAAGAGGGCCCTTGAAAACTTGCCGCGGTTTGCCTGGCGGGGGGTGCCATTCGCGGCATGGCTATTGAGAATCGCCGCCAACATGCTGGCTGACAGATCCAAGCACACCGCTAGAACAGTCGATATCGCCGACCTGGAAGATGCGGCGGAGAATGCTCAGTTTAGTCTTGAGGAGGTCGAACAACGAGCCCGGCTCTTCCGGATAGTTGATCAGCTTCCTGCGGATCAAGGTCGAGTTGTCAGGCTGAGGTTTGCTGAGGAGAAGAGTATACGCGAGATCGCGCATGAGTTGGGACGCACCGAGGGCGCTGTGAAACAGCTTCAGTTCCGTGCTCTGCAAACTCTGCGGAAACAATTTGACGACAAGTCGGGTGATCAGAATGCCTGAGAGTCTTGTAGAACAGCTTAATCAAGCGGTGGCAGCGGTGCTCGCCGACTCGGAAGCAGCGCGGGGATTAAGCGCTGAGGTGGAGCCGTTCGTGCGTATTGCGGCTGAACTACGCGATCTTCCGCGCCATGATTTTCGAACCCGCCTCAGAGAAGATCTGGAAAGGATAGCGAACATGCCCACCATTAAAGCGTCAGCGGCAGGTGATCTCAGATCTGAGATCTCAGATCTGAGATCTTCAAAGCCAGCTCGCGAAGGCTTTCATACCATAACGCCCTATCTTGCGGTTAAGGGGGCTCCGCAATTGATCGAGTTTGTGAAGGAGGCCTTTGGCGCGGAAGGACAAATCTACGGGATGGGTTCTGAAGGTGGTATGCATGCCGAGTATAAGATCGGTGACTCGATGGTAATGATCGGTGGCGGCGAGACCTGGCGCGGAACGCCTATGCCGACCGCACTTCATCTCTACGTGGATGACGTTGACGCTGTGTATCAGCGAGCCCTGGATGCCGGAGCTAACTCAATGATGGGGCCGATTGAGGATCACGGTGAGCGCCTCGCCGGTGTGAAAGATCTTTCAGGAAATGAATGGTATATCGCGAAACGCCTGTCAGGCACCCACACTGATGAGGGTCTTCACAGTGTGAATGTCTATCTGCATCCGTTAGGCGCAGCCCAAATGATCGAGTTTCTAAAACCGGCCTTCGGAGCAGCAGAGGTGGTGGTCCATCGCCTCCAGGCGGACGGCCCTGTGGTCCATGCGAAAATAAAAATCGGAGACTCGGTTTTGGAGATGGGGGAAGCCCATGGTCCGTATCAGCCGATGCCGACGATGTTTTTCCTCTATGTGGATGACGTGGATGCGTGGTACCAGCGGGCGGTGGCCTCAGGCGCCGCCTCGATGAGCGAACCTGCTGATCAGCCCTATGGCGATCGCGTTGCTGGGGTAACAGATCCGTTCGGCAACACCTGGTACATCGCCACGCATCTTGGTGCCGCTTCAGTCTAGAGTTCATCAAGCTTTGCTTCTCCGGATGGCTAAGTTGCAACCTAGGTGATGTCTGAACGTCCGGTCACTATGAACCAGCACCCGTGCAGGCCTTCTGAAAGATTGGATTCTGAACCAGAAGCATCTAGAATGAAGATCTAAATCGGTCATCACTTCAAAAACAGTCGGACGCGACGAAAGGTCAATGTATATGCTTGAAACAGGAAAGCAGTTTCCGGATTTCTCTCTTCCGAACCAGGACGGGAAAACAATGAAACTCGGTGATTTCGCCGGCAAATGGTTGGTAGTTTACTTTTATCCGAAAGACGATACGCCCGGTTGTACGATTCAGGGAAAATCTTTCACGGCTAGCAAGGAAGACTTCGAGGCCGCGGGAATTTCAGTCGTCGGCGTCAGCCAGGACGATGTCGCCTCACATAAGGATTTCTCCAACAAGTTTGGTTTCACAATCGACTTACTTGCGGACACGAATGCGGAATTGCTCAAGGCCTGCGGGGTAGGTCAAACCGACTATAAAGGCACGATGTATTGGGACCGCACTTCGATTGTGGTGGATCCAAACGGCGTGGTGCGCAAAGTTTATGAGAAGGTAAGTCCCCAGGGACACGACCAAACCTTACTTGCTGACATTCAACAAATGCTGGAGCCTGATAGGAGAAAACCAATGACTGGTGCAGTAAAGCCCATTCCCGAGGGTTATCATTCAGTGACACCGTATTTGATCATCAAAAATGCTGCCGCCGCGATTGAGTTCTATAAGACGGCGTTCGGCGCGACTGAGCTTTTTCGCATGCCCCAGCCGGACGGAAAAATCGGGCATGCGGAGATTAAGATAGGAGATTCACCCGTTATGCTTGCCGACGAATTTCCCGAGATGAAATACGTGAGTCCGCAAACGCTCGGTGGCTCACCAGTGTCTCTGATGGTTTATGTGGAGGATGTAGATACAGTCTTCAAGCGCGCCATTGTCGCCGGCGCAGTGGAGCAACAGCCTGTGCAGGATAAATTCTACGGCGACCGCACTGGCAGTTTAGTAGATCCATTTGGACACGTCTGGCACATCGCCACCCACCAGGAAGACGTAACTCCGGAAGAGATGGACAAACGGGCCAAGTCTGCGCATGGAGGCAGTTAAACGCGCACTGTTCTCAGATCAGCCCTTATTCTTGTCAGGATAATCTGGTAGGTTCGGGTGGTTCTGGATCGGTCATGGGCATCGGAGTGGTAGGTTCTCGCACCGGCGCGGCCGGTTCTTGATCCGGCGATATCGGCGCCGGGTTGGGAGCCGGTGAAGGATCCGGATGTATCGGATCATAAGGATGTGTTGGCGTCTCATCAGGTCTTTCACCCGGGCGCCAAGGTTCTTTTTCCGGATCTCGGTTCACTTTATTTACCTCATTTGCTAGGACAGGGCGCGGATCGACAGCGCCCTGTCGCTTTCTGCCCGGGTTGAAGTCCTCGCAATTACTCGGCAGAACTGTCCCCTTTGGTCGACTCGATTCTCTGGTCAACCTGGTCGATACCTGCGACTTTGCTCCCGGACTCCGCGGCACCTTGAACGGCGCCCGATGCTGCTCCGACTGCCGCGCCGGTCAATACTACCTTCATAGCTTCCTTGGCGCGAGAAAGAAGGCCCTTAGTTGAGCGCTTACGTCCGGACTTTTTAGTCGCTTTTCTGCTGGAAGCCCTGCTCTTCGTAGAAGTTTTGGTCGTGGAAGCTCGTTTTCTGCCTTTACTGGCTGCGCGCTTCCCGGTTGAAGCGACACTCGTCTTCCTGCTTGCAGCTTTCTTAGTGCTCTTTTTGGCACCGCGCGAAGTGGTTGATTTCTTCGAAGCTGATCGACCCTTGCTCGATTTCTTCACAGCCGACCTTTTACGTGCTTTTGTTGTTGGCATACTCTCCTCCGTAACGCCCGTGCTCAATACGATTAGACTGCTTGACCGGGAGGGCAGCTTAATTGCGCTGTTGGCTAGATCCCGGAGCGAATGCGTTGGGCTGATGAACCGGCAGTGTTTGCCACAAAGCAACGCCCCTTCATTGCTGAAGAAGCGTTGCCTGTTGTGGACTACGCTCTAGTGTTTCCACCAGGGCTTCTGGGGAAGACCGGCGAAGTTAACGATCTTCCCTTGTTTCCGACAGACGCCAAGTTAGCGTGATGTGTCTAGACTACGGGTCCTCTTCGGCCTGACACCAGATTGATAATCAGGATCACAAGGGCCACGAGCAGAAGAAGGTGAATTAGGTTGCCACCGACGCTTCCGATAAAGCCGAGCAGCCAGAGCACCAGTAGAATCACGAGAATTGTCCACAACATACGCGAAGTCTCCTTTGTTTAGAATTTACCCCTTTGTCAAAACCCAGTTCAGCCTCCCAAGTGCAATGGTTATGCCAATCGTTCAAAAGCGGAGTCTAGCACAATATTTCGCGCCATAACGGCCTAATCCGCGTCGTTGCGGCGCCGCTACTGGGTTAGGAAATCTCAGCCTGCATTAGAACCGTTCGCTTTTACCGGAGGAGTCAAAATCAATTTGTGCGGATTCCAGTCAGGACCAAGAGCCGGCGAAACCACTCTCAGGTCAACGCCGAACTGGTCGTTCTTAACGATCTCGATCCGTAGTCAAAGCTTCGTCGCTGGCTCGCCACGCTCTCCAGAGGCTTTTGCGTTACACGAAATTGCTATCACTGTTTAGCTTTTTTGCCCCGACGTAATACAATCCGTGTCTCGGGATTTCTGAAGCCACCAAGACCCATCGAAGTTTACAAGGAGAATTGATATGAAGACCCTGGAAAGATCCCTTCGCTACAGTACGGCCTCCCTCGTTTTGCTCACGGCTCTTAGTGCCATTGCTCTTGCTCAGACGCCCTTGCGACTCCCGCGACCGAGTCAGAAAGCTAGCGTAATGCAGACCGTCGGCGTAACTGATATTACAATCACCTATAGCCGTCCCGGAGTGAAGGGTCGCAAGATCTGGGGCGACGCACCGGCAGGCACCGCCCCCGGCTCCGCAACCTTGGACGACTCCCGGGCGCGAGCGAAAGACGCCCCGATCGTGCCCTTCGGACATGTTTGGCGCACGGGCGCAAACGAAGCCACAATGTTTGAAGTGAGCGATGGCGTACTAGTCAACGGGCAGCCGCTGGCCGCCGGACGTTACAGCCTGCACACCATACCCGCCAAAGACGGAGAGTGGTCGATTATCTTCAACAGCGACTCGGGGCAGTGGGGTAGCTTCTCCTACGACGATAAGAAGGATGTGCTCCGTGTGAAGGCCAAGCCCCAGATGGTGGCCGATAATCAGGAGTGGTTGATGTTCAATCTGGATCCTATCACTGAGAATTCAGCTCAGGTCAACATTCGCTGGGACAAGGTGAGCGTCCCCTTCACGGTTGAGGTCAAGGATGTGAAGGCCCTGGCGTTAGAAAAGGCCCGTAAGTCCCTGGCTGCGGCCAAGCCTGACGACTGGCAGATGCGCGCGCAAGCTGCGAATTTCGCACTCCAGAACAAACTCAATACCGAAGAAGCTATGCAGTGGTTAGATCAATCCATCAAGATTCGGGAGAACTTCAACAATGTCGGCCTCAAGGCGCGCACGCTGGCGGAACAGGGAAAGACCGCGGAGGCGATAACTGCCGGCGAGAAAGCTATCCAGCTTGGCAAGGCAGCCAACGCCAACGCGCAGGCTGTGGCGGATATGGAAAAGCGTGTAGCGGAGTGGAAATCGAAGATGTGATGGGCCCGGGGCCCCGGGCGCCTCTCCTAAGGTGCCTGGGAATGTGGTAGCGGACAGTTTGGGTTTCGGTATGATCCCGCAGGGATTTAAGTAATAGCTGTGGGCGAGTGTTGCGCGATCCCTACGGATAGGCGAAAGAAAAAATTTCTTGGCCTTGAAGGCGTCATATTGTCTGCAACAGTTTGAGCCTTCATGGTTAGGAATCTTTCTCCGATCCTCAGTGAGCGTCGCAAACCTCGCCCTCGGCGTTGACTTAAGTCCGCGGGATTCGAAAACACATTCATATCTGACCTCAAGCTGAGACTGACCTACCACCAGGAACCTAGAGTCTTGGAATCTCCAGTCTTATTTGGTACTCTCACCTCTGGAGGTTAGTTTCCAAAAATCCCCCCCCTTTTCACCAAAAATTCGCGCCAATCCACGGGCCCCACTCTCGCAAATAGATTCTAAGTAGAACCCGGCGTTAGGGACTCTCGTCGCAATTGCCAAACCGCCGCGTCTGACCTGTTCCTCGACCGCACATGGCCTGAGCCTCGCAACCTCAATAAAATTTGAACTATGCCGCCAAAAAAACTACTAACTGACGCAGCAGGGCACCAGGCGCTCAGTCGATGCCAGGCACGACTCAGCTCTATTTTCGACTACGGCATCACTGGGATCTGTTTTGCGGACCTTGAAGGCTTGGTCACTGAAGCCAATGAGGCGTTCCTAAAAATCGCAGGGTATACGCGCGAGGATCTTAGCGCCGGGAGGTTGAACTGGCGTGAGTTGACCGCGCAGGAATACCGCCACTTGGACGACTATGCGACCGAAATAATGAATGTGACTGGAACCTGCGCCCCCTTCGCGAAGGAATGCACTCGCAAAGATGCCAGCCGCGTGCCCGTGCTGTTTGGTGCCGCGCGGGTGTCAGGATCGGAAAAGGAACTGGTGTGCTTCACCGTGGACCTCACCGAATACAAGCAAGCCGAAGAAAAAGTAAATTATTTCGCCTATCACGATGCACTAACAAATCTGCCAAACCATGAACTGTTCAAGGATCGTCTGAAACACGCGCTTCTCGCGGCCGACCGCAGCGAACGAAAGCTGGCAGTTCTGTTGATCGACCTGGATCGGTTCGCCACCATTAACGACACGTTGGGCTATGTGACCGCCGACCAATTATTGCGCGAGGTGGCAAAGAGAATCGTTGCTTGCGTGCGCGAGAGCGACACGGTGGCGCGTTTTGGAGGAGACGATTTTGCTCTTTTGCTGACTGAGGTCAATCGCCCCGAAGACGCCGCCAAGATTGCCCGGCACGTCCAGGAGACCCTCAGTGCGGCGTATTATTTCGACGAGCAGGAGCTGTTTCTGACTTCGAGCATCGGCATCAGTCTCAATCCAGACGACGCAAAAGATGCTGTGACGCTGCTGAAGACTGCGGGCACTGCCTTGAACCGGGCCAAAGAACTACACGGCAATCACTATCAGTTCTACCAGGCGGGCAAAACTACCAAGGCACTAAGGCAATTGGTTCTTGAAAACAATTTGCGGCCCGGTCTCGAGCGCGAGGAATTCATCATCCACTACCAGCCTCAGGTAAACATACAGAGCTTTCAACTCGTGGCTATGGAAGCCCTGGTACGCTGGGAGCATCCGGCGCTAGGCCTGCTTTATCCGTCCGAGTTTATCGGACTTGCGGAAGACAACGGGCTCATCGTTTCTATCGGTGAGTGGGTCATGCGCACTGCCTGTTTGCAAAGCAGATCGTGGCAAGATGCGGGTTTTGATCCTTTGCGCGTCGCAGTCAATCTTTCGGCGCGCCAGTTTCAGCAACCTGCACTGGTTGAGTCAGTTGCTCAAATACTAAAAGATACCGGGCTTGATCCTGACCTGCTGGAGTTGGAGCTGACCGAAGGCTCGATCATGAAAGACCCGAATCAAGCTATACGAAAACTCCTCGAGCTGAAAGCCATGGGAATTCATATTTCCGTCGATGATTTCGGCACCGGCTACTCCTCCTTGAACTACTTGAAACGGTTCCCGATCGACACACTTAAGATTGATAGGTCGTTCGTGAAAGACATCAACACCGATCCCGACAACGAAGCCATCGTCAGCGCGATCATTACGCTCGCGCATGCCTTGAAACTGAATGTGATAGCCGAAGGTGTGGAAACCCAGGAACAACTCGAATCTTTGCGGATGCTGAAATGCGACGAGGTGCAAGGATTTTTGTTTAGTAAGCCCCTCTCGGTGGCGGAGTTTACCGCTCTACTCGCAGAGAGGTTGACTATTGGCATTACCAAAGACTACAACACCACGCGATTACCGAGTCTAGTAAATCCTTCAGCATTTCCGTTGAAATCATCCCCTCGCTCGTTAAGTCCCAGCATTACGGACGGTACTGGTTCATCTTGACTCCGGAAATTCAGTGTTCGGGCTCATCGGTACGGACAAACTGAAGCTTGAACGCTAAACTGAACCAGCACAAACCGACACATTTCTCATCCAGACCACGGGATAGATGCTACGATGGTCCACCTCAGGAGGTGGATTATGCCGTGGGATGGAGACGACTTGGCCGGCAAGCTGGAAGAGAACCTCGAACAGCAACAGGCAGCGGTCGAGGCCCGAGCGAATAAGAGCACAGGTTCGGCAGAAGACCGCGCTCGCAAGGCGCAACTCGAATCCTTACGGCTTTCCCGCTCGCGCATCATGGGCCAACTG
>JBGTLM010000235.1:0-2963 GCA_041744135.1 Pyrinomonadaceae bacterium
CATGGGTTTACCAAACAAAGACGAGCTCGAGGGAAAGTTTGACCAGGCCAAAGGTGGAATCAAGGAAAACGTTGGCAGAGCGATCGACGACAAGGACATGGAACACGAAGGCAAAGCTGATCGCGCCAGCGGTAATGTGCAAGAGGGTTGGGGAAAGGCGAAACGTAAAGTCGGCGAGACTGTAGAAGATATTGGAGATGCAATTAAGAGATAGACGAAGGCTGCAAAGTCACTCTTTTCGGGTTAGAAAAAGATGAGGGCCTGTGGCGAACAACTCGCACGGGCCCTTCTTTCAATCGTCGTAACCTATTCAGCCACGTGCTACGCGGCTAGCTGGCGGGAAATCCGTGCGGGCGGAATCATTTGCTGGTGGTAGCGGTCACTGATCTCGGTATACTCTGCTTCAGAATTGCACCACCGGCGCTTCTGATCGATAGCGAGTGGGCTCCGCCTGTAAAACAAACACGATCCACGAAACCTCACGAAATAAATGCCTCAACAAAGTTACTTCGTTTGATTCGTCGATCGCTTTTACTGCTGATGCTGAACAACTTTTTCTGCATTGCGAGAGGACGAAGCTACCCGAATGTTGTAATGTGATTGCTTCGTTCTGCCAGGACGAGCGGGTGTTCACTACAACATGGGCCAGGGGTGGACTTGAGAGTTCTCCATATCAGCTCAGCGCAAGCATTTGGCGGCGGCGAGCGTTGTCTTGCCGATCTTGCCAATGCGCTTGCTACTCGAGGTCATGATGTATTCGCAGTAGTGCGGCCAGACTCGCCTTTGATTGCCGAACTCACCGGCCTCCCGGTGCAGAACCTGGTCTATCTGCCTTTGCGCAACGCGCTGGATGCAAAAAGCGCGGGCCGGCTCGCGACGTTTGTGGGAAAGCAGAAGATTCAACTCATCCATGCACACATGGCCCGTGATTACCCACTAGCAGCGTACGCAGGCAGGCGAAATCCGAACGCACAGCTAGTCGTTACTCGACACGTTCTGTTTCCGCTAAACCGCCTGCACCGAATTACTCTATCCCGCGTGGCCCGAGTGGTGGCGGTCTCCGAGGCAGTCGGCCGTCAACTCTGTATGCAGAAAATAGTGCCGCGGGAGAGAGTAACCGTCGTTCACAATGGAATTGACATCGCCCGTTTTGAGACAGCGATGCGAGAATTCGATCGAGAGCAGTTTTGCCGTCGCTGGGACGTGCCGGCTAAAAGCACGCTGGTGGGAAGTGTTGGATCGCTGAACCCACTGAAGGGCCACGAAGACTTTCTCCAGGCTGCCGCGCGGGTTGTGGACAGGTTTCCCGCCGCATATTTCATCGTTGCCGGCATGGACGTCACTGCGGGACAAACCAATCGGACCAATCTGGAACGCCTCTTACGAAAACTCAAACTGGAGTCCAGAGTTCGATTTATCGGGAAGATGGATGATGTCGCGCCACTATTTTGCGCCTTAGACATATTCGTTTCAGCGTCCCACTTTGAATCATTTGGTTTAGCAATTGCCGAAGCGATGACTACCGGCACTCCGGTGGTGGCGACTGCAACCGAAGGTGCCCGGGAGCTCATTCGGGACGGCGCCACTGGTTTGCTTGTTAGGGTTCGGGATGTGGGAGCGCTGGCGGAGGCCATCGGTACTTTACTGAGTGACGAAGAGCGACGCCAGCGAATTGGTCAGAGTGCTCGCGAGCAAGTGAGGCTTCGCTTCAGCCTCGATAGAATGGTTGATGCTACGGAGCAAATCTATCAGGAGAGCCTTGCGTAAGGGTATGTCAGAACGGCGAGCGGTAGCGACCCGGTCTTATCTTGGAGTACAGGTGGTTTTGATGGGGCTCGCTGAGAACAATTCGCCGGAGATCAGGCCGGGTCGCTACCGCTCGACCGTTCCGCCAGGCGCTTAGAGCCCGTCAATTTTGGCGGCAAGAATGAAGTCGCTTTCCGTCAGTCCATCGATCTTGTGGGTCCAAATCGTAATCTCAGCCCGGCCCCAGCCGAAGCATATGTCGGGATGATGGCCTTGCCCTTCCGCAAGATTGCCAACGCGATCGACAAACTCCTGAGCCTCTCGGAAGTTCTCGAACTTGTAAGCCTTGCTCAAGTGGTGCCCGTTGACGATTTCCCAGCCATTAACCTGAGATAAGATTTTCTTGATTTCCTCACCTTTAAGCGCGGGCACGCCACCGCGACAGGGAACACACTCGCGACTTGCCAGGTCGTTCATATCGTCTCCTCTCCGAAAGTTGCTTTTTTCAAGATTGCGATCTGACCCGCATGATAAAGATCGTGCTGTATCACTCCGTGAACTGTTATGTAGACTGAAGGCATGTCTTGCAGAATTGGTTCGTCAAGCCGCGCTTCCGTGAGGAAAGCAACGGATTCCCTCAGTTTGTGATGACCTTCTATCAGTGCGGCTTTGGTAGTGGCCCAAGCCGCCTCGGTGGGGTCGGTAACGGTAGGCCAATCCTCGGCCGTGGAAAGCTCCGCTCGATCTCCTCCGAGTCTGCGGCGACAGGCGTCTTCCCAGGCCGCAATGTGAACTACCAGCTCCCAGATGCTATGAGCACCAGCCAGGGGATGCGAGGAGGCCTGCTTAGCGGTTACACCTTCAAGCGTTTCCAGCACTCCGGGACCATGCCATGCTCCGCCTTCAAAGGCCAGTCTTAACTGTGTTTCAATCCTCTGGATCTCGTTCATTACGCTTTGCTCCGACTAGTCACCTGGCTTAAGGCGATCCGCCTTAAGCACTCCGGTCGTGGACTTCCCAGTTGAGACCGGGTCGCTACCACCACCCCAGCCGGGCTGCCCGGCCGGGGACCCCGGTCCGCTCGCCGTTCTGACAAGCTCTTCCAGATCGGCGCGCAACTCCTCGCGTTCGGCGTAGAGTTTTGCAAGTGGACCCGGCAAAGCTATGAGCTCGACCTGGGCTGGTTCAAAACCACGCTCACGCATCTGACGTTCAAA
>JBGTLM010000236.1:0-14832 GCA_041744135.1 Pyrinomonadaceae bacterium
CCACATCGAGGCCCACGCCTTGTTTACCAAAACCTTGGGAATGGGCGTTTCAAAGAAGTAACTGCTCATTCTGGTCCAGGTGTGTTAACAGCGAAATCGAGTCGCGGGTGTGCATTTGGTGACTTCGACAATGACGGCGACATTGATGTTTTAGTCATGAACATGAACGAACCCCCATTGTTAATGCGCAATGAATACATCAACAAGCAGAATCGTGAGAGAAACAACTGGCTCAAAGTAAAACTCATCGGCACCAAGTCCAATCGCAGCGCAATTGGAGCGCGAGTCCAGGTGAGGAGCGGTCTGCATCTGCAGACTCAAGAGGTGACCAGCCAATCCAGTTACTACTCACACAATGACCTGCGCTTGCACTTTGGCATTGGCACAAGCCTGAAGGCCGTGCAAATAGAGATCCGCTGGCCTAACGGCCAGACCGAAACGGTCAAAGACATCGCGGTCAACCAAACTGTGAGGATCAAGGAAGGAAGCGGAGTAGTGAAAAGCAGTAAGCAGTGAGCAGATCCAGGAGCAGGCGGCAGGAGGCAACCACAAGTATAATGTAGAGTCCCTGTTACGATACACGACTCAAGAATTCTCTAGGCGTCAGAATAGGAATACCACGAAAGGGGTTGAGAACAAGTAAATCTTGATCACCGCTGATTATGTAATCTGCTCTCCCGGTTGCAGCCAACTCTAGAAACTTATTGTCCTTAACATCTCGGCAGTCAGTTATGGCAACGGTAACTTCGGTCAATTCAGTCTCCTTCAGCAGCGCGACGAGAAAACGCATTCGCTCCTCTTCAAGCAAATATTTATTCAGCTTCTTGCGGCTCAGAACTTCAGCCAGTTCCAACAGAACAGACGCAGATATTAGAATTGTTTCTTCATCAAGTCCCTTATCGAACGCCAGCCTAGGAACAGATCCAGCAAGCAACGCCGCGCTCACGATTACGTTCGTATCAAAGACCAAGCGCAAGTCACTCTTCCTCAAGTATGGACTCTAAAATCTCTGGAGTTAGCCCTCTACTTTGCGACTTTCGGGTAATCTCGTTCATCGTTTCCTTCAAAGAAGCAGCGTCGGCTTTGGCATACTCCTTTAGCCAAATGCCGAGCAAGACTTGCAACTTTTCCTGCTCCTCAGTTGACGCTGACTTGAAGACTTTAGCCGCTTCAGAATCAACTTCTAACGTAATAGCTTCTGTGGACATCTAATAGAACCCCCTTAACGACTCTCAGTTTAGCAATTAAATTTAAGAGGCCATGGCGGTGGAAACCTAACGCTGATGTTATGTTGCTTACTGTTCACCGCCTACTGCTCAGGCAACGGCTTTACTCGAGGATCAAGCGCTTTGGCCTTTTGATACGCAGCGCGAGAGGCTTCGTGTTGACCCTTTCTCTGAAGCGCGTTTGCTAAATTGTAATAGGCGTGCGCATTCATTGGATCGAGCCCAACAGCAGCTTCAAGTCTTTCGATGGCCGCGTCAACTTTTCCTTCTTTGAGAAAGGCTATGCCGGTGTTTGTGGCAAATACCCCTGCCTGTGTATTTGATTTAAGCTTGTTGAGTCGCGCCGCCTCCTGAAACGCGACACGGGCAGCGTCTTTATCGCCCTTGCGGCTGAGCGCAGTGCCGAGCGTATTGTGTATTTCCGGGGCCTTCGGAGCGTATTTTAGCGCCCGTTGGAAGGCCGCTATCGCACCATCGAGATTGCCCTGTTGTTGCAGCACTGTGCCAAGGGCGTAATGGGCTTCCGCATAATCCGGTTTTGCCTCGATCGCCGCTTTCAATGCCGGCACTGCGTCATCAAGTCGGGATTGCTGCAAGAGTATGACGCCGAGAACGTAGTGTGCCTCCGGCAATGAGGGTTGTAGGGCAACAGCTTTTCTCAACTCAACCACGGCCTCATCAAGTCTATCTTTTTGCTTCAGAGCCAGTCCTAAATTGTAGTGAGCTTCGGCGTTGTCAGGTGCAAGCGCGATGAGCTTACGATACTGTTCGACCGCGCTCGCATAATCACCTTTCTGAATTAGCACCATGCCGAGATTGTACTGGGCCAATAGATCATTCGGGTCGAGCTTGAGAGCGGAATTGAACGCAGCGATAGCGCCATCGGGGTCACGCTTTTGCACCAAGGTAAGACCAAGATCATTATGAGCTCGCGCAAAGTTTGGTTTGAGCTTAATGACAGTTTGAAATGCCTCGCTCGCTCCGTCAAGATCTTCATCTTTCAGGAGGGCCAGGCCCAGGGCGTGGGAGGGCTCAGCCATATCCGGTGCCAATCTGACAGCCGTCTTTAGTTCGGCTATTGCTGCCGGAAGATCGGCCCTCTTCTGCAAAGCCAGCCCTAAGTAGTAATGCGCATTGGCATGGCTGGGCATTAATTTCGCTGCCGCCCTCAAAGCGGCAATAGCTCCCTCAATGTCGTTAGAGAACCAGCGAGCCGCACCGAGATAGTACTGTGCCTCTCCAAGATCCGGTTTGAGTCTGACAGCCGTTTCAAGCTCCGAGATCGAATCCGGAAGCAGGCCCTTCACGCCAAGCGCAAAGCCGAGGTAAAGGTGTGCTTCGGCGAGGTTCGGCCTAAGCTGAACGGCTTCGCGAAACTGTAAAATGGCAGAATCCAAATCTTTCCGCTCTTGATAGGCTTGACCCAGTAATAAGCGGGCATCTACTTCACCGGGTCTGAGTGCTATCGCCTTGTGGTACGTAGTGATTGCACCCTCGAGATCTCCAGTTTGCTGAAGCACGCTGGCGAACCCAAGCCAGGCTTGATAAAGGTTTGGATCGATCTGAATCGCCTTGCGGAACGATTCTCCAGCGCCTTGGATCTCACCTTTTCTAGCCAGGGCTATGCCGAGCGCGTTATGGGCATCAGCAAGTTTGGGATTCAGCTTCGTGGCCGCTAACAGTTCGGCAATTGCCTGATCCAATTGCTGTTTTTCTAAAAGCTCAATCCCCTTTTTGTAGTGATGCCGGGCGCCGCGCGAAGATTCGCTCTGCCCATAGACCCAAACCGAGAAGAGGAGAATAAGAACAGGCAGGAGAATAGGCAGAATAGTCCATGTCGCTTTTGGGATTCGCGGAGGTAATACTTGATTGTTCATTGAAACTCAATCACTTGGTATCCAGCAGTAGACATTACTCAGGAAGATTGCCTCGCAAGCTGCTGAAAAACTTAAGAACGATCCCCAAAATCACACGAACGGACACGAAGAGAAGCCTTAGGTCGAGTCATTTCGAGTCCTTTTAGTCGATCGTTCTTACTTCTTCTTATAGTGGTCCACCCCTTTTTCAGCAGCCTCTAGGTGGCTTCGTCCTCTAACCTCTGTTCCCTTGAGTGTTCGAATTATACCGGCCTTTTCTTTAACAGTTATGATCTGGTTGGCGGCGATGTTGCTAAGAGTGTCAACCTGCCCGCTCGGCCATTGAATCTCAAGGGTCTTCACTTTTTGATTCTTGCCAATTCCGAAATGGATCCGCAGATCATTTTGCGAGTAGTAGCTGCCGCCACTGCGCACTTCATCGATCTGACTGCCGTCTTCGGTAACGCATTTAATGCGTGCGCCGATGCCATCCCTATTCGACTTGACTCCCATCGCCTTGATCTTGATCCAATTGTTTTGATTGCTGGAATCGGCCCGCAGCAACTCCGGCGGGCCGTTGACCGAATTGATCAGAATATCTATGTCGCCGTCGTTGTCGTAATCACCAAAGGCAGCCCCCCGAGAGGCATTTGGCCTCTTTACGGCCTCTCCGACTTTGTCAGAAACGTCGGCAAAGCGGCCGTTATGCAGATTGTGATAGAGCACCTTGCGTTGGGCATAGCCCGCTTCGGTTGTCAGCCTTTCGACCTCCGGATAGACGTGCCCGTTGACCAGAAAGATGTCGGGCCAGCCATCGTTATCAACATCGACAAAACCGCAGCCCCAGCCGAGCCAGCGTGTGTTTAGACCCATGCCTGCCGGGAAGGTCACATCATCGAAGATGCCCTTACCGGTATTGTGATAGAGCGAGGATGTGTCGCCGGAAAAATTGGTCTTGAAAATGTCGAGCCAGCCGTCTCGATCATAGTCTCCGGCCGTTACCCCCATTCCGGCCTGGGGCTTGCCGTCGATGCTAAAGGCAGAGCCAGCCTCGACGCCAATATCCGTGAAGGTGCCATCCTTATTGTTGTGATAAAGGGCTGCTGGAGCTGAGTCGTTCGCTACGTAGATGTCTGGCCAGCCATCATTGTCGAAATCTCCTGTTAACACCCCCAGGCCATAGGTCCCGTTAGTCTTGGTGATAGCCGCCTTTTCCGAAACGTCTGTGAACGTGCCGTCACCCTTATTGTGATAGAGCATATTGATTCCGCCGGTCAGCCCTGGAGGACCACAAGCAACGGTTAGACCCTTGTAAAGACAGGGACCCGTTTCAGGCAGCGGCGCAGTTTTCAGATCAAGGTCAATGTAGCTGGCTACAAAGAGGTCGAGTTTGCCATCGCGGTCATAGTCCAGGAAAGCACACCCGGACCCCCACCTCGTGCGATTATTAGAGACTCCAGCTTTCTCAGCCACTTCCGTAAACGTGCCAGTCCCGTTGTTGTGGTAAAGGGTATTCTTGCCGTAACCGCTGACAAAGAGGTCGTCGTAGCCGTCATTTTCATAATCACCTATGCACACGGACTGAGCCCAACCGGTGCGGACGAGCCCGGCTTTTTCGGTTACGTCAGCAAATTTGCCGTCTCCACTGTTGCGGTACAGGCGATTAGTCGACCTTACGCCAGGAGGTAGTCCGTCGAGGCGAGTACCGCTGGCCAGAAAGATATCCTGCCAGCCATCATTGTCGTAATCGATAAAGGCTGCGCCGCTTCCGGTGGTTTCCAACAAATACCTATTCCGGTGTTCGTCTCCATAGATGGTCTTCGCAGTCAGGCCGGCTTGCGGGGCGACGTTGACAAACGAAACCCCGGGGGAAGGATTGGTATTGGATGGGGGGGAATTCTGACCGATGACTTGGGCAAGACAGAGAAACAGAGAGCCGGAAACCTGGCAGACTATTCGCTTCCTCGTTAAAGTTGAACTGGTCACCCCGCATACAGTCTATCGCAGGCATTCAAGATAATACTAAGTCATGTCGAGAGACGCTGTGGGAGTCTGCTTAGAAATAACAGACCGCAGTCGATGAGAAAACTCTGTGACACAAGAATGCAGAACCTTGTTTTAGGAGCAAGAATGTCACGCAAAGACGCAAAGGGAGCAAAGACGTAAAGTATAGAACGTATCTTCATTTGCGTCTTTGCTCCCTTTGCGTCTTTGCGTGAAACTACCCTGTTGCGGTCGAGGCCGCGCTGTGATGCTAGAGCAGTTCTTCCAGGACACTGAACACTTTAGATCCCTTTAAGCAACACATGGGGCGATGTTTTTCGGACCCTATTCTTCGTTGACACTGGGCTGTTTGAAGAATATAAGTCGCTTGCCGCTAAGCTAGCGTAGAGTCCGCACGATGCCTCGAGACTTGCGCTATGACTAACACTGATCAGTTCTTTCACGGGAGACTCTAGCCATGAAAAGATTAACTCAACATAGTTTCATTTGCTTGGTGGCCCTTGTCTTCGCGATGTCTGTTAGTTGCGACTCTCCGGCCCCCAGGCCTCCGAAGTTGGTAAAAACGGTGGCTTTCATTACGAATACGACTTCCAACTTCTGGACAATTGCGAGTAAAGGATGCGAGAAGGCTGATGCCGAAGCGCCCGATGTGACAGTCGCCTTCAAAACCACAAATACCGGAACGACAGACGAACAGAATCGACACATTCGAGACGCGCTGAACAGGGATGAGGCTGACGCCATTGCGATCAGTCCGATCGATCCAGCAGGTCAGAAGACCGTAATTAACGAAGCGGCGAAGCGTGCTTTGGTCATCACCCAGGACAGCGACGCCCCTGATAGCGATCGCGCACTCTACCTCGGTGCTGACAATCGTGCCGCCGGACGCCAAGCGGGGGAACTCCTCAAGAAAGCTCTGCCGCAGGGTGGAAAGATTATGGTCTTTGTCGGCAGGAGCGAGGTGCAGAACGCACGGGAACGATTTGAGGGACTGAAGGAATCGCTGCAAGGCTCGAAGGTGGAGATCATTGATCTTATGACCGACGATGCCAACCCAACCCGCGCCCGGGAGAATGCTTATCAGACTGTGAAGAAGTATCCCGACATAGCCGGCATGGTTGGCTTGTGGTCCTATAATGGCCCAGCGATTTTGCAAGCACTGAGACCCGAGAATAAGCTCGGCAACATCAAGATCGTTTGCTTCGATGACGAACGAGAGACCCTCGCAGGGATCAAAGAAGGGGCAATCTTCGGAACGGTGGCACAGCAGCCGTTCGAATACGGCTACCAGGCGGTTCAGATGGCGGCCAAGATCCTGAGAGGCGACCGTTCTGGAATCCCAGCTAGCAAGACGATTCTCATTCCGACAGTCGTTATCCAGCGCAAGGATGTTGATGAGTACAGTAAAAAACTGAATCAGCTGCTTGGCAGCCCGTCAAGTTAACGATTGACGTGCGTTACCAACGGGTGTAGTTTCTAGCCCATCGAGGCCGCTGGTAACGAGGTCTCTACTCTTAGGCATTCATTTTTACTTACTAGGAAGTTATCGAGAGTCGAGGTTTGAACCGTCTTATAGTCCAGTGGTTATATCAAAAATTGGATAAAATCCAAACTTTCGTAAAGACCGCGATGTCCGAGCTTTGATGAGGCTCCTTTCTGCTTGAGTGATCTGATTTTTCTAATGCGTCAAAGCCTTTATATGGCGCTGTATTCCAGAGTCTCGATACTCAAACTTTGGCTTTACCGTCAAACGGCGTCTAAATTGCATCAGCCGTATCTGAAGTGATCTATTCATCGGCACTAGTCTTCATCACCTTTTTGCTCTACTAAAGAAATCCGAAGCCGGACGCACTGATTTTTCCTGTGTGCGCCCTTCAAGTTGATGCTAAACGGCTTAAAAAGCCCAATCCCCGAAGGAGCACGTTATGCGCAGAAGCCAAGTCGCGTTATTCCTGCTTAGCCTGTTACTCGTCGCCACGATCGCTATAGATACTCGTGCGCAAGCCGTTTATGGAAGTATCGCTGGCACCGTTACCGACTCCAGTGGAGCGGTGGTTCCTGATGCCACTATCACGATTAGAGGCGTGGAACGAAACACGACCGATACCGTCCAATCGAATGATTCGGGACTCTACATTAAGGATCGCCTGCTCCCTGGCATCTATGAGGTGAAGGTCGAGAAAGCCGGCTATAAGCAGGCAGTCTTGACATCTGTTACCGTCAACCTCGATGCACAAGCAAGCGCGGATGTCGCACTCGAAGCCGGGCAAGTCACCGAAACGGTGACAATCTCAGCTACCGAGGGACAACTCCTCAAGACTGATCGAGCTGACGTGTCGACGACTTTCGACAGTAAACAGGTGACCGACCTGCCGATTCTCGACCGCAACTTTACCCGGTTCATTCTCTTGACTCCAGGCACGCAGCAACAACTCTGGCAGCATGCGGCGAGTGAGAACCCGCAAGGATCAATTCAAACGGTGGTCAACGGTCAACACTTCAGTGGCACCGGCTATCAACTAGACGGCACTGAGAACCGCGATCCGATTCTCGGAATCATCGTCATCAACCCGAACTTCGAAGCAATCGGCGAGACGAAGATTACTACGCAGAACTACGACGCCGAATTTGGCCAAGCTATAGCTGGTGTGGTCTCAGTGCAGACAAAATCCGGCTCCAACGAAATCCATGGTAGCCTTTTTGATTTCCGGCAGGACGACAAATGGCAGGCGCGTAATCCGTTCTCGCAGGCGACGGCGCCCGCCGGCACGAGCAGGTTGATCCCGAGCACGCTGCGGAATCAGTTCGGAGGTTCGATCGGAGGGCCGATCGTCAAGAACCGTTTCTTTTATTTCGGCGACTATCAGGGCACACGAAGCCGCGTCGGCGGGTCGAAGCTCTTGACCGTCCCCACGGCAAGGGCCCGCACCGGCGACCTGAGTGAGTATGGCCTGAATGTTTTTGATCCTGCAGCACCACTAGTCGTGGTTCCCTGCCCCCCCGGGGCGACCGGGCCTTGTAGGGGGCGTCAACAGTTCGCAGGCAACGTGATCCCGGCCAGCCGCCTTTCGGTTCAGGCGCAGAATCTCCTGAGACTGGTTCCGCTTCCTAACGCAACAGGAACGGATGGTGGCACCCGCGACAATTTCGTCGCGGGCGGGAGCGAGGTTTTCAACAACGACACGTTCGACATCCGACTGGACGGTAAGTTCAGCGATCGGTTCAACATGTTCGGCCGGTATAGCTTCGCCGATTTCGAGCGTCTGGGCCCGCAGGCTTTCGGGGCGGGGGGTGGCGACGAATTGGTGGCCCTCGGGGGCACCTCAAAGGTACGCAATCAGAGCTTGGCGATCGGCTTTGACTACACTCTGAGCGACACGTCGGTGCTTGATGTGCGCTTTGGCGCTTTCAAGTACAAGGTCAACGTGCTGCCCAACGACTTCGGCGAAACACCTTCTTTGGCCGCTGGAATTCCGGGCCTCAACCTCGATGAGTTTTCCTCCGGGCTATCCGCGTTCTTCATCAGAGGCGAGCGTGGTTTTTTCTTCGGTTCCGGCCTCGGCGATGAAGTCGGGCGCTGCAACTGTCCTCTGGATCAAGACGAGAAGCAGTATCAGATAGTCACCAATCTGTCGAAACTGGTAGGCAACCACACTCTCAAGTTCGGCGTCGACGTGCGCCGCGCGCTCAACCTGCGAGTGCCGAGCGATCGACACCGTTCCGGTGAGCTTTCGTTCAGCGAGAACCGTACGCGCCAAGTGATATTTGACGCCAGCGGGAGAGAAGTTAGCGGCAGTGGCGGGTTCGGCGTGGGCACCTTCCTGCTAGGAGACGTAACCGAATTCAGCCGCTACGTCAGCACCCAAACAGATGCCGCAGAAAGGCAATGGCGCCACTTCTACTACGGCCAGGATACCTGGCGCGCCACCCCGAAGCTGACGATCAACTACGGATTGCGGATGGATGTGATTAACCCGCAGAAAGTCAATGCTGCCGGCAACGGCGGCTTCCTCGACCTGGACACGGGTGAAATTCTCGTCGCTGGGGTCGGCGACATTCCGCTCAACGGAGGCGTTGAGAACAGCTACAACTTCGCTCCGCGACTCGCCGCTGCCTATCAATTCAATGAGAAGACGGTGCTTCGTGTGGGCTACGGTCGCAGCTACGACATCGGCGTTTTCGGTTCACTCTTTGGCCACTCTGTGACGCAGAATCTGCCGGTGCTAGGCGTGCAGAACCTTAACTCCCCCGCGAACTTCGAACGGGTGTTCACTCTCGCCCAGGGCCCGCCGACGTTTACCAACTTATTTGGCATCAATGCGCCACCCAATCGAGGGGGCACGCCTAACGCGTCGCTCCCGGCCAGCGGCCGCTTCTTTCTTCCAGACGGCGTCTTCTCGCGCGCGCTGCCCTTCAAACAAACCTTGCCTACGGTTGACGCCTATAACATAACTTTGCAGCACCAACTGACGAAGGATACTTCGGTTGAAGTGGCCTACGTTGGCAACAAGGGGACGCATGTCTTCGCCGGTGGTGGCCCAGCCATTAACATCAACCAGGCAACCCTGGAAGGCTTCCTTCAGGGCGTACCAAGGAACAATCGCCGGCCATTCTTCAACCGCTTCGGCTGGACACAGGATATTGACTTCTTCTGCAACTGCGCCGACAACCGTTACGACGCACTGCAAACGAAAATCACCAAGCGTTTCGCTGACGGCTATTCTTTCCTCGCGCATTACACGTTGCAAAGAGCGCTCTTCAACGATGCCGAGCAGTTCACCTTCAACCGCGAGCTTAATCGCGGCCCGCAGGATTTTGACCGCAAACACAATTTTATCCTGACCACCGTCATGGAGCTTCCGTTCGGGCGCGGCAAGCGGTATCTCGGAGACTCGTCGCGCGCAATGAACTACTTGATCGGCGGCTTCCAGTTCAACACGACGACCACTATTCAAAGCGGTTTGCCGTTCAACGTCGGTTACGAGGCCGGAGCAAACATTGACACCGGACCGAACCGTCCCAATTTGCTTGGCGACCCCCGGACCGGCGGGTCCCGCGACCGCTTCTTCGACCCCACCGTTTTCGGCAATCCGGGACGCGGAAACTTTGGCGATCTGCCGAGAAATGCTCTGCGCGGCCCGAACTACTGGAGAACCGATGCTTCGCTGTTCAAGAAATTCATCTTCAGCGAAACCAAGGAACTGGAGTTTCGCATCGAGTCAGTGAACGTGTTCAACCACGTCAACCTCGGCAATCCCGAATCATTTATTGGGAATCCAGCGAGCCCCAACAGCAACGCCGGACGGATTACTTCGACCGCGTTCTTCGGTGCAGACCTGCAGCGTAATTTCCAGTTGGCTTTGAAGTTTAAATTCTAGCAGAGGGAAGAATCCAACTGACCTGGCCGGCGTCTCCTAGCCAGACAAGCGCTGGCACATCACAGATTGAAGCGGTGAAGCTTAGACAAGCTTCACCGCTTTATCTTTTGTCTTCCTTTTGCGCGCCGCTATTTTGCCATCTGCCGAGGCACCCTTACTCCATCCAGCTTCAATACGTTTAGCTTCTCACTCTCAGGCATCTGAGCATAGAGTTCGGTAAACGCGGCGTTGGTCCAGCCGAAACCGATGACGTTGTAGTCGTAGCCGAACTTGATCTCGCCTGCGACTTCCGACTCACGCCGCTCGACGTCATACTTCTCCACAATCGTCTTGTGCCGGACGAATTCTTTGAGAATCAGCGACAGGAAATTCGCCGTGATGCGGTCGGCCTCCTCGTTGTAGTCGTAGCGGCGCAACCCCTCGACCGCGATCATCTGCATCGGCGCCCAGCCGAAGGGCGCATCCCACTGGCTGCCCGTTGCGTTCGTGCTTGTTAGCAGCCCGCCCGGTCGCTCAAAAAGATGAAGGTTCGCTACAATCCGCGCCGCCTGCCTCTTATCAGCAACGCCAACCCAGAGCGGATAAAAAGTAGTTATAAAGGGATAGCGCCGGACCTTCTTCTCAACGAAGTTATAATCGTGGTAAAGACCGTCCTGCTCATCCCACATCAAGCTGTTGATTCTTTGACGCCGCTCTTGAGCCCGACTCGTCCAGAGGCGTGCCTGACCAGCACGGCCGAGTATCGTTAGTATCTCCGCCGTGTCCGTCTCCATTAAGTACAGCAAAGAATTCAGGCACACTGGATCGTATTGGATGATATCGATGTTGAAGGGTCCGAATCGATTCGAAGGGTCGAAGCCGGATTCGCGCATCGAGCGGTCGCCGACGTAAAAGAGATCGGTCAGCTCGTCTTTCGCGCGGTCGTAGTAGAGGCTCACGTCGTAGTCCTTGATCTCGTGCGTGCGGTAGAACTCTTTGACACGGTCGTAGTGTGTGCGACCCTGTGCATCGAGCTCGTCAGCGACGACTTCGGGCGCGGGACCCGTGCCGGAATCATAGTAGCGGCTTAAGCCGGTCGCGGCGGTGAGGTGCGGTTCTTCCGTCCAGAAGCGATAGTGATTTTCAATCGCGTGCACCGCGCTTGTGAGCCACGCCGTGTCCTTCGTTTGCCGATAAAGTCCCAAGATCATCTGTGTCAGGAACGGCGGCTGCGAGCGCGATAAATGGTAAGTGCGGTTGGCATTCAAGACCGCGCCGTAGTGTTCGATTTGATAAAGATGATTATCAATCATGTTCTTGGCGAGTACAGTTTCGCCGTCGCGCAAGAGACCGACTTGGATAAAGTAACTATCCCATCCATACATTTCGTTGAAGCGCCCTCCCGGCACGACATATGGATGCGGCAGGTAGAGCAAACCTGGTTTCTGGAACACGTCGGCGGGGGATTGGGGCAGTCGGCGGATCTCGATGTGTGCAAAATCTTCTGGCTTCATTTGCCCTCGCAACTCCTGTTCGACACCCGCCAAGTTCTCTTGACGCGAAACGTAAACCATCCACCGCGTGATGTTCGACGTGGCGAACTTCGGGTCAACCGCCGCCTCCGCCAATTGCGCGTTCGAGCGCATCAGTGTCCGCCAACTTTCTTTAATGTAGCGCCGCACAGCTTCGAGTTCCACGACGTTTGCAGTGGTCGAATTCATGAAACCGCCTTCCATCGTCTCTAAATCAAATCACGCGGGGATTGGGACATGGGGACTCCGGTACACCGCACTCTCATCCCTGATTATGGTTCGAATTATTCATTGTCTGATGTGTTTCGCCAAAACGATCCGATAGCTTCCGGTAAGGAATCAGCATCAACGCGAGAAGCGTGATCGGCACTACGGGGAATAGAAACGCATTATGAACATTGAGCCTCTGAGAGACGATGCCGATAATCATCGACCCTGAGGTTCCGCCGAGCGCCGAGAAAATAATAAGCAATCCGGTCATCGAACTATGATGAATCTTTTCCAGTTTGCTCAAGACAATCGAGCAGATCGTCGGGTAAATCGGTCCCAGAAAAAAACCGACGAGAGAAAAGACAAATGCCAAGGGAGGCGCTTCGTACCAATTGGCGTGAGTGTGCGTTACCGGATTCCTCGTCTGGCTCAACACAAAAAGCGTGAGGATCAATGCTCCACACAAGTAAGCCAGTAGAATGAACAACCAGGAAAATCGCCTCAACAACGAACCTGCTAAGAAACGGCTAAGAGCTATCGAACCGGCAAAGATGCTCAAAAAGGAAGCGGATTGCGCTTGCGAAAGGTTAAAAATTTCCCGGTTGAAAGTCGGCAGCCATGTGCCGAAACTCTGCTCGATCATGACGTAAAGAAAGGCGCAAATAACGAACACCCAGACCATCGGATATTTCATCAAGTGAAACATCTCGAAGAAGTTGGAGCGGTCGGCTTCCTGATGCACGACACTTTCACCTAGTTCCGTAACTAACATCAAGACCAGAGCCAGCGCGCTCAGCCCGGCGATTATCCAATAGGTGTTGTTCCAGTGGCTCCATCCGATCATCAACGAAAACAAGAGAGGTCCGGTTAGCGAACCGACCATGAAAGTTCCTTCGAGCGTATTCATCAATCCGGCATGTTCTTTCTGACCCGAGGTGATGAGTCCGACCGTCGAATAAACGGAAATTTTCATCAACGCGAAACTCGACCCGACCACCGCATAAAGGATCGGCGCAACCCAGAAACCGCGCACTGCAGCGACGAGTATGCTGGCGAGCGTCACGGCTAAGAGTCCGACGATCATTGATCTCTTATATCCGAACTTCGGAACGTAAGAGGCGAGCAAGAAAGAGACGACGACAATAGAAAGGTCCTTATAGGCTTCGAGGCTGCCAGCCGTTATCCTGCTGGTTTGGTAATCAACAATGACTTGAGAGATCACGATGCCGACTGTGTTCAGGAGGATGGCGAACACGAAGAAATTCAGTAGCAGAGAGATGCGGACTTTCGAGATGACCTTCATCATTACTCCCGGAGTTGTCTGTGATTCGCGAGTGCGGTCTCGGGACGGAACGGACAAGCGTCAAAGCCGGTCATGCCCTACCTTTCAATCATGGCCTACTATTTTGCTATCTGCCGCGGCACCCTTACTCCAGCCAGCTTCAATACGTTTAACTTCTCACTCTCAGACAACTGAGCATAGAGTTCAGTAAATGCGGCGTTGGTCCAGCCAAAACCAATCTCATTAGACTTGTAACCAAACTTTATATCCGCACTGACCTCCGACTCACGCCGCTCGACGTCATACTTCTCGACAATCGTGTTGTGCTGGATGAATTCCTTCAGAATCATAGAGAGAAAATTTGCCGAAATCCGGTCTGCTTCCTTTGTATACCCGTAGCGACGCAGCCCCTCCACTGCAATCATCCCCGTGGGAGCCCAGCCAAAAGGGGCATCCCACTGACTACCGCTGACGTTAGTGCTTGTTAGCAGCCCGCCCGGTCGTTCAAAAAGATGAAGGTTCGCTACCATCCGCGCCGCTTGCTTTTTATCAGCAACACCAACCCAGAGCGGATAGAAAGTAGTCACGAACGGATAGCGCCGCACCTCATTCTTAACAAAGTTATAGTCGTAGTAAAGACCGTCCTGTTCATCCCACATCAAGCGGTTGATCCGCTGACGTCGCTCGCCAGCGCGTTTCGTCCAAACGCGCGCCTCGCGCGCGCGGCCAAGTATTCCTAGAATCTCTGCTGTCTCGGTCTCCATCTGGTAGAGCAACGAGTTCAGGCACACTGGATCGTAATGGATAATATCGACGTTGAAGGGCCCGGCTCGATTCGAAGGATCGAAGCCCGATTCGCGCATCGAGCGGTCTCCCTTGTAGAAAAGGTCCGTTAGTTGGTCCTTCTCTTTGTCGTAGTACTGGCTCGGATCGTAGTCTTTGACATCATGTGTGCGGTAGTAGTCTTTGACGAGATCGAAATAGTCTCGTCCTTTGTCGTCGCGTTCACCCGATAGAACCTCCGGCGCCGGACCGTCACCCAGGTCATAATAGCGTGAAAGACCGGTCTGCTTTGTGAGGTGGGGTTCTCCGATCCAGAAGCCGTAGTATTTCTCGATGGCCGGGACCGTTGACCGCAACCAGGAAAGATTTCGCTGCTTGCGGTAAACGTTAAGGATCATCTGAGTCAAAAACGGTGGCTGTGATCGCGAGAGGTAGTAGGTGCGGTTGGCATTTAAGATTTTCCCATAGTGATCTATCTGGTAAAGAAAGTTATCAACCATGTTCTTTGCCAATACCATCTCATTGTCCCGCACCAACCCAACCTGGATGAAATAACTGTCCCAACCATACATCTCGTTAAAG
>JBGTLM010000237.1:0-31148 GCA_041744135.1 Pyrinomonadaceae bacterium
GCGAGTAAGGTCTGGAAGGCCGCCAGTAGCGTCATGAACAGCGTCGCGCCTTCGCGCTGCGAGAGCGCCTTGATACCCGCTGACAACTTCTTCGGAAGCGCTATGTGTCGGTACGTGCCGCGGAAGCTTTGCACGGGCGGCCGCGGGTGGTCGGTTGGCAGATCGAGCACTGGCAGGTTATCGCCTAACTGTCGCTTCCAGTACGAAAGTTGTTTTTCCAAGACTTCATTCCGCAACCACTCGCGCTGCCACACGGCATAATCCGCATACTGGATCGGCAACTCACCAAGTGGCGATGGCCTTCCCTGAGAGAATGCTTCGTAGAGCGCCCCCAGTTCACGAAACAGCACGCCCATCGACCACCCATCGCTGATGATGTGGTGCAGCGTCAAAAGCAAGACGTGATCCTCTCGACTCAGCCGCAAAAGGGTAGCGCGCACCAGCGGTCCACGTGAGAGGTCAAACGGACGAAAGGCCTCCTCTGCGGCAAGCCGCAGTGCCTCAGCTTCACGTTCGCTCTCCGGGTGATCGCTTAAGTCAACAACCGGCAGTCCCATAGACAAGGATGGAGTGATTACCTGCACCGTGCTCGACTCGACACTGGCAAACGTGGTACGGAGCGACTCGTGGCGAGCTACCAGAGTTTCGAGAGTTCGTTGCAAGGCCTCCACATTGAGCGCACCGCTCATTCGAACGGCCTTTGGCACATTGTAGAAAGGACTGCCCGGCTTCAGTTGATCGAGAAACCACAGCCGTTGCTGTGCAAAGGATAGAGGAACTAAATTTTGCTCCGCACGCCGGGGAATGACCTGCAACTTAGCATCATCTTTGAATTCCCCTCGCAGCCTCTTTTCAAGCAGCGCTTGCTTCGCCGGCGAGAGTTTGGATCGTCGTTCCGAAGCATCATCTTTGATAGATTCTGTAGACATATTCGTCATCCGTTAAAACCCCAAGGCTCACTCTGCAAAATGACCGGCCTCGTCTTCAGTTAATCCCTCGATCTCTTTTGTCAGGATGTCTTCGATCATCAGCGCCAGTTTAGCGACCGTCGGCTCTTCAAAGAGACTGCGCAACGGCAACTCCACCTGAAACGCCCCGCGCACACGCGAGACAACACGCGTCAACAGTAAGGAGTGTCCTCCTAACTCGAAGAAGTTGTCATGGACGCCCACCTGTTCGACACCGAGCACCTCGCTCCAAATACCCGCCAGTATCTCTTCAACCGGTGTCAGCGGAGTCGATGTCTTCTCCGCTCGGACACGTTCCGGGGCCGGCAGCGCTTGACGATCCACCTTACCGTTCGCCGTCAGAGGCAATTCATCCAACAGCACGAACGCCGACGGCACCATGTACTCCGGTAACTTCTGCTGCACGAAGCTGCGCAACTCGCTGCTCGATACCGCCTGCCCGTTTTGGTTAACCGGGTCGTGCCGCTCAACCACCGCTCGCTGCTTCCCGTCACCCGATTCTAAGGCCAAGCCCCGCCTCACGGCGTACAGGTTGTAGCGATCTGTTCCCTTTAATAACTCCTCTTGTTCCGTCACCAATTCATATCCGTGGCTCTCCAGCAGAGCCACGATTTCGGCCAGACGCCCTTCGCTCTTTTCTCCTCGCCCGTCATGCACCTCCATCACGAGTTGCTGAATCTTCTCCCAGTCATGTTCTTCAATACCCCTAAGCACATCCAGTTCGGCTCTCTGCACATCGACTTTCAGCAAATCAATTCGCTCGATGCCCTCTTCCCTGATGACATCTGAAAGTCTCCGCATCCGACATTGATGTGTTTCGCTGGTGAACCGCCCTTCCAATAATTCGTCCGCTTGCTCGAAAATCTCATTCAACTCAGCCGCGCCGCTCTTCTGTTGCTCCTGGCGTAAATACTTTTTAACGACTTCTATTTCTTCTTCAGTGTCGGCGTAGGCGCTGAGGCCCGACATCATCGAAGACCGGGGATAGAAATTGAAGGTGTCGGTTTTCTCCTCCTCGGACAGACCAATCTGGAATAGCTTGACGTTTGATCCATATAAGTCTGTGTTGATGCGTAAGGTCTCGAACGTCGGAGCAAGCGGCTCAAACGCATAGACACGGGCATTCGCATACTGCTGATTAATAAATAGTGTAAATAGACCGATATTTGCACCAACATCAAATACACAGGCATTTTCCGGAATCTTGATGTCATGCCTTAAATAGCTATGTTTCTCGAAAATCTCGTCGTACATGTAGTCCGTCTCGATCTTGTTCTGATGGACGATGGCGAGGCCGTTCGGCAGCCTGTAACGTGACCGACCTTCAATCGCGCCTCCAATCGCGTTGGATGAATACTGGCTGGCAACGATATACGCGACGATGCGTAAATCGCCGGGCTGATCCTCTCTGGCAATCACGACCGCTTCGCGCACCCCTCGATGCTCTCGCAACACTGCTTCCACTTCGCCCAACTCTACGCGGTGCCCTCTCACTTTCACTTGCTGATCGCGCCGCCCCAAGTACTCGATTTTTCCATCCACCAGATACCGCGCCAGGTCGCCCGTCTTGTACAGCCGCGCTCCCGTATCTGTTTCGCTCTCCGCGCTGAACGGATCATTGATGAAGCGCTCTCGCGTCTGCTCCGCCTGATTCAAATATCCAGCCGCCACACCTTCGCCTCCGATGTACAAATCGCCCGCCACACCCACCGCCACCGGCTCCAGACGCTCATCCAAAATATATGCCTGCGTGTTCGCAATCGGTCTGCCCACCGGCACCGTCGCCGTCTGCTCTGCTACTTTCTCCTCATCCATCTCACCCAAATGATTGGTAAGCACGCCAACGGTTGTCTCCGTCGGGCCATAGTGGTTGATCAAACGGCACTGCTGCTGCTCTCCCATGCTCGCTCTGACACGCCTGACCAACTCCCACGTCAGCACCTCTCCGCCCAGCACCAGATACCGCCGCGGCAGCACCTGTCGGCCCGCCGTGCTCGACGCCAGCAACGCGCTTAAGTGCGACGGCACGATCTTCAGCACATCCACGCGTTGCTCCGACATGTAGCGCCCGAAGTGCTCGGCATCGGTCGCCACCTCATAGCTCACCAGATGGAGGCAACCACCCGATGCGAGCGCCGCATAAATGCTTGTGTTCCCTAGATCGGCGCTAACGGTCGTGACACTGGCATACTGCCACTGCCGAGCGTCGCCGGCTCCGTTGCTATCCGCTTTCAACTGTCGACAAATCGCCTGCGTGTAGTTCACCAAATTGCGATGCCTGACCGCCACCCCCTTTGGCAATCCCGTCGATCCCGACGTGTAGATTACATAAGCCAAATCTTCCGCCGTTGCCAACGGTTGCGGGTTACTCTTCGACTCCGCGGACACTTGCTCCCAGTCTCGATCCAATCTCAACACACGGCCACCGTACTCCGGCACGTTTGCCGCCACCCTCTCGTGCGTCACCAGCACGGCAGCCCCGGCGTCCGTCAACTGATGGAGCAGACGCGCTCCGGGATGCTCCGTATTCAACGGCAGATAGGCCGCGCCGGCCTTCAGAATCCCCAGTAGACCGACCATCATCTCGATCGACCGTTCGACCAACAATCCGACGATGGATGACGCGCCGACATTCAGCCGCCGCAGATGGTGCGCCAGTTGATTAGCGCGTTCGTTCAACTCTCGATACGTGATCCGCTCATCTTCAGACACAACCGCCGACGCCTCCGGCGTGCGCTCCGCCTGTGCTTCAACCAGTTCGTGGATGCACAAGTGACGCGCAAACGGAACGCTCGTCGCGTTCCAGTCCGACACCAATTGTTGACGCGCGCGCGAACTGTGCAGATTCAAGTGGCTGACCTTTGCCTCCGGCTCGCGCGCGGCGCTCGCGAGCAGCTCCACATACTGCTCTGCTATCCGCTCAACGTCCTCTCGCCGGAACAGCTTCAGATCGTAATCAATCTTCGCTTTGAGAGTCTCGCCGGTACGAATGCACGTCATCTTGACTTTGAAAGGATCGGAACAGATGTATTGTTTGTAGATTGAAAATGTCTCTCCACCGGCGTTGCTGTGCTCGTCTCTTTCCTCGAATTCGAAGCCCATCGGGAGATCAAGGCCAGATCCAGCCCCGCTTCCATTCTGCTCCGGTATAAAATAGTCCTGCCACTCGCGAGCTTCGCGAACTGCCCGGGCAACGACCTCAATGATGTCCCTGAATCGCAGCCCGCCTTCAAACCGGCAAACAATCGGCAGCGACTTAGCAAACGGCCCCATCGCTTCCTGCAACTCTTTGTACTCTCTGCCATCACTGACGTTGCTCACAACGATCTCCGACTGCCCGGTCAGGCGCCATAACAGCGTCTGCCAGCAAGCCAGCAGGATGATCGGAACTGAGGTCTCATACTTTGCAGCAATCGCCTCGATCTGTGCGGTAACCTCTATAGCAATCTCGAACGCGCCAATCTCAGGGGCATAGGCATCAGGTATGTCTGGTTTGGCCTCGAAGGGAAGCGTCACTGCAGGCAGAGAAGAAATGCCCAGTTTGCGCCAGTAGGCTTTACCCTGCTGGGCAGTCTCATCATCAGCCTCTAGCAACTCGTTTTGCCACGCCGAGAATCGGACGTATTGGAGGAGCTCGTCAGCTTCTTCATCATCCTTCGCACTCTCAGAATAAAACCGATTTATTTCCTTAACGATATTCCTCAGCGACCAGGCGTCCGCGCATAAAGTGGGTACGCTGAGGAGCAATACATGCTCGTCCGCCGACAGCGTGAGGAGAGTTGCGTGCATCAACGGCCCCTGCTCGAAGTCGAACGGACGCCTGCTCTCTTTCATGAAAAGCTCTTCGATCTTATTTTCTTGTTTCTGAGCCTCGTACTCGCGGAGTTCTAAGTCGCTCCAAACTGGTGTGCTGGTCTCGACCACGATCTGAAGAGGAATCGCCATTCCGGGCAGGCAGCGATAGGTGGTACGAAAGATTTCATGTCGCTCGACTACTTTGAATAAAGCCTTTTTCAAGTTTTCCGGACGCAGAACTCCTTTGAACAGAACTGCGCACTGCGCGCGGTACGCCGCACTTCCCTGCTGCAACTGCCAGAGATGCTTTTGTTGCGGAGAGAGACGGAAACCCTCAATAGCTTCCCTCAGCATGTTTCAGATCTCCAATTCGTTCGAGCCAAATGTTTTGCTGCTTAACAATTCGTCGGCCGAGCGCAACCCTTGTCGCTATTAAAATGGACTTCCAACTACCATAACTCTTCTAGTCTGCTTGATTATGGTGAAGCGGCGTGATTTGCAGTTAAGACTTACACCAGCGGGTAACTGATATACTTACAAATTACCAAACCAGGGAACCTCTAGGGAGGGATCGGACCTTTATACTATAACATTATCACGTTGAATGGTTCAGCCATTCCCACCAGCACCTTCCGAGGACCGATAAATGGTGTTCGTCCGTGTGCCATTAGCATGTTGTCAAGCATCAGTATGTCTCCTTCCTGCCAGTGGAAAACTACTTGTTCCTGCCGGTACACGTCACGAATTTCATCCAGCACATCATCTTCGATCTGCGAACCATCACCGTAATAAGCATTGCGCGGAAGGCCTGCCGGCCCAAACGATGATTGTAACGATTCGCGTATATCCGATTCCAGACTCGAGACGTGGAAAAGGTGAGCTTGATTGAACCAGACCATTCCGCCGACCTTCGGATGGGTAGCCACCGCCTGGCACAATTGACGGGTTCTCAAACGATTATTATTTGTCCACTCCAGCTCAATGCCGGCCTTTAGGCAAAACTCTTCGACATCCGATTTGTTCTCGGTTTGGAAGACGTTTTGCCACGACAAGTCCAGTCCATCGCCATAGTTTCTGACGTACATCACTCCCTTATCAGCGAATCGATCCCTGATTTTTGCGTTGATGCGGTCATAAACCTTCCGGCTATCGGCGATGGGAGTTTCTCCTCCCCGCTCGGCCGACTTGACGCACGAGAACCAAATTTTCATCGGCCAGCTAGAGGAATAAGACATCTCGTTATGCAGCGGAATAGATTGATCGTGTGGATATTCAGTTGATGAGTAGATTCTGCCGCTCACTTGTGTGCGCGGCGTCGAACGGTAAGAGTATTCCAGCAACTCTCCGGAGATGGCGGCGATAAATTGTTCGAACTCAGTATCTGAACCCAGCTTGAAGCCACGGAAAAGCAGCGCGCCATGCTTGAGCAACTCCGTCTCGATGAATTCCCGATTGCTCCTGGCCCACGTGACGAGATTGATGCTCTCTTCAGGCTGGACGACTAAAGGAGAGATTTGTCCGGGACTAAGGTAATCCGTCTTCACCAGTTTTTCCTGCACGATGCTGACAGGCTTGGGCGCCACGCTCATCAACTTCTTGAGCTTGGATTCCTTGCGTTCCCCTTTTTCCGCAGCTTGCTGTTGCTTGTCGGCTTCGACCAGCTCTGCCTTAAGCGCACTCAGTTGCGCATCGGGCCGGGCCACGATGCTGCTTAATAAAGTTTCAAAGGAATTCGACATTCGGGTGATGGAAGCCGCGTCGAAGAGATCGGTTTTGTATGTCCAATACGCACTGAGACCCTGCTCTGACTTCTCCATAAAGAGGGCCAGATCGTACCTCGCCATGCCACCGTCGTATTCGAACCGACTCAGCGTGAGGCCCGGGAAATGCAAAGGCTGCGGCGCGTTATCAAGCGCGAATCTCACCCGCGATAGTAACTTACGGCTCATAATCCGTTCCGGGTCCAACTCCTCGACCAGCTTCTCAAAAGGCACGTCCTCATGCGCATACGCACCGATGGTGACCTCACGCACTCGACCCAGCAACTCCCGGAAACTCGGATCGCCAGACAAATTTGTCCGTAGCATCAGCGTATTGGTAAAGAACCCGATGAGGTCTTCAATCTCCGCTCGGTTGCGACCCGCAGTAGTTGAACCGACGATCATTTCTTCCTGCCCGCTGTAGCGCGAGAGCAGCGTCTGAAAGGCTGCCAACAGCGTCATAAAGAGCGTCGCTCCTTCGCTCTGGCTGAGCGCATCGAGTCCATCCATTATTCCCTTCGGGAATGTCACGAAGCGATACGTGCCGCGAAAGGTCTGCTCCGCTGACCGCGAACGATCTGTTGGAAGTTCCGTCACCGGCAAATCACCGCCCAGCTGCTCTCGCCAGTAAGCAAGCTGCTTCTCCAACACCTCACCTTGCAGCCACTTCCTCTGCCACACCGCATAGTCCGCATACTGAATGGGAAGTTCCGGTAACGGCGGAGGCTGGTCTGTCGAGAGGTCTGTCGAGAGGCTTTCGTAAAGCGCTCGGAGTTCACGAAACAAGATCCCTGCTGACCACCCGTCGCTCACGATATGATGCATCGTCAAGAGCAGCACATGCTCTTTTTCGCCGAGCCGCAGCAGACCGGTTCGCAGCAGTGGACCGGACTGCAAGTCGAATGGACGCTGGGCTTCTTCCAACACTCGCCGCTGCGCCTCCGCCTCACGCTCACGCTCCGGTAACTGGCTCAAGTCCACGATTGGTAGCCCGACACTCAAGCTCTCCGCGATGTCTTGCACCGGATTTCCATCCACCGTCGCAAACGTGGTCCGTAGCACCTCATGGCGAGCGACGATGACATCAAATGTTCGCCGCAACGCCTCCACATTAAGGTCGCCGCTGATCCGGAAAGCGCGCGGTACGTTATACAGAAAGCTACCGGGTTCCAGCTGATCCAAAAACCACAGACGCTGCTGCGCGAACGAAAGGGGGAGATTTTTCTGCCGTGAGACGGGCACTATAGCAGGAGATGGCATGCTCTTTTCAGCTTGACGAGCGGCCTCGATGCCGTCAGCCAGCCCGGCCACGGTCGGCGATTCAAAGATGCTGCGCAGAGGTAGATCTACTTCGAACGCCGCGCGCGCACGCGAGATGACCTGCGTGACGAGCAGGGAATGTCCACCTAACCCAAAGAAGTTATCGTGAATGCTCACTTGCTCAAGCCCGAGCACTTCGGCCCAGATTCCAGCTAGCACTTCCTCTGCCGGAGTACGAGGCGGCACAAAATCCCTTCGCAACTCGGCTTGCTCTTGTTCAGGGGCGGGCAATGCACTGCGGTCAACTTTGCCATTGCGTGTCAACGGCAACGCCTTCAGCAGCACGAACGTCTGCGGCACCATGTATTCGGGTAATTTCTCTCTCAGAAAAGCGCGCAGCTTATCAGTCTTCAACGCCTGCTCGTGGGCTGCGACGAGGTACGCGACTAGGCGCTTATCACCGGGTTGATCCTCTCTGGCAACGACGATCGCTTCCCTCACCGTCTCCTGCTCTCTGAGCACCGCCTCAACTTCCGTCAACTCCACGCGATAGCCTCTGATCTTCACCTGATCGTCACGCCGTCCGAGGAACTCGATGCTGCCTTCCGGCAAGTAACGCACCAGGTCGCCCGTTTTGTACATCCGTGCTCCGGCATGTTCGCTAAATGGGTCGACGATGAATCGCTCTTTAGTCTGCTCCTCCTGGTGCAAGTACCCGGCTGCCACTCCTTCGCCGCCAACGTAGAGTTCACCGACGACGCCGGTAGGCACGACCTCTAGCTGCTCATCCAGAATGTACGCTTGGGTGTTCGCAATCGGTTTGCCGATAGGCACCGTCGCCGACTGCTCGGCTGACTGCTGCTGCTTGTCGTTCGCCTCGCCTAAGTGATAAGTCAGCGACCCTACCGTCGTCTCCGTCGGCCCGTAATGGTTGATGATGCGGCACGTCTGACTTCCGCCCAAGCTCTCCCTGACCCGCCTGACCAGTTCCCACGAAAGCGCCTCTCCTCCGAAGACCAGATACCTTTGTGGCAACACTCGCCGCCCATCGCTCGACGCCAGCAACGCGCTCAGGTGCGACGGCACGATCTTCAATACATCTACGGGATGCTGTTCGAGGTAGTGCGCGAAGCTTGCCGCATCGGTCGCCGCATCGTGGCTTATCAAGTGCAGGCAGCCGCCGGATGTGAGCGCCGGGTAGATGCTGGTGTTGCCCAAATCCGCGCTGATCGTCGTCACCGACGCATACTGCCATTGCCGCGCCGTAGCAGAAGCCGCGCCCCCGGTGTGCACTTCGTTCGCTGCCGCCCGCTGATTCTCACCCGTAGCTCCGGGTTGCAACTGCTGCGAGATGGCATGTGTGTAGTTGACTAAGTTGCGGTGACGGACAGCCACGCCCTTCGGCACTCCCGTCGATCCCGACGTGTAGATTACATAGACGAAGTCTTCAGGGGATGCGACCGGCTCCGGATTGCTTACCGGCGCACTCTCGATTTGATCCCAATCACGATCCAGGCACAGCACGCGGCCCTCATACTTCGGCAACTCTGCAGCCAGTTTCGCTTCCGTCACTAACACGGCTGCCGCGGCGTCGCTCAGCTGATGCGAGAGGCGTGCCGCCGGATGGTCAGTGTTCAGCGGCAAGTAAGCGGCGCCGGCTTTGAGGATGCCAAGCACACCTACCATCATCTGGATTGAGCGATTCATCAGCAGACCGACCACGGCAGACGGGCCGACACCGAGTTGACGTAAGTGATTGGCTAACTGGTTGGCCCTTTCGTTCAATTCGCGGTAGGTAATTTGTTGATCCGCCGAGACTATAGACGGCGCATCCGGCGTGCGTTCCACCTGCGCTTCGAACAATTGATGAATGCAACGGTCGCGAGGGTACTCGGCAGTCGTCAGGTTCCATTTCGAGATGAGCTCTTGTCGTTGATGCTCGGTTAAGAGCTGCAAACGGCCCAGTTGAGCTCCCGGCTGCGCGATGGCACTGGAGAGCAATTCCTGATAGTAGGCTCCGATGCGCTCGACGTCGGCGCGTTCATACACGCGCCCGTCATATTCAATCTCCGCCCACAACGATTCACCCGCTCGCACGCAATTCAGCTTCAGCTTGAAGGGCTGAATTCGACTGTACAGCAGCTCAATGCCAAATCGCACACCACGCGCTTCATACTGGGCCGGCTCGCGTTGCTGGAATTCATAACCGGCCCCGCCGATTGCTGCGTCCAATTCGCTAATGCTCGCTGCTTCCGACCCGTCGTAGTAAGCTTCCCACTCTTTCGCTTCACTTACTTTCCCGCACACACGATGGACGAAATCGCTTAATCGCGTGCTTCCCTCGATCTCCACGCGCACAGGCACTGCTTTGGCAAACAACCCTGCCGCCCCGTGCAGTTCTTCGTACTTGCGCCCATCAGAGACATAACCAACAAGCATCTCAGCTTGCCCGCTTAGGCGCCATAAAAGCGTCTGCCAGCAAGACAAAAATACGGCTTCCGTCGTAGCCTCACATTGCGCCGCCAGCCTTTCGACACGTGCCAACGTCGCATCGATCCGCACCTCGACCCGCTCAGGCACTGCGACGCGTGCTTCGGCTTCCTTGGTCCGACGTACCTCGAATGGCAAGGTCACGGATGCTTGCGCGCTCGCTCCTTCTTTAAGCCAGTAAGCACGGCCTCGCTTCGCCTCTTCCTCCTCGGCCTCCACCATCTCGTTTCGCCACTCGGAGAAATCAGCGTACTGAAATGGATCTTCGGCCGAATGATCGGGGGATACGCTGTAGCATCGACTTATTTCGCCTAACAAGTTTCGCAGCGTCTGCGCATCCGCGCACAACGCGGGCATCCCGGCTATCAAAACATGCTTGTCGGGCGATAGCGCTACCAGCGTCGCCTGCAATACCGTCTCCCCTTCAAAGTCACTGCTATATACCCGCTGCTGGTCATAGAGGTTCATGAGTGAGGCGTCCTGAGCAAGGTCAGTGCTCAGATCGATTTTCCGCCATCCAAAGCTGCTGCTCTCGTGGACCACCTGCACCGGCACCTTCATACCGGGCATACGATGAAAGCTCGTGCGCAGGATTTCATGACGCTTGACCACTTCGCCGATGGCGGACTCCAGCCGCGCGGCGTCCAGCGTTCCGGCAAGAGTAACAGCGCAGACGGAGCGATAGGGTGTGCCGTCTTGCTGCAGCAGCCACAAATGTTTCTGATGGGGGGAGAGCCGATAACCCTCAATCACCTGCCCGGGCGTTTGACTTGTCATCTATATTAAAAGCACCGATCGATGCTAGACATCTTTATTGTTAATCATTTCTCCCATCGCCACCACGATTTTTCGCGGACCTGCAAAGGGATTTCGGCCGTGAGCGGTTAGCATATTGTCCAGCATCAGGATGTCGCCCTCCTGCCACGGGAAGTTCACAGCCGACTGGCGATATACTTCCAATACTTCCTGCATCACCGAGTCTTCAATTGGCGAACCATCGCCGTAATAACAGTTTCGTGGCAGGTCTTCTTCACGGAACACCGCCAGCAGCGACGCCCGCACCGATGGCTGCAAACAAGATATGTGGTGCAACTGTACTTGATTGAAGAACACCGTCTGCCCCGTCTTCGGATGTTGTGCCACCGCGCGGCAAACTTGACGGGTCCTCAAGCTGTCGTCATTCTTCCACTCGAAATCTATAAAAGCCTTACGGCAGTAGTTTTCCACTACAGCCTTATCTGTCGTTTGAAAGAATTCCTGCCAATCCACGTCCAAACCATTGGTGTAGTTACGAACATACATCACCCCGTGCTGCTCGAATCTCTCCCTGACTGGTGGGCTGAGGCGCTGGTACACTTTGCGACAGTCAACGATTGGTGTTTCTCCTCCCTGCTGCGCGGCCGTCACGCAGTGAAACCATATTTTCATCGGCCACCGATGCATGTGCGAACTCTCATTGTGAAAGAGGATCGCCTGGTTGGCGGGGTAAGGCGTCGAGCCATAGACTTTACCGCCCTCATCCTCACGAGGCAGGTCGCCATACTCACCGAACAACTCAGGACAAATGGCCAGGGCCAATCGCTCAAATTCAGAGACGGCTTTAATATCGAATCCACGAAATAATATGGCTCCTTGCTTTTGTAACTCCGCTTCAAGGAATTCGCGGCTACTCTGAGCCCAGTCTGCCAGATCCAGGTCACGGATGTTGGGTTGAACCACGAACGGGAGCGGTTCTTCAGGTTTCAGGTAACTCGTTTTTACCGGATTCACTTGCGATAAATTGACTGTTTTTCGCTTCGCGCTCTTCAACTTCTTGATCTGCGATGCTTCGCGCTCTCTGGTTTCCACGGCTTGTTGCCTCTTTTCACTCTCAGTAAGCATCTCCAGAGCGCTCAGCCGAGCATCGGGTTGGGCCACGATGCTTTCCAGCAACGTCTCAAAATGACCGGCCATTCGAGTCACGGTGGCGGCCTCAAAGAGATCGGTTTTATACACCCAGTTTCCAACTAGTCCCTCTCCAGTCTCTTCAATGAAAAGCGCTAAATCAAACTTTGACATTTCGCGATCAAAATCCAATTGACGCAAAGTCAGACCGGTTAACTTCAACGACTCTGTCGGCGCATTTTGGAGCACAAACAATATCTGGAACAGCGGCGTATGGCTCAGGCTCCGCTCCGGCTTCAGGACCTCAACCAATTTATGAAAGGATACGTCCTGATGCGCGTAAGCATCCAACGCCGTCTCGCGCACCCGCGCCAGCAATTCACGGAAAGTGGGATTTCCTGACAAATCCGTGCGGAGCACCAAATGATTGAGGAAGAATCCGATCAACCCCTCAGTCTCCGTGCGTGTGCGATTGCTTACATCAGTGCCGATGCTGATATCTTCCTGACCACTATAGCGCGCAAGCAGCGTCTGAAAGGCCGCTACCAGCGTCATAAAAATCGTGGCGTTTTCCTGGCGGCCGAGATCTTCAAGGGCTTGCGACAAATTTTTTGGAAGCGTCGCAAACTGACGCGCGCCGCGAAAGTTCTGGACCCGCGGGCGCGGCTTATCGGTCGGCAACTCCACCACCGCCGGCGCGCCCGCTAATTGCTCTTTCCAATATGAAAGCTGTTTGGATAACACTTCGCTTTGCGGCCCTTCTCTTTGCCACACCGCATAATCCGCATACTGTATCGGCAACCCTTCCAACGGCGATGGTTGGCCGGCAGCGAAGGCTTCGTACAGCGTTCCCAAATCGCGAAACAACACGCCCATTGACCATCCGTCGCTGATGATGTGGTGCAGCGTCAACACGAGGATGTGATCTTCCTCGTCAATGCGAAACAGCCGCGCCCGCACCAGTGGAACACGCGAAAGATCAAACGGACGTTGAACCTCCTCTGCTACCAACCGCAGAGCCTCGGCCTCGCGCTGACTCTCTGCTAACCCGCCCAGGTCGATAATCGGCAGTGCCAAATTAAGACTGGGCGCAACGACCTGCGCAGGCCGGCCCTGCACAACAGGAAAACTAGTCCGCAGCGATTCGTGCCGGGCGACTATCCCATCCAGCGCCTGACGGAGGGCTTCAACATTGAGACGGCCCGTTAGTCGCATCGTGTCAGGAACGTTATAAGCGGAGCCTCCGGGCTCCAATTGGTCAATAAACCATAAACGTTCCTGCGCGAATGATAGGGGCATTTCTTTATCACGCGAGGCGCGCGGAATCGGTGTATCATGCAAAACCTCGTTCGACTGCCGGGCCGCCTCGACTCTCTCGCTCAACGTCGCCGCCGTCGGAAACTCAAACAACGAGCGCAACGGTAACTCGACCTGCAAACTCTTACGCACTCGAGAAATCACCTGCGTCGCTAACAACGAATGACCACCCAACTCGAAGAAGTTGTCGTGAACACCCACCCGATCAACCTTCAACACTTCCGCCCAGATCCCCGCCACCGCCTCCTCCACCGCGGTCCGCGGCGCTACATAGACTCCTTCCAACTCCGGCCGGGCTTCATCCGGCGCCGGCAACGCTCGTCTATCCACCTTACCATTAACGGTCAACGGTATCTCGTCCAGCACCACATACGCTGACGGAACCATGTACTCAGGTAGTTTCTCCTTCAAGAAGCTACGCAACTCACTGTCGGTCGGTGCCGCTTCGTCCTGCGCCGCCACTACATACGCTACCAGCCGTTTGTCACCCGGTTCGTCCTCTCTGACCATCACCACCGCATCGCGCACTGTCGGCTGTTGACCAAGCACCGCTTCGATCTCCCCCAACTCAATGCGGAACCCGCGTATCTTCACTTGATCATCAAGGCGCCCTAAGTACTCGATGTTACCATCCGGCAGATAGCGCGCCAGATCGCCGGTCTTGTAGAGCCGGGCGCCCGCCTCGCTCCTGAACGGGTCGACGATAAACCGTTCCGCCGTCAACTCCGGTCTGTTCAAGTAGCCTCTGGCCACGCCGTCGCCACCTATGTATAGCTCCCCCGAGACACCGATAGGGACCGGGTTCATGTGGCCGTCGAGCACGTACAATTGTGTATTCGCAATCGGACGCCCAATCGGCACCGGGCCCGTTATACTCGTCCCTCTCGGAACCTCAAATACGCTGCATCCAACGACTGTCTCGGTCGGTCCATATTCGTTGATGAGTCTCGTTTCCGGCGCGTGTTCTTGCCAAAATGAAATGCTTTCGCCCACCAACGCTTCGCCACCAATAATAAGCGCCCGTGTGCGCCCGCCAACTTCCGTCGCTGTGAACTGCTGGGCCAGCACCTCGAGGTGCGAAGGGGTGAGTTTGATAAGACTAAAGTCTCCTTCCCCATGAAGTGCAGCGCCAAGCGAATCAATCCCTTGATCATCGCGGAGGAGGACTAAGCGTTGCCCGATGAGGAGAGGAGAAAACACGCTGGTGACTGTTAAATCGAACCCGAGCGGAGAGTGGACCACGGTGCCGCTACCTGCGCTCACTCGATACTCCTTTGTACACCAACTAAGATAATTAACAAGGCCCCGCTGAGTAATCATGCAGCCCTTTGGCGTGCCTGTGGAGCCAGATGTATAGATGACATAGGCGAGGTTCTCTGCTCCACTCTCGCTCTTCACGTTCTCCCCTCCCTGCTCGGCAATTCTTTGCCAGTCGGTGTCCACGCACACGATGTGCGCTTCAGACGGTGGCGCCACCTCCACCAGCCGCTGGTGGGTGAGCAGCACGGGCACCGCGGCGTCTTTCAACATAAAGGCCAGCCGCTCTCGTGGGTACGTCGCATCGAGGGGCACATACGCTCCGCCGGCCTTCAGGATGCCGAGAACGCCGACCACCATCTCCACCGAGCGCTCAATCATGATGCCGACCAGCACGTCGGGTCCGACGCCGCGCTCTCTTAAGTAATGCGCCAGTTGATTCGCTCGCCCGTTCAACTCGCGATATGTAAGGTGCTCGCCTTCGAAGACAACGGCGACCGCATCGGGGGTCCGGGCGACTTGCACTTCAAACAACTCGTGGAAGCATTGGTAACGCGGGTATTCAGCCGCGGTTTGATTCCACTCTATCAGCAGTTGCTGGCGCTCGCGATCACTGAGCAGGTTGAATTGGCTGATTAAATTTTCCGGCTGCTGAAGGACGCTCGAGACTAATTGCGCAAAATGATTTGTGACGCGTATGACAGTAGCACGCTCATAGACACGCGGATCGTATTCGATCTCCGCTTGCAGCGAGGCACCGACGCGCGCGCAACTGAGCTTCAGCTTGAAGCGCTCAATCCGGCTCTGCTGTTGCTTCACCTCGAACCCTACTCCATCAGCAAACTGCCTCGCCGGGTACTGACCATATTCATAACCGATTGCGCCGCTCGGTTCAGCATCTCCCTCGCTGCGACCTGCCTCCCAGTTGTAGAAGGCCTGCCACTCCGTTGCTTCGCCGACTGCTTCACCGACATGCTGCACCAAGCTGCTTAATCGTGTCTCGCCTTTGATCCCACTGCGGACCGGCACTGCTTTGGCAAACAACCCTGCCGCGTGATGCATCTCTTCATACTGGCGGCCATCACAGACATATTTAACTGTAACTTCGGCTTGCCCACTCAAACGACACAACAGCATCTGCCAGCATGCAAATAACACATTGGCCGCGCTGCTACTATAATCTGCCGCTAGGGTGTCGAGGGCATTGACGACGATTGCATCTAGCTGCACTGCAACACGCTCGGGCGCTGCTGACGACGTCGCCTGAGCTATCGTCGGTCGCGATTCAAAGGGCAGCGTTAGTTCGACTAGCGCGCCTTCAGCTTGTTTCCGCCAATAAGCGTGGCCTCGCTGCGCCTGTTCATCCTGGCTCTCCAGCATCTCATTTTGCCACTCAGAGAATTGGAGGTATTGCGTCACTTCGTCGGCAGATTGATCGATCGGATGACCGTCTGCGCTGTAATTAAGACGTATTTCATTCACCAGATTTCGCAACGTCCAGCTATCGGCGCACAGCGCCGATAACCCCAGCACTAACGCATAACTCTCCGAGGCTATCTCCACCATCGTGGCCTGCAACACTGTCCCCTGATTAACTTCATCACAACGTTGAGATTCCTGCTCGTACAATTCTCTGACCTTGGCCGCTTGGCTCTCTGCATCCGCCCCGCTCAGATCAACCCGATTCCAGGCGAAGTTGCCCTCATCGTTGATGACCTGCACCGGCACCTTCATGCCAGCCATGCGTTGAAAGCTGGTGCGCAGGATTTCATGACGCATCACCGCTTCGCCGATCGCCGACTTCAGGCGCGCCACGTCAAGCGGGCCGTCGAGAGTCATCGCGCAGACGGAGCGATACCCAGTGCCGTCTCCCTGCCCCGATAACCACACGTGTTTTTGCTGTGGAGAGAGCCGAAATCCCTCAATCACTTGCTCCGACATATGTTTCCTCCAGCAAATTCCTCACAAAACGTCATAATGAGCACTAAAACAATGCCAACCCGCGGGCCGGTCATTTGCCAAGTAATTACGACTGGGGCGAACAATAAGGTAAACGTCTAAGAGGGAGAGCAATCCTAATCACGGTCGACTGACTAAAATCTGATCGATCGTTGTCCAAGGGGCTGGATATTGGAAAAACAATGAAGGTTACAATAAGTAAATTTAAATATTATCATAATTAAGCATTTCTCCCATCGCCACGAGAATTCTGCGCTCTCCGACAAAGGAGTTGCGACCATGCGCGGTGAGCATATTATCGAGCATCAGGATATCTCCGGCCTGCCATCGGAAACTCACCTCCGCCTGCCGGTAGACCTCCAGAATTTCGTGCATCGTGGAGTCTTCGATCGGCGAGCCGTCGCCGTAGTAGCAAGTGCGTGGCAGGTCTTCTTCACGAAACATCTCGAGCAGCGACCCGCGCAACTCAGGATCTAAGCATGATGTATGCCAATGCTGAGCTTGATTAAACCAGGACAGCTCGCCCGTCTTCGGATGCTTCGTCATACCTGGACGCACACAACTCGTTCTCAAGCCGTCGTTATCCTTCCACTCAAAGTCGATAAAGGCCTTCCTGCAATACTCTTCGACAGCGGACCGGTCAGTAGTGCGAAAGACAGTTTGCCAGTCAAGACCTAAACCCTCCCCGTAATTACGAACATACATCACACCCCGTTCGAATCGCTCTCTGATCTTCGGGTCGATGCGTTTATACACCAACCGAGAATCAACGATTGGAGTTTCTCCGCCCTCTCGTGCCGGCATTAGGCAACAAAACCAAATCTTCATCGGCCAGTTATGATTGAAGGTGTTTTCGTTATGCCACAGGATGCTTTTATCGGCCGGGTAAAATGTCGGAGTATAAACATTACCGCTTATCGCTTTTCGCGGGTGCTCGCCATTTTCGTTGTACAACTGAGGGCAAATGCTTAATGCAAACTCCTCAAACTCAGACACCGCAGTTACATCGAATCCGCGGAACAGTATCGCACCATGTTTTAACAACTGTGGCTCGATAAACTCCGAATTGTTTCTCGACCAATCAGCGAGGTTAATGTCCGCTTCAGCGGGTCGAAGCACCAGCGGCAGTGTTTCTTCAGGCCGCAGATAATCCATTTTAACTAATTTCTTTTGTGGCAGGCTGACAGGCTTCGGCTTGATGCTTTTGAATTTCTTCCAGCCAGATTCTTCGCGTTCTTTTTGTTGCATAACCGGAGGTTGCTTTTTATCTTCAGAGAATGTTTGTTGACGCTTACCGAGACTCGCGTGCGGTTGCCCAGGTTCGTGGTCTGCAACCGAACGAACCGCCTTCAGATAAGGAAATGCTGAGTTAGTAAGTCTGATGCGAATTTGATTCACAGCCTGGAATGTAATCCTTACTCCGAGCCGCTGAAGAATGTCCCGCATCGGAGTCTTCCCATCAACTGCATCGAGAATCGCGTTAACTGAAGGGTCAGGCGACGCGATGGGAAAGGATCTGGTATTAGGCGACAGTTTATATTTTCCATCATTCCCCATGATGTAGCATCTTTGCTTCGCCCCGGCCTTTTCGAACGTCGTATTGAGGAATTCTTCGCATATTTGCTTTTCGGATTTTCTTTGCCGACCGGCGTCCTTCCGTTGAAAATAAAACCAGAGCATTGGTGATTTTTCAAGCAGCAGCAGGTTTGATACTTGCCAGCGACGTGTATCGGGCAATGCTTCGTAACGGGCTTGTAAATCAAGATTAGGAAATTCCATATTCCAGGAGAATTTCTCTTCCGTCTTATCGAACAAGTTAATGCAGGGAGTTAACAGTTCCAAATTACAACTATCGGCTAATTCCTCGAGCGACTCGACCGTATAACTGTATAGCACCGGCTGGAACAGCTCATCCGCCAACATGGTTTCCGGACAATCATCATACTTAGTCAAGAAAGAGGCGATGGAATTCTTAATTGGAAATTGGTTAACCAGAGCTTTCGTAATAGATAGTTCTAGTTCGAGATCAATTGTGCTTGCGTTGCCATTCCCGATAATTCTCACAGCCTTCTGAAAGGCGGTCGGTATGATCTCGTGATACAGGTTGTAAACCATCAGTTCCATAATGCCGGTCCGTTTGAGCGCGGCGACTAACTTACCCAGGGTGGCTTTGGGATCAGCATTATGATGAATCACGCCGGTACAAATTATGTAGTCGAATTGCTCTGTGTACCCAACGTGATTGATGCTTTCTTCCTTAAGTTCCAGGTTTGAAATGCCCAACTGCCTGGCAGCTTTGCTACACGCCTCGAGGGATTTGCTTGACAGGTCGGAACCCAACACGGTCGCCGCCGGGAATCTCAGGGCGGTGGAAATCGCTAAGTTCGTGCCACACCCAGCGACCCAAATCTTCGAGTTCTTACGCAGAACCGTATTTTCCCAGTCGCCGAGGCTTTGGTTGAGCATCGCTGTCTCAAAACCAGGATCGAGCAGGTAGTCAAATTTTACCGCCAGCCACGGATAGGGGAATCTCCCGTAAAATTTCGCGTTTAATTTATCGACCGAATCTACGGATTCAACCAATTCAAGATTTTGTTGGTCGCTTTTAAGCATGACGAGATCTCCTGTTTTTTATAAATTGCTCCCGGCAAGCATCATCTGTTAAATCAAGCAGTCGTCTTTCCATGCGGCACACTGACTGCCTTAGGCTTAATACTCTTAAACTTTCTCAAGTTGGATTCTTCACGCTCTTTCTTTTCGACAATTCGCTGTTTCTTTTCATTTTCGACCAGCATTTCACATAACGCGTTCAGCCGGGCGTCGGGCCGTGCCACAATACCTCCGAGCAGCGTCTCAAAGTGACTTGCCATTCGGGTGATAGTAGAGGCGTCGAAGAGGTCGGCGCTGTACTCCATCGTACCGATCAGACTTTGCTCGGTCTCATCTATAAACATGGTCAAATCATACTTCGCTGTCCCACTGTGAATAGTTACGGGGCTCAATGTCAGGCCCGCAGGTTGCTGCAACTGCTCGGATTTATTTTGAAGCGTGAATAGGACCTGAAAGATCGGCGTGTAGCTCAGACTGCGCTTCGGTCTCAGTGCCTCCACTAACTTCTCAAACGGGATGTCTTGATTCGCATACGCTTCGAGGGCCACCGCCCTGACCCGGGCCAGCAACTCTCGGAAAGTCGGGTCGCCTGAGAGGTCTGCACGCAACACGAGGTGATTAGCGAACAGGCCAATTAGCCCCTCTGTCTCCGCCTGCGCGCGACCAGCCACATCGGAGCCTAAAACAATATCTTCCTGCCCGGAATAATGACGTAGCAGCGTCTGAAAGGCAGCCAGCATCGTCATAAACAGCGTGGCTCCCTCGCGCAGGCTAAGGGCCCTGAGTGCCTGGCCGACGCGCGGCGACAGCACTGTTGAGTGATGCGCCCCGCGAACACTCTGCACCACGGGCCGAGGGCGGTCGGTCGGCAACTCCAATACTGCCGGCGCTCCCGCTAATCGCTCCCGCCAATAGGCAAGCTGTCTCTCTAGTACTTCGCCCGCCAGCCATGCACGTTGCCATACCGCGTAATCCGCATACTGGATGGGAAGTTCTGCCAACGGCGACGGCTTACCTGCAGCGAGCGCGTCGTAGAGCGTACCCATCTCCCGGAAGAGTACCCCACCACTCCACCCGTCGCTGATGATGTGGTGCATCGTCATTATAAGCACGTGCTCCTGGTCGCTCAGCCGCATCAAGGAGGCCCGCAACAGCGGTCCCGCTGCAAGATCAAAGGGGAGTCGAGATTCTTCCCCGACCAAGCGCTGAGCTTCCGCTTCGCGCTCATCTTCCGGCAAGTGGCCAAGGTCTACAATCCGAAGCCGCAGGCTCGCCGTCGGTGATATGACTTGGACCGGCTCTTCGTCCACGCTCGCAAACGTCGTCCGCAACGTCTCGTGCCGGGAGATGATTTCATTTAGCGTCTGCTGTAAAGCCTCGACATTCAGGGCGCCATTGATTCGGATTGACAATGGGAGGTTAAACAGGGAGCTCCCAGGCTGCATTTGATCCAGGAACCACAGCCGCTGCTGAGCAAAAGAAACTGGGAGGACAAAGACTTCCTGGACCATCGGTATTGTTACTTCTCTCTAAAACTTCTTTTGGCTCGCTCAAGCCTATAATTCGGCTCACGCTATGGTGTAGCTCTTATACCGCGAGGCACCATAAAGCGCCATCAAGTTTCCTCAGCCAAAGTAAGTGGCAGAAAATAAGTGATAACGAAGTTGTACCTTGCGATCACAGCGATCTATGTTAACTGTCCTTAAGTTCGGCGACCTCTAGCAATCCTTCTGCTGTTGCTGCAGGTGATATAGCTTTCGGGGAACCCGCACTATCGGTGGTGACGCCTGGTGCTCAACTCCATTGTGCTTCACTTTTTTGATCGTCTCCGCGAGCCCGACCACGGTCGGTGACTCGAAGAGAGAGCGCAGCGGCAATTCAACCTGCAAACTCTTGCGCAGTCGCGACACCACCTGCGTCACCAACAACGAATGGCCACCTAACTCGAAGAAGTTGTCGTGAACGCCGACCCGCTCCACCTTCAATACTTCCGCCCAGATACCCGCTACCGCCTCCTCAAGCTCGGTGCTAGGTGCTACATATACGCCTCCCAACTCCGGTCTCGCTTCATCAGGCACGGGTAGCGCCCGACGATCCACTTTTCCGTTGGGCGTCAACGGTATCTCATCCAACAAAATATAAGCTGACGGCACCATGTATTCCGGCAGCTTCTCGCTCAGAAAGCCTCGTAGCTCACTGAAGGCCGGCGCCGCCGCGGCCGGCGCCGCCACCACATACGCCACCAGCCGTTTGTCGCCCGGCTGGTCCTCTCTCACCAGCACCACCGCGTCGCGCACCGCCTCATGTTGACCAAGTACCGCTTCGATCTCCCCCAACTCAATGCGAAAACCGCGTATCTTCACTTGATCATCAATCCGCCCGAGATACTCGATGTTGCCATCCGGCAGGTAACGTGCCAAGTCACCGGTCTTGTACAGGCGCGCACCATCTTTCGCGCTGAATGGATCGGCGATGAACCGCTCGGCAGTCAACTCTGGACGATTAAGGTAGCCACGCGCCACGCCGACGCCGCCGATGTACAGTTCGCCGGCGACGCCAATGGGTACTGGCTGCAAGCGACGATCTAACAAGTAAATCTGTGTGTTCGCAATTGGCTGGCCAATCGGTACCGTCCGCAGACCGCTGTCCCGCTTACACTCCCAGAACGTCACATCAACGGCGGCCTCTGTCGGCCCATAGAGGTTATGGAGTTCTGCATTGAGGCTAGCGAAAAAGCGCTCTTGAAGTTCAAAAGGTAATGCTTCCCCACTGCACACCACCCGCTTTAGAGAAGCGCAACTCTCAAGCCCCGACTCTTCCAAAAATACTTGCAGCATAGAGGGCACGAAATGCAGCGTCGTGATCCTTTGTTCGGCGATTAGTTTTACCAGGTAACCGCTGTCCTGATGCCCTGCCGGTCGAGCCAGCACCAGCCGCGCTCCGGTCAAAAGCGGCCAGAAGAATTCCCACACTGAAACATCGAAGCTGAACGGCGTCTTCTGGAGAACGTGGTCGGCACTCGTTAATTGATACGCATCTTGCATCCAAAACAATCGATTACAGATTCCACGGTGGGTGTTCAGCGCGCCCTTCGGTCTGCCCGTGGAACCCGAGGTGTAGATCATATAGGCCAGGTTATCTTCCGTCGCGCTGCCGTCCGGATTCTCAACATCCTCCTCAGCAATCACGTCGCGCAGAGTGTCTATGATTACCACCTCCGCATCACTCGGCGGCAAACTCTCCGAGAGCCTTTGCTGCGTCAGCAGCACCGGGACGCTCGCGTCCTCCAGCATGAACGACAGCCGCTCCTGCGGGTAGGCCGGGTCCAACGGGACGTATGCACCGCCGGCCTTGAGGATACCTAAGAGACCAGCAACCATCTCGATGGAGCGCTCCATCATGATGCCCACCAGCACCTCCGGACCGACTCCCAGCTTCCGCAAATAGCGCGCAAGTTGGTTGGCTTTCCGGTTCAGTTCTCCATAGGTCAGTTGGTCCTCTTCAAAAACGAGTGCGACCGCTTCCGGAGTGCGAGTGACCTGTGTTTCGAACAGCTTATGGAGGCAGGCGTCACGCGGATAATCAACCGCCGTATCGTTCCACTCCGCTAGTAGCTGATGCCGTTCCCCGTCTGTCAAGAGCGGCAATTCTGAGAGTTTCTGATCGGGGTTGGCGACAACGCCTTCCAATAGGACTTGGAAGTGCTTGAGCATCCGCGTAATCGTGGCCGCGTCGAATAGATCTGTGTTGTACTCGAGCTTCGCCTGCAGTCCTTCAGCCACTTCGACCACCGAGAGCGTCACATCGAACTGCGATGTCCCGCTGTCGAATTCCAGCGATTTGAGAGTCAACCCTGACAAGTTCAGCGCCAATCTTGGAGCATTCTGGAGAATGAACATCATTTGAAAGAGCGGCGTGTGACTTAGACTACGCTCCGGCTGCAACTCCTCAACCAACTTCTCAAACGGTACATCCTGGTGCGCATACGCACCTAAGGCCACCTCGCGCACTCGCCCAAGCAACTCTCGGAAACTCGGGTCTCCTGAAAAATCTGTGTGGAAAACCATTGTGTTAACGAACAGGCCAATCAGTCCTTCCGTCTCCGGTCGGGTGCGTCCCGCGATTGGAGAGCCGACGACAATCTCTTCCTGGTTACTGTAGCGGTGGAGCAGTGTCTGGTATGCCGCCAACAAGGTCATGAACATCGTCGCGCCTTCGCGTTGGCTTAAGATTCTGAGTGCTTCGGCGAGGCTCTTGGAAAGCGTCACCGATTGGCGCGCGCCGCGAAAGTTTTGCACCGACGGACGCGGGCGATCGGTCGGCAATTCCGAGACTGGAGGCGCTCCGCTCAGACGCTCCTTCCAGTACGAAAGCTGCTTCTCTAGTACTTCACCTTGCAGCCATCCCCGCTGCCACACCGCATAGTCCGCATACTGCACGGCAAGCTCCGGCAGGGGTGAGGACTTCCCTGCAGAAAATGCTTCGTACAGGGTTGTTATTTCCTGGAAGAGCACTCCTCCAGACCACCCATCACTGACAATGTGATGCAGCGCCAATAATAGTATGTGGTCATCATCGCCGAGCCTCAATAAGGTCGTCCGCAGTAGTGGCCCTTGTGATAAATCGAAGGGCCGCTGCGCTTCTTCTTTCACCAGCCGCTCAGTTTCGCTTTCCGACACCGCCGCCGGCAAATCGCTAAGATCAACTATTGGCACCGGCACGCTCAGAGTTTGAGTGATGACCTGCGCCGGCTCTTCATCCACTGTCGGGAATGTGGTCCGCAGCGCCTCATGACGTTTGACAACCTCGTTAATGGTCTGCTCCAACGCCCCCACATTGAGGCGACCCGTCAGCCGGAAAGCATCTAGATTAATGTAGGCCGAATTACCCGGCTGCAATTGATCAATAAACCATATCCGTTGTTGAGCGAAGGAAAGTGGCGCAGGGTCCTCCCCGGTCCTTCGAGTAATTGTGTGTGGCCTTTGGGCGCTCTCTCCCTTGCGCTTGAGCCTTCGCGCCAGCAGTTCAAGCCGCTCCGGGGAAAGCTTACTCAACGATGAATGAAGTTCGGCATTGTGGCTAGCCTGCCGCTCAACACGTTTTGAGTTGTCATGGTTTACTGGAGAGGCCGGCTGAAGGTGCTTTAAATAATTCTCAAACGGCTCAATCCCGATACCGGACACGAAGCTCAAGGCAGCCTCGCGTGAAGCCTTTGATATTTTTGTGTACAGAGCGCGATCTGAAAGCAGTTTTCGCAGTGTCTCCTCCCACGGCTTGATGTCCTGCTCCGGAACTACGGGGACGGGATTGCCCAACTCGTCAAAGCGGTTCTCATAGTGCTCAATCAGACGAACTGGAATTACATAATCGACCCCTCGCTTCGTCTCAGGCAGCCCACCTGAATTGCTCCCGATCACTGGAATTCCGCGAAGCATCGCTTCTGTAACAATTAAGGGGAAATTTTCGGTCCACAGCGATGGCACCAAAAGGACTCGCGTTTGCCTCAATATGTCTTCAATGTTATCCGCGGGAGGTAGCAAACGAACATTCGGTAGCTGCTCCATTGCCGCTCGATCGGCCCTGGTTGTACCCCACGTGGGAACCCCGGCGAATTGGACCGCAGGCATCCGCCGCGCAAGTTCCAAAAAGATAGATATTCCTTTCACTGCGCAAGGATTGATCAGAGTGACATAACCTTCGTCAAAGCGTCCCAAAGCTGGAAACGGTCCAGAACCGTAGACTGGAAAGGCGAGCGCGGCGGAATCCAGGCCACTCCATTGCTTGATGTAATTTTTAACGTGATCGCTAACGGTGATGATCCCAGCCGTTTGTCGGACGAGATCAAGTTTTGTGCTATTCTGCAAAAAGCCTTTCGGGCCGAAAGGAAGCGCCTGCGGGGTGTGAACCAGATAAACAACTGTTGAAGGATTCGCTTCAAGCGCAGCTTCCAGCATTAGCTGCCCCGGATCATCATCTGACACCAACGTCCAAGTCGGATCGAACTCACCAAGCTGACTCTCAAGCTGTTCATGCAATCGAGAAGTGTTCGTGACGGCGTGCACCTCAACTCCGTTGTATTGGAACACGACGACTCCCGAGGAGGCCGAGATTACGGGGATTCCTCGCGCGTCCAGCGCCGCGAGGAATTGCTCATTTGTCTTGACGGAAACTTGCGTACCGAAAGCCGGTGCTACGACCCGGCACGAATTCCCCTTTGCCGCCAGACCTTCGAGCATAAGCCGGTTGGCCTTACTCGCGCCTCCGTGAGTCGGCACATAAATCATGTTCTGAGCCAGCAGAATTTTCACGACCGCTTTTTTCCCCTCTAGTATCTAAATCGAAACTTGCGAATTTGGGACGGAGAAAAACATCATCCACGAAGCCACACGAAACAGCACGAAAGAAACACGAAGAGATTTCGTGTCGTTTGATTCGTGTCGTTTGGTGTGGCTTCGTGGATCATTTCTCCTGACGTCCTAATCTCGGTGCTTTGATTTAGACCCGCTAGTAAGCGGTGCCATCCGTTTTCTGCTCTGATTCAGCCATCATCTTGATTCGCCAGCAGCGCCATCACATCTTCGTCCGAAAGATCGCCTAATTCTCTTAATGCCGCGCTGATCTCCTGGGCGCTCGCCTGCTCAACCTGGCCCTGTTTAATGATTTGGGCCAGCCCCGCCACCGTCGGCGCCTCGAAGAGATCGCGCAAGGATAAACTCACCTGGAAAGCATCACATACACGGGAGAGGAGCAGTGTTCCGAGTAGAGAATGACCGCCTAGCGCGAAAAAATTATCGTAGATCCCGACCTTGTCGATGCCGAGCACCTGCGCCCAAATTCCTGCCAACCTCTCGTCAACCGGAGTGCGAGGCGCTTTATACGTTTCGGCCAACTCTGGCCTAGCCCGTAGTCTTTGGGATTCAAGAACTTCGAGAACCTTCTCGACTGAATATAACTGCGTGGCAATCCGGCTCAATAAAGCGGACCTTGATTGTGTTCCTCCGTCATGGCTGATGCGGGAGAGAGAAGGAGCCGGCTGCTCTGGAGAGCTACCCGCGGCCGCCGGCTCCGTGATACCGGGATTATAGGTTATTTTCGCGGCGAACTCGACCGGGAATCTGAAAAAGTACCCCCCATCAATCGCCTTCTTGAAATTCGTTCCAACGTTCTCCAGAAAATCCAACGCCGGTCGATTCTTTCCGCTATCGAAGAATGTCACGTCAACATGGTCGAGCCCACGCCTCTTCGCGATTTCTCCAAGTTTCACAAGCATCTGCTGTTCGACGCCTCTCCCCAGCGCGCGGCAACTTAGTAGAAATGTATCGACGTCGATCGCCTCACTGCCGGCCCGGAAGATGACCAGGCCGACCAGGCCGTAATCCCCAAAACGATCACTGACCCTAACGACGAGACATTCGGATTCGCCCGCTTGGCAGAGCGCCTGAATTTCGCCCTCAGAACGCCTCACGGTCGTGAAGTTGAATTGATTTGTCCGCTGCGTCAGTTGTGAAACCCTCTCGATGTGTTGCGGCTGTAGTTCCGAAATCTGAATCTTCAATCCGAGACTCGCAAGAAAGCCGTCGAAGCTGAGAGACTCTCTGCGGACAAGCTCGCGTTCTACGTTCTGTTTGTAGAGGACGGTCCGCTTTTCATCCTCTCCGGTGATCTTCAAACGATCAAAAGCCCACACGTGGTTAAGGAACTCGGGAATGCGGCTTGATTCTTGCGGAAGCTGAAGGGTCAAGACTTCCGGGCAATTCGCTTCGACTTCCGCGCAGGCAATCGGATCGTCATCAACGAAGATAAAGCTATCGAGTCCCAGTTGAAGGTCCTCCGAGAGGGACTTAAGATTATCTGATTTGGCTCCCCAGTTAATTCGCCAAGCGACGATGTGATCTCGCTTGAGAGGCATTTCCGAACGCTGCTCGAATACTTCGACGACATCTTCCTCATTATTCTTGCTGCACAGACAGATGAGCATCCCGGACTGATGCTGTGCCACCATGAACTCTTGAAGCGCTTTTCGAGGAGGATCGATCTCAATTCCATGCGGACCCTCTTCCCCGCAGACGCCTTTCCACAGCGTCTGATCGCAGTCAAGCGCAATTACTTTATAGGGAGCACTCTTGGTAGCGTAAATTTTTCGGGCGATGGTGGTCCCGAGAGCAGCGAAGAAAGCTTGCGTGTACGGAACATGGCCGAGCTTATCCGCCCGCGGATCATCGTATACCGCCACCGGGTACGCAGCCGCTAACTCTGATGTTGTAACTACGTACACGCCGCTCGTACCGCGCAACTCAGACACCATCAATTCTTCCATCCGCAGGAAAAACGTCGTCAGCTTGAGGTCGGCCACACTGGCGCTCGAAGCTGGGCACAAGCAGACCAGGAAAGGTGTGGCAGAGCGTTCCGTCGCTGATTTTGAGGCGAGCAAGAGGTCCCGCACATTGCGTTCAATCTTTTCATAAGCGTTCAACCGGGAGGCTGCTTCTTCGCCGCCATTTTGAAACTTTCCCCAATCCTCAAACCGCACCAGGACCACATTAATACCGTGCTGATTCGTAGAAACGAGACTGGCGGGATCGAGCAGTTGCTGAAATACCTGGTTGTAAGGGGCGAATGCAATGTTGGATGGAATATTAAGTTCCTGCATCCAAAAGCCGAGAGACTCTTCTATTGGTTCCGCCGTAAAGGTCGCCGTGATCGCAAGGGTTTGTCTTTGCATCACACTGCCCTAGCCTTTTGCTCTGGACTTTAGCTTTTTGGAGAGACCAAAGATAACTTCATTAAGTCTCGCCTCAATGGTTTTATGCGAACCTTGTCTTTTCTTATCCCGTTTGCTACTAGTTGGAAATGATAAAGAAGAGTATAAGGTGGATAGATATAATATATAGTCAGCTTCCCTCATAAAATTTCGATTCCTAAAGATTCTATTCGGCCGAGCCCAAATAGAGCCTTTTCGGGTAAATAAAGAAAAAGAATCTATCGGCAGTTGTCCTCGCCAGTTAACCAACTCTTGAGTTATGCACTGTAGGCCAACGTTCTTACAATACCTCTCGAACAATGAGGCCGTCATGGTTAATGCACGCCAATGACTATTGTGGAGAAATCCTTGTTTAGTCAGAAACTCAATGATTTTATAAGGCATCCTGCTTTTCAAAGACCATCTCAGACGGTGCTCCCCAAGATTAGAATGATGTATAAACCCAACGCCATCTGGCTTGAGCTTTTTTGCTAATTCACCAAGATAAGTTTCAAGCACAGGGGCTTCGGCATGTACCAGAGAATCGAAACTAAAGACGAAATCAAGCGATTGATCTGGAATCATATTCAATGACTTCCCATCATTAACGTAATAGGTGATACGAGAATCTGATGAAAATCTTTCCTTACATACCTTGATACACTTCTCGGTCAAATCAACAACTATCAAATGCTCGCAAACATCCTTTAAATACTGCGTCCAACGCCCAAATCCGGGCGCGATCTCTAAAATTGTGTCGGTAGGGACAAAAGCGTGTATTCGGGGGAGTATCGCACCAAACCATTGAGCTTCGACCCCACCCCACGGTCTAGACCATTCATCACCTTGTTCCGTCCAAACATAATCCTGCCCCCAAAGCCGCCGGTTATCTTCAATTGTTGGCATGATGAGTCCTTTTTCACAGAAGGGCTGATTGGGCTATAATTACTGCTTTCCGAAAAGTCTTCTTACTCTATGTTTCCCAGCCCAACGATCAGAGTGTGTAGCCATTTGCCCAGCGCCGAGTGTTTCGACGAGTTGTTCTAAATTTTCTCGCTCGTTATATGCGGGAACGATAACGAATGGCTCGCATTCCGCTCTTACAAGCCTTCGTATTCTATTGAGCTTGGCTCGCACTCTTCATCGATCCTTGAGCACACCAGCTCTAACGCTCTCGTCTGGCCATTGATAGCATTTGAGTTGCCAGCTATGTCCTTTCACGGCTAGAGCAGCAACGTAGCCGGTCTCTAGAGCCAACTCCTGTAGGAACCATCGAGAGGCTTCCCGGGGGTTGCCGTTGGTCCTTAGTAGGGCGACCGGTTCTCCCGGAGCTAAAGACACGTCAAACTGGTCCAAGGGAAGCGAAAGGCCTTCGCCACGTGCCTTGATATATGCCTCCTTTCGCGTCCAACAATTAAAAAATCCTTGTGGCTGCATATTTCCAGAAAGCGCGCGAAGCACAGCGACCTCTTGACGGGAGAAGAATCGCTCGGCAATCTGCTCATTTGCAAAATCCGTGCGGATACGTTCGACGTCAATGCCAACGTCACGGCCACGCGTGACGGCATAAAGGGCCAGCCCACCGGCGTGGGTCAGGTTAAAACAGAGATCACCCCCGCCAGATTCACGCGCTAGGGACGGCTTTCCATAGGGGCTGTAGGAAAAGCGCAATTGACTCGGATCAGCGTCTAAGTAACGCCCGAGAATGGCCCTGAGTAATCCGCGAGCGACAATGAAGCGCTCGCGGTCCTTGTGGAAGTGAAACCGCCCGGCCCTCGACCGCTCATCAGCCGTCAGGGTTCCTCGCAAGCTTTCTAGAACCGGCTCTTCGACGTTTAAGGCCCCACGCCAAACGTGCACAGCGTCGTTTTCCAGAATCAGGTCGCTTGGTGCAGACGGCCAGGGAGCGACCTCCATCGAATTGGGAACCGATATACCTTTCATATTGGCGCTACCCGAACCCGCAAGGGGTAAACCGCGGAGAGATGAGAGCCAGATCCGTATCTAGCCGCTTGACGATCTTGCCTGTGTCCTTTTCAGGCAGGCTGTCAGTTTTTCCGCCAGAATCCTGACATTAGGTTCTTCTCTCATCGTCCCATGATCACCGGGAACGACATGCACTTCCAATCCCTCTGCTGCTACCTCTCCCCACCCAAGACGGGTGTCCCGAGACGGGGGCACTGTAGCCTCGCTAGCCCAAAAGAGGGTGATCCGGCCTGAATATATTTGTGGTACATACGCTCTTTCAGCCTCAGTACAGGCGCTCCAGATCTTTCCAATAAGAGGTGTCGGAAAGTCATTGAAATCCACCATTTCAGGGGTATGTTTGTCAGCCCCTTTTGAGATCCGGCGCTTTATCCTCCACTTAAGGCCCTTCATCCGCAGCCGGAGGTACTCACTGGCTCTCAAGCGCTTTAAATCCTTTAGGTGGCGCTCAAGTGTTTCCATGTACTGAGCGGTTTGGTAATGGAACGATTCAGGATAAGGCATGTATTTAGGACGACCTGGATAGTCGCTATTAAAGAGCACGAGCAGGGGCACTTCCTCGGCTTGCGCCCGTAGCTGCTGGGCCATCTCGAACGCGACGATGCCACCAAAGGAGATTCCCGCCAAAAAGTACGGCCCCTTGGGTTGAACAGTGCGCATCTCTGCAATGTAATTCTCCGCCATCTCCTCAATCCTAGTAGCCGGCTCTTGTTTCCCATCCAGTCCCCTGGCCTGAAATCCGTAAACTGGTTGATCCAGACCCAAATGGCGCGCCAAAGCGCGATATGTCAGTACATTGGCGAGCGCGCCATGAACACCGAATAAAGGCGGTTTGGAACCACCCGGCTGCACAGCCACCAGAGAAGACCAAGGCGCCGACAAATCCTCCGCGCGCACAATGGGTGTTAGCTGTTCCACGGTCGGGGCCTGAAGCAGGGTCGAAAGCGGAAGATTCTTCCCAAAAACCTTTTCAATCTGCGCAAACAGACGTACCGCCAGCAGCGAGTGCCCGCCCAGATCGAAGAAGTTGTCAGTCACTCCTACCGGCTGCACACTCAAGACCTTCTCCCACATCTTCGTCAACTGCATCTCCAACTCATTACGTGGTGCGACGAAGGTTCC
>JBGTLM010000238.1:0-7962 GCA_041744135.1 Pyrinomonadaceae bacterium
GCTTGTCACTTATTCTTTCCGCCGCTGTGCGATGAACCAATTGACGTGCTGCTGAAGCACTGTCATCGGCAGCGCCCCGCTGCTCAGCACAGCCTCGTGAAATCGGCGGATATCGAATTTGTCGCCCAAACCCTTTCGCGCCTGTTCCCGCAGTTCGAGAAATCTGATTTGGCCCATCTTGTAAGCGAGCGCCTGCGCCGGAATGTCCGCCGAATAACGCAGGCTTTCTGTGCCTATCTCACTTTCGGAATGCAGCGCGTATTCGCGCATAAACTCCATTGCGCGCGAGCGCTCCCATTTCAGGTGATTCATTCCTGTATCAACGACCAGCCGCACTGAAATCATCATCTCCATCGATAGGTGGCCGTAGAGATCATACAAGTCCTTATACTGACCAAGCTCACGACCGAGAATAGAGGAATAGGTTGCCCAGCCTTCGGTGTAAGCCGTCGGGTAAAAGTTCCTCCGCACCGGATGCAGCTTGTCGTTCTCGCTCTGCGAGGCAATGTGGAAGTGATGGCCGGGGACCAGTTCGTGATAAATCAGGCCTTCGGCCTGCAACAATGATCGCTCTTCCAGCTTCGAGCCGTTGAAGTAGTATGTGCCGGTCGTCGCGCCGGGCTTGGGTCGCTCGTAGTAGCCGAAGGTCAGTGTGCCTTCCAGCGCCGGATTGAGCCGCTGCGTGTCGAATGGCGCTTTCGGTCGCGTAAGGAAAAGCTGGTCAAGTTTCGGGTTGATGCTGTTGGCAAAGCCCAGCAGCCGGGCGCGGATTTCATCCGGAGTTTTCGGAAAGAAGCGCGGATCGGTCTTGAGAAACCGGTGAAACTCTGCCTTCGTGCCGCGAAACCCGAGCTTGTTTCGCACCTCGGCCATCTCGCGTTCGCGCCTTTCGACTTCACGAAGCCCGATCTCGTGCACCTCTTCCGGCGTGATCTCAATCGTGGTGTGAAACTTCACGAGATATCGGTAGTAATCCGTCCCGCCCGGATATTGCCAGAGCCCCACCTGCTCGGGAGCGCGTTCACGATAAGGGCCAGCTACGTAAGCGATGACCCTTTCCAGCGCGAGGTTCGTGCGCGCGATGATTTCAGCGGCAACCTGTTGTTTGAATCGTCCTCCCGCCTGTGCATCAATCGCTGCCAGCCGCTGGTCGCTGACATTGAAGAGACTCTTGCCCGGCTCATGCACGAAGCCTTTGAGAAACCCCAGCACCTGATCCACTTCTTCCTTCGGCAGCACGATGCCGCGATCCGTCTGGCGACGCAGATGGCTGTGAATCTCTTCCATCAGTCGCGGGTACTGCGCCAGCAGATCGAGATAACGCTCCGCATCGGCGGCGCGCTCGAAACGGAAGGTCTGGAAGATTCGATGAACCGTCGCCAGATAAAACGCATACGGCGTGACGGGAGAACGCAGCCAGTAATACTTCACTCCTTCGATGTTGTTACGCGCATCCCAGCGCAAAACATTCAGCGTGAGCGATTCCTCGTGGCTCAGCTCGCGCTCATTGATCGCTTCCAGCTTTTTGAGGACATCGCGGGCAAAGACCGCCTCTTCTTCCGCGCTCGCCAATGACCATCTGGGCAGTTCGTCAATCGGCAGTCCCTGATCGAGACGCGCGGCGGGAGATTTCAGCTTGCGCTGCCAGACCTCGTCGGCAACCTGTTGCAGAGACACGGAACTTTTGTTCGCTGCCGATTGTGCCGAAGCCTCTCCGCTCAAGAGCGCTATGACCGCCGCGACGCTGACTAGCAGGGCGGCGATAGTAACCAACGAAAGTCGTTTTCTCTTCATTGATAAAAGTCTCCACTAGCGTCTATCTGACTCGCCAGCTAGAACACGTTTGCTTCCGGTTTGAGCGCCTGCTCGCGGAAGCGCGTGACGCGCAGCTCGTCAATGTTGATGGTATGCGCTCGCCCGTCCAGAATCTCTTCGGCGATGAGCATCCCCGTGGCCGGCGCGTGCATGACGCCGTGGCCGCTGAATCCGCTGGCGTCTAAATAGTTTGGCAGTTCAGGGTGACGGCCCAGAATAGGCATATGATCAGGCGTGATCTCATAGAGCCCGGCCCAACAATTCTTATGGGCCAATCCCGCTTGCTCCAACACAGGAAAGCGCGCAACGCCGGTCTCTATCACTATGTGCAGCCACTCCCAATCCACGGAAAGGTTTTCGCCAGGCGGCTCGTTTTCATTCGACAGGCCGAAAAGGACTCTATGTTTTTCTTTGCGCATGTAAAAACCACTGCCCACGTCAATCGTCAGCGGTATATCTGTCGGGATAAGCGCGAACGGCTCTGTCATATATACGCAGCGGCGGTACGGATTGACCGGAATGTCTAAGTCGGCCAGTGCGCCAACTTGCCCTGCCCAAGGCCCGGCCGCGTTAATCACCCATTCGCAGTTGATCAGCCCGTCCGGCGTTTCAACGGCGGTGACACGTTCGCCTGACCTGTGAATGGCGACGGCGGGTGTGGAGCGTTTCAATCGCGCGCCCAGTTCACGCGTCCGCGCAAGATACCCGGTGGCGATGCCATACGGGTCGCAGTAGCCGTCGTCCGCGCAGAAGGTCGCACCGATCAAATCATCAACGCGAGTTCCCGGGATGATGTCGAGTACCTGCTTGGGCGCCAGCGTCTGCGTGCGCACACCGAGCGACCGTTGTAATGCCGCGTTCCGCTCATAAGCCGCCCAGGTCTCCGCGTCGTTGACGAGCAGCAGGTAGCCGACCTGCTTCAAATCCGCATGGCCTCCGACCTCTTCGGTGAAATGCTGGAGTCGCTCGATGCTATAGATTGACAGCCGGACGTTGACTTCGCTGGCGAATTGATGGCGCACGCCAGCCGCCGAGCGCGCCGTGCTACCAGTAACTCCGCTTTTGGCCTTCTCCAGAATGATGATGTCGGTGCAGCCGCGCGCGGCCAGGTGATACGCGACTGAAGCGCCGACGATCCCGGCCCCGATGACGACGGCCATGGCAGTCTTTTCGTTCATAGGACATTCGAGAACTATCTATCTTTGCTTCTTGACCCTTTCCTCACCTTCATCTCAAGAACATCCAATGGCAGAGCCCCGTCCCTTAAGATCTCATCATGGAACGCCCGGATGTCGAGTCTTGAACCCAATGCTTTGTCAGCTTTTCTGCGGAGTTCTTGAATTTTAAGCTCTCCTATTTTGTATGAGAGCGCTTGTCCGGGAAGTGCTATGTAACGCTCCACTTCAGAAGTTGCTCGCGCCTCACTGATGGAATTATTCTCCAGGGAATAAGCAATCGCCTGCTCTCGGCTCCACCCCTTAGCATGAATACCCACATCCACGACTAAACGTATCGCCCTGTGCATCTCAGCTTCCAATCTGCCGAAATATTGGTACGGGTCAGTGTATAAGCCTAACTCTTTCCCTAAGCTCTCTGCATACAACCCCCACCCTTCAGTGTAGGCGCCGTAGCCGCCGTGTTGCCTGAACTTCGGCAGGTTCTTCCGCTCCTGCTGGAGCGAGATCTGATAGTGATGCCCCGGAATAGCCTCGTGCAGGAATACCGACTCCATGCGGTAACTACTGTACTTTTTAGCATCCACCACCGGCACATTGAAGATGCCTGGGCGGGACCCATCGGGAGCAGCGCCCGTATATGAATGGCTAGCTGTGGCCGCGCGGAACTTTTCTGTTAACCTAACCTCGAACTTCGCCTTGGGCATCATGTTAAAGAGCTTCGGCAGACGGGACTGCATCCTGGCTTCGATAGCCCGGTAAGCGTCTAGCACCTCCTGGTCACTTGTGAACGGGTAGAATTTGGGGTCTGTCCGTAAGTGCTCGAAGAATGCCTTCAAATCCCCTTTGAATCCTACTTGGCCTTTAACTCCTTCCATCTCGCCTTTGATGCGGCGGACCTCATTTAACCCAATCCGGAAGATTTCCTCTGATGTTAGGTTAGTAGTCGTATAAAACTTGACGAGGTATTCATACTGTTCCTGGCCTTTGGGTAAAGCAGAAAGTCCTACGGTGCTGCGCGCATGCGGCAGGTATTCTGTTCTGATAAAGTTGTGAAGCCTCTGGAAAGTGGGAATGACTTGCTCAGTGATGGCCTCCGTATATGCTTCCGTTAATCGCACCTTGTCTCGAGGGCTGAAGTGAGCGGGTATATTTGCTACCGGTTGATAAAAGATGGACTGTTTGATGTCTGCGACAATCATTGACTCGAGCTGCGGCAGCGCTTTTTCCATCAGAACTCTGGGTTGAACTCTCCCAACAGTCATCCCTTTGCGCATATCGGCAATAGCATTCTCCGACCAAACTTTGAAGCCACCTATGCGTCCGAGGAAATTCTCGTAGTTCTCCACAGTCTTAAAAGGGTGTCCGCCTCTACCTGAGCCCAGGAGTGGGAACAGTATATGAAGACCCTCGAACTGGCTGATTGGGGTGAGGTGATCATCGAACCTTAACCTTTCCAAGCTCGACTCTATGCTCCGCTTGAAAACTTCGCTGCTCAACCTATCCTCTTGATTGAACGGGTTTCGGTCGATTCTTGGAATGTCATTTAGGTATTTTGTGTACAGGGCTTTCATTTTGCTCCGGTACTCATCACTGGGACCGATAGTAAGTCGGTCGTCAAAGCGATGGTCGCCTATGGATGTGGCGAAGAGCGGATTGAGACGGAGAAATTCCTCAAAGTAACTGTCGAAAAGAGTATGAAGCTCCTTTGATTCGCTAGCTGAATCAGGTTTGTTCGTTGCTGATTGCCCCGAAGCCTCACCGCTCATGCGCGGGATGACAGCCGCCGCGACGCTGACAAGCAGGGCGGCGATAATTATCAGCAACAGTCTTTGTCGTCTCTTCATTGATGGAATCCCCCAATAAATTTAGCGCCCCGTCACCTGCTTCAAGACGCGGAGGAAGTTGCCACCAAGGATCTTGCGAATCTCTTCCTCCTGGTAGCCTCTCTCAAGCAAACCCCGCGTGATCTTCGGCAAATCTGTCACATCCTTCATCCCCTCCGGCGTTGGAATCACATCCAGGTCGCTGCCGATCCCGACGTGATCAATCCCAGCAACTTTCACCGCGTGATCAATGTGATCGAGGATGCGCTCGAAAGGCGGATGTGGGATGCCCGGATCATCCAGCAGACTCAGTCGCCGCGCGGCCAACTCGTCCAACTTCTCCGGGGTCACTTGCTGCGGTTTGTTGATTTCACTGAGCACGTCCTTGCGCATTACCTTCATCCGGTTGTGATACGTCTGATCAAGAAACTCCGAGTAGAAATTGATGCCGACGACCCCGCCATTGCGAGCAATGGCGCGCAGCGCGTCGTCTGAAAGATTGCGCGGATGATCCGACAGCGCGAGGCAGGAAGAGTGCGAGGCAATGACTGGTTTGGTAGTGGCTTCAAGCACATCCTTGACCGTCTCCTCGGAGACGTGCGACACGTCAACGATCATCCCGATGCGGTTCATCTCGCGCACCACCTCCCGCCCGAAGTCGTTGAGGCCGCCCCAGCGCGGCGTGTCGGTCGAAGAGTCGGCCCAGTCGTTGGTGTTCGCGTGCGTCAGCGTCATGTAGGTCACGCCGAGATGGTGAAACATCCGCAGTAGCGCCAGATCATTCTGGATCGCGTGCCCGCCTTCGATGCCCATCAGCGCGGCGAGTTTTCCCGAAGCGACGAGGCGCTCGACGTCGGCGGCGTTGCGCGCCAGTTCGACCCGCTCTGGATACTTCCTGAGCACGTTGTACATGGCATCAATCAACTGGAGAGTGCGCCGCGCGGCGTGATGCGGCGCGTAGATGGGATCGGGCCAGAGGGCGAAGAACTGAGCGTCTACGCCGCCTTCTTTGAAGCGCGGCAGATCGGCTTGCCCATCCGATGACCGTTGGCCGAGATCCACGCCGCGAACGAGCACCCGCTGGAGCGTGTCCATGTGCGTGTCAATCACCAGTGCCTTGCGGTGAAGCTCCCCGGCTCGCCGCTCAATTTCCTTGTTATGTGTATCCTTACTTGCCGGCTTCTGACCGGAAAGTGCGATAGGAGAAAGAAGGACCACCGCGAGCATGAAAAGTGTGCTTGTGATCTTCATTTTCGACTCATCCTCTCAAGATTAACGTGGAAGCTCGGGGGTGGGCCGAGCACGATTTGTTGGGCGGCTTGTTCACATAGCAGCTAAAGCCTGGGCAATATCATCGACTATGTCCTGACTGTCCTCGCACCCGACGCTCAAACGGATAAAACCTTCGGGTATCTGGTCGCCTCCCCACCGCGCTCGCCGTTCGGCGGTGGTATGCACGCCGCCGAAACTTGTCGCTTCAATGATTAACTTGCACGACTGCAAGAATTGCTCGGCACACGTTCGGTCAGCCAGCACAAAGCTGATTACCGAACCGTAATATCGCATTTGTCGCGTGGCTATTTCGTGCGACGAATCGTTTGGTAATCCCGGATAACGCAACCCGGTCACATCGGAACGAGTTATCAGATACTCGGCGATTGTCAGAGCATTGCAACATTGTCTTTCCAAACGCATTTCCAGCGTGGCAAGAGAACGATGCGCCAGCCAGACTTCCATCGGTCCGGGAACCGCACCGATTTGAGTGCGCCACGAGAGCAGGTCGTCCGCCCGAGCCGAGTCTCGCACAGCTACGTGACCGAGGATCAGGTCGGAATGTCCAGTCAGCACTTTGGTGTCGGATGCAACCGAGTAATCTGCGCCAAGTTCGAGTGGAGATTGACCAAGAACCGTCGGCGTGGTGTTATCAACCGCAACCAGCACATCTTTTTTGTGCGCCGCATGAACGAGTGAGGCGATGTCGCAAACGTCCAACCCTGGATTAGCCGGAGTTTCAAGCCACAGCAATTTCGCACCGTCCAACAGTTGATTTAATCCATCTCCTGCGGTTGGAGCTTTGCGTACTTGCACTCCGACCTCTGCAAAAAATCCGTCAGCCAGAAGCCGCGCCGTGTAGTAGCAGTCGGAGGGCATCACCAAAACGTCGTCGGCTCTTAACGTGGTTCCAAAAACCGCCGCTACTGCCGCCATGCCCGAAGCAAACGAGATTGCACTACTGCCTTCCAACTCGCTCAACGCACTTTCAAATTGTGTCCACGTCGGATTGTGATAACGCCCGTAAGTATAGGGACTGGCGGATGTCTCGCCGGAAGCGTGATAAGTTCCGGCAAAAGTCACTCCCGCCGAAAAAGGTTCACCTTGCGCTGGCGGAGCAAGACCGGCATGAATTACTCTTGTCCTAATTTTCATCTTTGTCTCCAACTCAGCGCTTGGTTTGTCGTCTTATGGTGGCCAGAAGATCAGCGCCCAACGTGCACATCACCAAAAGGTGGCGATCTCTTCCAGCGGTTTCTTGCTGATATCCGGGACCACAGCATTCTCCGCCGGGTAACCAACTACCAGGATTAAGAAACATCTTTCGTGGCTTGGCCGCCTCAGGATTTGATTCAGAAAGCCCATCGGACTGGGTGTGTGGGTCAGCGAGACCAAACCGGCATGGTGAATGGCCGTAATCAGCATCCCGGTGGCAATGCCCACCGATTCCGCGACGTAATAGTGCTTAACCTTGCGCCCGTCCGGCAGCAGCCCGTAGCTTTCGGCGAAGACCACGATTAGGTAAGGAGCGGTCTCCAGATACGGCTTATGCTCATCTGTCCCCAGCGGCGCGAGCGCATCCAGCCACTCCTTTGGGGCGCGCCCGTGGTAGAACTCGTGTTCCTCTTTTTCGGCCATCTCTCGAATCTGGCGTTTGATCGCTGGATCACCGACCACAGCAAAGTGCCACGGCTGCAGATTCGCGCCGCTCGGCGCGCTCCCGGCTACCAACAGACAATTCTCGATCACTTCCCGAGGCACCGCTCGGTTCGAAAAGAAACGGACCGTGCGTCGCCGCTCCATGTCAGCGAGGAAAGAGGCAGCGCGTTGCTTCATCTCCTCCGGGAGGTATTCGCGATAGGAGGTGAGCGGAA
>JBGTLM010000239.1:0-17494 GCA_041744135.1 Pyrinomonadaceae bacterium
TCAAGATTCGCAGTCTTCATCCTGGAATTATCAAGATGTTGTTGAGTGGCCGCCAGTCTTGAGCGGGGGTAAACCGCCCCTTCCCAACCTGCGAATTTCTGTTCCTGGAGTGGTGCACCTCTCGATTTCAATTGTTTCACCGCTTCTGCCGTTGGTGGGATTTCGAGCTTCGCTAACTGTGCACTCTTTTTCATGCAACGCCTCACACTTCAGACAACTCCGAAGGACGAAGGATCTTGAAGCGGCCGGCTTTCGCCAGAGCCTCTTGTTTCAGTTGGCGCAACTCCTGCACGGCTTCCGAATATGACGCCGGCCTGCCCGCTTCAACGCCCGCTATTGGCTGCACCGTCAAGTCGTCGGTAGTAACGATGGTCCAACCCTCTTTGGCAAGCTTATGTTTAGCTATCGTCGTCCGATATTTCGCTTTGCCGGTGCGGCGAAGTTCACTGTTGCCCGCCGCGCCGAAGCGGGCTTGCTTGCCTAAGAGCATTGGACTCAATTGATAGAAGAGCTTCACCCCTTGGGCATTCTTCTCATCGGCGCTCTCGGCTACGTTCGTCCCTTTGTCCAGAATCCAGGTCTCGAATTCGATGGCTTTAGCTTCCAACCAGTCGCTCGTGTCGGTGGTAAAGACGATCGCGTCTGAAATGAAGGTGACGCCCGCGTCCATCAGTTCAAAGGACGGTCGTGAGAGCTTCTGGTCGTCGCTCATCTCGATGAATTGCGCCGGAGCGAAAAAGTCTCTCACTGGGCGGATTACCTGGTCATCGCCACCCACGCTGACGCTGGTGATCGTGAAACGCCGAGCTCCGGCCGGCGCGGCCTGGCCGAAGCGGGAAATCTCCATATTCAGCGGCACCACATTCTCTTTGACCTGCAGCGTGCCCAGCGGATGCAGCAGAATATCGGCTGCCTCTGGCCTGGCGCTGAGGGTGACGATCGGGCGCTGGCCCCCGGGCAGTTGACTGATCCAGTTGTCAGGATGGCCCAGGGCTTCCTTCAGGCGCGGCAACACCTCGATAGGTTCCGGAGCCGCCGGCTTCTCCCCTTTGACCAGGGTGGTGTCTACGCGAATCGAAACGTCCCACCAGAGGATCTCAAACGTGGCTTTGCCTTTGAGATGCAGCGGGCGGGGACCAGCCAGCGAGCCCTCCAGACGCACTTTGAACAGACTGGTCGAACCGCGCTTGAGCTGCAGTTGCGCGTGAAACTCGGCGATGAAAAAGAACGGGTCAAACTGGATCAGCACGTCGTAGCCGATGTCGCCGTTAATGCTGAATCCCGCGGCTGAAGCGTATAGTTCGGCCCGAGCGCCAAACTGCACGGTGTTGGAAGTAATCGCGAAGTAAGATTCGCAACGCAAGCGCGGGTTATCGCCCGAAGAAAGGTTGATGGCGATGCGTTCCAACTTGGGGAAGTTCGGTGGCGGTTGGAAGGCGGGATGCATTCCACCAACCGCGAGCGCGAAGTGCGGCGACGACTCCCATTTCAACCGCAGCGCCATGTCGCCGGTGAGCACGAACTTCTTCAGCAGCCGCGAGTCATAGAGTGACGCGTCGAGCGCCGCGGTACCCTGATCGAAATCGATTACGCCGATGGCATCCATCTGCAAACGAATCAGATCTTTATCAGGCCGGGGCAGAATGGCGGCGATCTGGGCCAGAATCAACAACCGCAGTCGGGCGCCCAACTCGAGCACCACACCCACCTCGGCTGTGATCAGTGGAGGCGTGCCCCAGGCGATTTGGACCATGGGCCCGAATAGATGATGACCCTTAGCCGGGGGAAAGACTTTGTTGAGATTGCTGATGATCTGGGGAGCGTTGCGAATGGGATCCTTTGGAAACATCACGCTGTCAAGCGTGTGGTTCTTGAGCCCGGCGCGGAGCGCCTCTTCATTGAAGGTGCGGTTGATGGCCAGCAGTCCGCCGATGCCTGTTAAGGCAAAGCCAAAGCCCAGTTGGATCGGCGTGAAGCCCTCGACGAAGATGATCAGCACCAACGAAAAGCCCTTGCTGCCATCCGGCAGGCGCGTGCTCAGCAACCCGATTGCCTTAACTGAAATCTTCTCCGCAATCTCCAGTTGCAGTACGCCGCTGTATTCGTGCTTCTGAAAGTCGAACCGCAGAAACCCACCACCAACGACGCCTGGGGCGTTAACCACCAATCCGATTCCGCTTGGTGGAACAGGTCGAATCGTTAGGTCGGCAGAACCCAGACTACCTGGACCCGGCGTGATGGCGGACCGAACGCCAATCTCGTCGACGATCAGAAGCACCGGACCGATCTTGACCGACGCGTTGAGCCCGGCAGTAAGGGCAACACCGCCATCACTGGTCGCTAACCCGATGTGAAGAACATCGATCGAGACCGGGCCGATTCGGCGGCCGATCGTTATGCTAGTCTTAAGTTCAGCTCGTCCGTCCAGCTTGACACCGTTATGGTGCGACCAGGACAAGTCAACGTCGGCTTCAACAACGAGCCCGTCGTCTGATACCGCGCCCAGGAAAGGCAGATCTTCTGGTTTCAACGTCAGTCGGCCGCCCACCATCTGCAGACGCACCGTGGCGTCAGTTCGCGCGTCGTCGACGAGCGCGCCCACTGAGATTGCAATCGAAGTGGCCTCTACCTTAGCGCCTCCAGCTGACAGCAGAGTCATGCGCGGCGCGCCCTGCGGCATGGCGAGAGTCAGATCGAGTTTCACTTCCGCGCCTGCATCGCCGGTACCGGCTTGGGCTTTATTCAGGCCCGTGTGCAACACAGGATCTTTGTCTGGTCGGAACACCAGTGCCAGACCGCTGCCGAGGTCCGCTTTAGCAGACATTCCAAGTGAGATTATCGAGGAGAGCTGTAAGCGTATGGTCGTGGCGCCCTCGGCGTAGGGCGCGAGACCGAGACCGCCGTCAACTCCGCCGGAGGTCGTGGGTGGCAGACCGAACACCGATATTCCAGTTTCGCCAGTCAGCGCACCCCCCGACCCGAGCAATGGGAGGAAGAGTTGGATCTGCGGTCGATTCTCGGCCACTGTGCCACCGTGCATCCGGGCTAACGGAATGGCGGGCAACTCGCGATGTTTTACCTCCGCGGCAATGTGCTGCAGTACAGCCCCAACGCGTATTACTAAGGTATTGGAGTCGAATGTTTCCGTACCCCAACCGTAGGTCTCACGGAAGAGTTCTGCGGGATCAGTGAACAGCTTCGGCACGCGATCCCAGTGCATCACATGCCGGATGTGTTTGACCTGGAACCTCGCTGGATCAGCTTCGTGTCTTTGCAACTCAAACCAGCCGAGCAACACCGCGACGTCGAACACCTCTGGCGAAGCGACCGCAGCAGATTGGATCAGGTATAGATCCATAAGCCGCGTGAGAAACTCGTCCTTGATATGAGTGCGGTCGAGATAATCCTGCGGAGCCTGAAGCCGGAGGTCGCGTAGATCATCAAGCACATCAATGACTGCATCAGCAAGCTGCGCCAGGGCGAGTGCTTGATCTTCAGTTGAGGCGTCAGGATCGCCCGCGAGATCCGACCATTCAGTGAGATGGGTTCCGACACGCGCCATGTCCAAGCCGGCCAAACCAATGTCGTCGACTCCCGCAGGGAGATCCCAGCCGAGTTTAGCGAGCAAGACACGTGGCCCGTTTGTGAGCTTGGTAATCGATCCGGCAATGGTCAGCGCCGAACCGATTCCCGCTAGTAATGTGCGTTCGGCGCTCACAGCTTGATGTCCTCGCGCTCATGCGCCTTGTCCCACTTGCCAGTTGAGAAGTGGAACTTACGACTGCCTGTGATCGGGCGTACGACAGATTCGTTGACCGGCTTGAGCTTTACCCCGAGAGCTGCGAGATACTTGCGTGGCGTATCGAGACATCCTCCGTCCTCTTTGGGATACTCGAGCACGAAGCCGTGCAAGTCGTCGCGCAACGCTTTTTGGACGTGCTCGAGCGCCTTCTTAGCGTGCGGCCTCCACAGATTCTCGAGCCACTTATGATCTGGCCCATGCGCCAGATCTGGATGTTCGTGGTCTGGAATCGTTGTCTGGCCGATTCCGAGGTGCTCGGCCCAAAGCCTGCGCCTCATCAACTGCGCGAATGCGGTGACCGCGCCTTTACTCGGCGGGATTATGTTGAGGTTGAGTTCGCAGGCGGTTGTTTCGCCAAAGACCAGCGGACTAAGTAGTAGGTTGTAGTCGAGTGAGAGCCCATCGAGGTTAGCAGAGCCGACCGTGCACCATGAATCATCCACGACGGCGCCTTTGGCATGAATGTAGACAGGCGCCACCCACGGACGGGCGTTGTTAGGCCGCTTCCCGTCATAAGTCCAACGCGTGAAGACGCCGACCCGATCGCCTCCAGCCTCCCTTAGCTGTTCGATGCGCTTTGCCTGACGACGTGGATAGGTAGGCAAGTCAGGCTTGATCGGTAAGACCATGATCACCTCAAGGCTGGAGTTTGCTTTGAGTGCTGCAACCAGGCCATCAGTAATGACTGAGTCGGTGAAGTACTGGTTCTCCAGATAGATGTAATGTCTAGCCGCAGCGAAAGCCCGCAGGTAGCCTTCAAGGATCCCCTTTTCACTCTCGCCGTTTAGCCCCGAGAAGCGCTTGCCGCTGAGTGTGCGCACAACCTGCACTTTGGCGATTGCGTCTTCGCCACCGGTTTGCGCGTTGGGGTCGATACCGTCAGGCAGCCCCGGCAACTTCTGTGGTTCCGGGAGGTCCTCGTTCCAGTAGAGTCGAAACGTGTCAGCCAAGTCCCGCGCTGCCGGCCCGACGACCGCCATGCTCAGGTCATGAACCATGTCAGAGGTGTTTCCACCTCGACGTGCGTCGTCGATCCGGTGGACCAGGGAATCGAAGTAGCGTTGCGAAAATGGAGATCCAAGAATGACTGCCCGCTTGTCGTCCACGATCACCATCTTGCAGTGCTGCACACCCTGGTCCGGCGCCTTCTGTTTGAAGCCGTGCACAATGATTCGTTTCACGTCTTGATCAGCGACGGCGGCATCAAAGTACCGATTCAGTTCCTGGACGTCACTCAACCCCTCGAGTACCTTCTTGACCTTGACGTATTCCACGAAGAAGGCGACCACACTGATAATCAGGACTACCGGGAAGAAGGGAATTCCGACTCCCATCAAAGCTCCGATCCCCACGACTCCGGCGGCAGGGATTCCGGCGGCCAGAGGCGTAAGAACTGCCAGCCAGAAGATTCCTTCAGGAAAGCCGAGTCCGAGCTCGTTCATCAAAATTCTTACTATGATCTTGTCGTTCTTCAACTTGTCGACCAGAAGCCGCTCGGGCCGCTCGTCACCGATTCTGGGTTGCTTCGGCAAGTCTGGTGCGGACTCGATGGGATTTAGGGGGCTCGAGGAAAACTTGAAGACCAGATTCGCCTTCTCTCTGGGTTCCTTCGATTCAGGATCTATAACTTCGTTGTCTATGTGAAACTTGTCCGGCACGCCAAAAAACAGCTGGGTCATGTCGATCGAGTGCTTGGCAAGTTTGATTTCATCAGCAACTCGGCCAAAAGCTTCGAGACCATCGACGAGGAGCTTGACCGCGTTACCTTCACTCACGAACTTTGCTGTTCCGGTGCGGTTAGTGACGAGCAGTCCTTCGGCGTCTGCATGAAGAACGGTGATGTCGTTGAGGTCCATGTTCTCTCTTGTGAGTGACACGACCCTATCAGAACTCAACTTGCGCCCAATTAAGTCGACTACTCGCACCGTAAGCGAAGGCGTGAGAGACCCGGCAGCAGTGGCTTCGAGCTGGAAGTCGACTTTCAGAGTGAATTTTCCGTCTACGACGTCGGCCTGGTTCGCCTTGCCGGTAGTCAGCAGCCAGTTACCAAGCGCGACGACCCGGACGTTGTTCATCGGCCTAGCTTCCTCGTCGATGACGCGACCGGTAACGGTAATCATGTCGAGCTGCCTTGCTCGATAAATTCAAATAAGTGTCGCCTGGTGAGACTCATGGCTGTGAGTTCCTCAATTGGGTCTGAGCGCAGACGTGAGTTCGCGTCAGACCATAACTGGCAGATCGTTAGCTGGGCAGCTCGTTTCGGGGAGTGATAGTAACACGCGCGAACATAAGATCAAGAAGAAAAGTCGTGGAAATAGTCCCTGTACTTCTAATAAAATCCAACGAGGGCCATGATGTTCACACTGTCGAATATCGACGTCTCTAACTTAGCCTGTTCTAAAGAGCAACACCCCTTCGCCGCTGCTGAATATGCCCGCCACACATCCGGTCATCAGCGCCGCCAGCGTAGCAGCCAGCAAGGCTCGTAAGCCGAGGCTGGCGAGGTCGTCGCGACGCGACGGAGCAAGTGCCGCAGTGCCCCCTACAAAGATTGCCATCGCTGCCACGTGGGCGAATCCGCAAAGCGCGTAACTCAGGATCACCACGGTCCGAGGATCGGTGATCTGTCCGCTGGAGATTAACTGTGCGAGATGGTTGTATGAGAAGACCTCAGTAAGGATGACCCGCTCGCCCAACAAGCGAGCCCCTATTGGTACATCGCTCGGTTGCAATCCAAGCAGAAAAGCGAACGGATAGAAAAACCAGCTCAAGATTCTTACAAACGAAAGCGGTTCGCTCATTCCCAACCACGTACTGCCGGCGCCGAGTAATTTGTCAACCAGGGCTACCAATCCCAGAATCGCGATGAGTAGTGCCGAGATTCCTGCAGCCAGCTTCAGCCCGTCCATAGCTCCCTGGATAATTGCGCTTATCAGATTTTTTGAACGGGTCGACTCGTCTTCCGGAGGAACGGCTGCGAGCGTCTCAGGCGTCTCGGTTTCGGGAATAAGCAGCTTGGCCACGACCACCGAAGCAGGAATCGCCAGGACAGAAGCAGAGATCAGGTGTCCTGCTATCTGGGGAAACACTCCGGTTAGAAAGGCCACGTAAACTCCGAGGGTACTCGATGCCACCGTCGCCATGCCAGTAGTCAATACCAGCAACAACTCCGAGCGCGTCATCTTTTCCAGGTACGGTCGGACCACGAGCGCCGATTCAATTCCAACAAAGATGTTCGCCGCACTGGAGAGTGATTCTGCGCCGCTGATTTTCATTGTTCGGTAGAAGAGCCTGGCGAAGAGTCGCACGAATATTTGCAACACGCGCAGGTGATAGAGCATGGCGGTGAATGCTGCAAAGAAAATTACCACCGGAAGGACCTGAAAGATGAGGATGAAGCCTATGGATCCTGACTCGCCGGGGCTTGTCGCAAGTGGTCCAAACAGGAACACCGAACCACTCTTTGACGCGTTGAGTAAGACCAGCACCGCGTCGTTCAGCCAGAGGAAGATTCGATGCGAAACAGGTAAGCGAAAAATAATTAGACCAATCAAAAGTTGGAGAGCGACTCCCCAGGCTATCGTTCTCCACGCAATCTTTCGTCGATTACTGGAAAACAACCAGGCGATTCCCGCGAAGATCATGAACCCCACGACTGACACCGCGTGATGAATCATCTCTTTTTCATCCTTATTGGTTTTTATTGCAGGGGCCGTAAGATACGAAATGAGGAAGCGCGGGGCAAATCGGGCTGGACCGAATGGTCAACGTTACGCCGAAGGCGTTGGCAAATTGTAGCCCAAGAGTTTTGAAAAAGTGCGCGCCACAACCAGGTTTGGATCCTCCTGGCGAGCGGAATCACGCTTTCATAGTCTTTGGCCTCGACATAGTGGTAATAGGAGTCATCAACCAATACGACCGTCGCGGGTGAAAGCTTAGCGAGAAGTTGGACACGAAGTAGACGGAGCAGTCTGCCAACATCTCCGACGTTTAACCCGACAACACCCAAGGAGGGTCTCCGTGGCTTCCTTATGTGATACTATCCCCGGCATTCCAGACGTACGTTCTTGGCAAACGAGTCAAGTGATTTCATAGCTTTATTCCATCACAGGTATCGTCCGGTAGTATCAAAGACTTCCAAAGCGTTTCCAAAAAACTCCCGATTGCGATGACGCCGATTATGAAGAGTCTCGTGGCCAGAATGCGAACCCCCAATATTCAAAAGGAGACCTCCCAAATGAAAAGGCTTACTGTCTTGATTAGCGTAGTGGCCGTATGTTTCTTGATGGCCGCAGCCACGGGACTAGCCCAGTCTATTAATGGAAGGATTGTCGGAACGGTCACGGATCCCAATGGCGCGGTCGTGCCTAAAGCTTCTATCTCGCTGACGAATGAAGGCACTGGCGCCGAACGCACCGTCGAAGCGGACGACAGCGGAATCTACGTCGTGCCGGAACTGCCGGTCGGGTTGTACACAGTCGCGGTTACAGCAGCTAATTTTGCTCCGGCAAGCCGGACGCACGTTAAGGTCGACGTAGGAAGCGAGACGCGTGTTGACGTCGCAATTACGGTGCAGGGCGCGGCGGCCGAAGTGACTATCGAGGATCAGGCGCCCGTTTTGCAGCGCGACAACAGCGCGTTGGTGGAGGTCATTAACAACCGGCAGGTCGAGTCTCTGCCAATCAATGGACGCGATTTTCGCCGCCTGACAACAATCACACCCGGCGCAGCGCCACGTTCGCAGCGCGGCTCCCTTGGTTCATTTACGGTTAATGGCCAGCGCGAAAAGTCAAACATCTTCTTGATCGACGGTGTGGACAATAACGATTCGTTTCGCAACCAGCCATCGTTCAATCAGGGTGGTGTCACCGGCGCTCCGGCGACGCTCTTTCCCGTCGATGCGCTTGGCGAGTTCAATATTCAGACCCAGGGTGCCGCCGAGTACGGACGAAACTCCGGCGCAGTGCTCAACATCCTCGTCAAAGCCGGCACCAACGATTTTCACGGCTCTGCCTACGAGTTCTTGCGTAACGACAATTTCGACGCGCGCAACTTTTTTGAAGGAAAGAGAAACGAATTCAAGAACAATAACTTTGGCGGAGTTATCGGCGGACCAATCATTCGCAACCGCACGTTCTTTTTTTCCGGCTACGAGGGCCAGCGCGAATCCGTCTTCTCTCCCTCTGCCGTGTTGGTGCCTTCCGCGGCGGCGATTGCCTCGGCACGCGCCCTCAATGCGGCCAATAGCCGGCCTGAAAATGCTTTAAGCACGCGCCTGTTGGCTCTCTTCCCGGCAGAAAACAGTTCGGGGACGAACAACTATCTATTTGGGGCGCCGAACAGCAATCGAAGCAATAATTTTCTTGCCAAGATCGATCACCGGATAACCAGCAATTTGAACATGAGCGGTCGCTACATCTTCGGCCAGGGCACTCAGGTGTTCCCGTTGACGAGCGGCAATGGTTCGCCGCTTCCCCTATATCAAACCGTGGTTCCGACCCGCATTCAGCTTGCCGGTATTAATTTCCAATACCTCGCCACTCCGACAATCATTAATGAAATGCGCTTTAGCTATAATCGCTTTACCCAGGGCTTTAGTCCGCTAGATGCGAACTTCGATCCGTCCAGCATCGGCCTAAACACCGGTTTAACCGGCGGCGGTCTGCCCACAATTACAGTTGCTGGTTTTGTCCCGCTCGGTTCGCCAAACAACCTGCCGCGCAGTCGTGTCAGCAGCGCGTATCAAGTGGTTGATAACGTTACCTGGACCAGCGGCGCGCATACTTACAAGTTTGGCGGCGAGTATCGCCGTCCGCTCGTCAATTCGGTGAACGACACTTTCAAACGCGGGCAGATCAACTTTCTCGGCAGCACCGTCGGAGTTGTCACGTTCAGCCCGCTGGCCAACTTTCTTGCGGGATTTCCCTCAGCTGGCAGCACGGTGATCCTTCGCGGCGGCACCCGGCGCGACACTTTTTCGCATAATCTGGGTCTGTTCGCGCAGGATGACTGGAAAGTGAACCCGCGTCTGACGCTCAATCTTGGTCTTCGTTATGAATACATTGGAGTGTTTGCGGACGCACACAAACAAATCTCAAACTTTGTGCCGAGCGTTGGGCTCGTGCAGGTCGGCGACTCTAATCTGCCGCGCCTGTATCGCAGAGACCAAAACAATTTCGCACCTCGTTTGGGGTTGGCTTACGATCTGACAGGCAAAAGCAAGACCGTCCTGCGCGCCGGCTATGGCATCTATTATGATTCGCCTTCGCAGGACTTTTACCTGGCACACAGTTTCCAGAACGGTGGCCCGGGCAGCGTCGGCAACAACTTTGTGCCTGCGATTGGAACCTTCAACGTGACCTTCCCATCCACGGCCACAGTGCCCTTCGGCCCCGGCGTAGCGATTTTCCCCGGCACCACGGCGCCCCCGACTCCGTTTCCGATCTTTGGAGTCGATCTGGATCTCCGCACGCCTTACGTCCAGAGCTACAACGTCAACCTCCAGCATTCGCTTACCGAGGGAACGGTGGTCCAGGTTTCGTACGTGGGCTCGCAGGGAAGAAAGCTGTATCGCGTTCGCGACATCAATCAGTCAGCCCCTGGCGCGGGGACCGCTCAAAGCCGAAGGCCATTCAACGCGCGCTTTCCGCAGTATAGCTTTATCAATTACTTTGAGACTTCGGCAAACTCAAACTATAACGCGCTGCAGACCTACCTACGAAGACGAATGTCGAGTGGACTGACGCTCTTCGTTTCCTACACGTGGTCCAAATCCATTGACGATGCTTCGAATGGTATTTACGGGGGCACTCGGGGCGTTTCGTTTCCGCAAGATAGTTATAACGCGCGGGCCGAGCGCGCCGTCTCGAGTTTTGACGCAAAGCATCGCTTCACTACTAACTTCGTTTATGATTTAAAGTTCCTGCCCAATCGGCTCGAAGGGTTACCGAAGCGATTAACGGAAGGCTGGCAATTGGCCGGAATTCTTACTTCCTCAAGCGGCATACCAATCACGCCCTTCATCAGCACGGACGTAAGCCTAACGGGAGAGCTAAACGATCGTCCACACATCATTGGTGACATTTACGCGGGCGGCCGCACAGTCGCCGCTTGGATCAATCCGTGCGTTCTGAACGCCGATGGCACACGTAGAAGCACCTGTCGTACGGGCGACAATCCCGCCTGGCAGATTCCGGCGGCGGGCACGTTCGGCACGGCAGGGCGCAACATCATCATCGGACCGCGCTTCAACGTCTTTGACTTCTCAGTTAACAAGAACACGAGGATCAATGAACGTCTATCAGTGCAATTCCGCTCCGAGTTCTTCAATATCTTCAATCACCCCAACTTCGCGCTGCCGAATGTGCAAGTTAACAGCGGCGCCTTCGGCGCGATTGGAAGCACGCCGGACGTTGACGCAGGCAACCCCCGCCTAGGTGACGGCGGACCGCGCGTGCTGCAATTTGGGCTTAAGCTAATCTTCTAAACCTGTTGAATTGTTACTGCGTCTGAGCAAAATTCATAGTCGCCGTTGGTTGGATTCCTGAAGCGGAGATTGTTGCCAAGGCTTGCCGAATCGATGAGATCTTAGCGTGTCGGGACCGCAACCAGTGAATGAAGTCACTTGCATAATGACTACGACAGGTGCTGAGCTTAGACTCGCTTTCAGATTGTCAAAATCCCAAACGAGAAGAAGGCAGCCGCGACGATCAGAGCATAAGAAAAACGTTGTTCCATTAAGCGTCTCGCCAAACAGCAAATAAGTAATTACCGTGAAGACGTAAGTGTGATACTCCCGCATGATCTTCACCTGCGTTACGGTGAATATCTGTGAGCCAGGCGTTCGCAGGCCTGCCGGTTTGGTCTCGTTGACCCACGCGCCCAGTCCGATGGGCTTTCTAATCAAATCCTGGGGCGGCCAAGCCACGAAATACGTTTCTTAGTCCTGGTAGTTGGTTACCCGTCGAAGAATGCTACGGATATCAGGAAACCGCTGGAAGAGTTCGCCACTTTTTGGTAATGTGCCTTTCCAACCAGGCATTACTCTAGGATGCGGTGAGATGATTACCATGCACGGTTGTCAGCCGAATGGTGAAGTCCGCCGTTAATCCTACAGGATAACGCTCATCTCTCAATTCCATGCCAATCGACCGCGACAAGTTCAAATTGCTAGCCAAACATAAGGAGGTCGCTCAATGCAACATCAGAACATGTGGTTTCAGAGTTTGCTGTCCCGTCTGAATCGGAGGCTGTGGTGCGTCCTGATTCTGGGCTTGGCAGTTGGAATTTCAGTCCGGGTGAGCGCGCAAACGGCCGGGCGCATCACCGGTCAGGTGATTGACTCGTCTCAAGCTGTGATCCCCGGCGCCAGCTTGACGGCGCAGAACATCGCGAACGGTCAGCAGCGGCAGGCAACGACCGATGATCAGGGCCGGTACGTCATCGCGGACGTTCCGGTGGGCACGTACGAAATCCGGGTCGAACGGCAAGGGTTTCAAACCCAGGCCCGCAGCGAGGTACAGCTCAACGTGGCGACAACCGTGACGATTGATTTCACGCTGCAGGCAGGGCAGGTGACCGAAGTGGTTCAGGTCACCGGCGAGTCATCCACCCTCGAGGCGACGCAAACGAGCGGCGGCGTCATGAGCAACAAATCGCTCGTAGAGCTGCCCATCAACGGGCGCGATTACGCGCGCTTCGGCCTGCTCATTCCGGGCGCGGTGGCGCGCAGCAACTTCATCGCCGACCTCTCCTTCAACGGGCTGCACACGGTGCACAACCAGTTTCAGATTGACGGTATTGACGCCTCGCGAGTTGACCAACCCTACATGGCCAATGGCTTCGAGCGCGGCGCGCGATTGCTGACCGGCAGCCTCGATACGATCGCGGAGTTCCGCGTGCAGACGAGCAACTACAACGCCGAATACGGGCGCGCGTCGGGGTCGTACATCAACATCGCCACCAAGTCCGGCGGCAACCAGATCCGCGTCACGCTCTTCGAGTTCTTCCGCAACTCAGCGCTCGACGCGCGCAACTATTTTGCCAACACCGGGCCGAAGCCGCCGTTCCGCTTCAACGATTTCGGCGGCAACGTCGGCGGCCGGCTCATCAAGGACAAGACCTTCTATTTCGTCAACTACGAAGGCTCGCGGCAACGCGTCGGCATCACCGGCACTGGGACGGTTCCGAGCGAAGAACTGCGCCAGCGAGCGCTCGCCTCATCCCCGGCGTTGAGACCGATTCTGGATATGTTCCCACGCGGGACTTCGCGCACTGCGAATGCGCTGGTGGACAACTTCACGACCGCGCAGACCTCGCAAATCCGCGAAGACACAGCCAGCGTTAGGCTGGATCACAACTTCTCCAGCCGCGACTCGGCCTACGTGCGCGTGAACGTCAACGACACCCATGTCTTCGGCCCGCTCTTCGGCGTCACGCCCAGCGCGCTGGGCCTGTTGGATTTTCAGGACATTCCGGTCCGCACGTCGAACGTGGCGATCCATTACCAGCACATCTTCTCCTCAAAGCTGGTGAACGAGTTTCTGACCGGGTTTCAGCGCTGGGGAAGCCGGATCATCTCCGACGGGCCCTTCCCGCTCATCTCCGTCACCGGTCTGACGGCCTCCCCCGGCACGCGCGGTCGCACGATCAGCAACAACACGGTCATCCAGTTGGGCAACACGATGAGTTACACGGATGGCGCGCATACGTGGAAATGGGGGGGCACGATCCACCGGTTCCGGATCAATCGCCTCAACATTGATACTTCGTCTATCACCTACACGTCGCTCAACGATTTCATCAACAACAGCGCGGCCTCCGCCAGCTACACGGTCGGCAATCCGGGCAGCGGCACGCGCGCCACGCAGTTTGGGGTCTTCTTCCAGGATACGTGGAAAGTGCGGCAGGGGCTGACCGTTGACTACGGATTGAGGTATGACTACGCGACGCCGCCTTACGATCCGCAGGAGCGCGCCCAGACCTTCGACACGCGCACGGGCGATCTGGCCGCGCCCGGCACGCCCTTCTTCCGCGCCAACACGCGCAACTTCGGCCCACGCCTTGGCGTTGCCTGGCAACCGGATCGCAAGACCGTTGTGCGCGGCGGCTACGGCATCTTCTGGCAGGCTTATCCGGTCGGTTTCGGTTCCTATTCTGTGCCGATCAACAACATCCCCGGCAATACGACGCTTGTGCGGCAGCAGATTCCGGGCCTTGCGTTTCCACTCGCACCGTTCCTTTCGCAAGGAGCGCGGCCCTTGCCGACCGTCGCCGGCTTCGATTGGATCAAGCGCGACATCTATGTTCAGCATTGGAACCTGACCGTGGCGCGGGAACTGCCGGGGAACAATGCGGTCCAGGTTTCCTACATCGGCAATCACGGTCTCAATCTGAGGCGCAACCTGAACATCAACTTCTTCGATCCGGCGCTGGGGCGGCGCCCGAATCCGAAGTTCACCAACATCAACCTCGAGACGGCGACGGGGCAGAACATCTATCACGCGCTGCAAGTGTCGTTTAAGCGCCGCTCGAGCGCGGGGCTGCATTACGACGTGAACTACACCTGGGCGCACGCCATTGACGACGTGCAGGATCAGGGCCTGTTTTCAGCCCAGCCGCAGGACAACAACAACCTCCGAGCGGAGCGCGGCAATTCGAGCGGCGACATCCGGCACACCGTGAATTTCAATGTGCTTTACGAACTTCCGATCGGGCAGGGGCACAGCCTCTTCGGCGGGGCGAAAGGCTTCGCCGGAGTTCTGGCCAATGGCTGGAAACTGGCGGGGCTCGGCATCCTGCGCAGCGGCATCGCCAACACCGTCTTCCTCGGCACGAACACATTCGGCAACGGCAACTTCGCCAATCAACGTCCCAATGCCGTAGCCGGCGTCAGTCAATACGCGACGAACCGTGATCCGAGCGGTTGGCTCAACCCGGCGGCGTTCTCTCTGCCTGCCCCGGGCACATTCGGAAACCTAGGACGTAATACCTTCTTCGGCCCCAATTTCAAGCAGATTGATTTCTCGGTGCTGAAAGAGTTCAGGATCGGCGAGAAGGTCAAACTGGAGTACCGCGCCGAGTTCTTCAACATCTTCAACCGTCCGAACTTCGATCAGCCGAACACCACCTTCAACACGGCGAACTTCGGCAAGGTCTTCAACACCTTCGGACGGACGCTCGGCCTAGGCACGTCGCGACAGATTCAGATGGCGCTGCGGCTGTCGTTCTGAGAGGGTGTTTTGAAATTCCGGGTCTGGCGAATCCCGCCGACGGCAGTCGGCGGGATCGTTAAAGTCCAACCTTGCAGCCTGCCAACCGAAGAAGGCTGGGCTTTAACAGTCCCCCAACAGCAGTTGGGGGATTGCAGGGAACTTCCAAACAGCGGAGAAGCCGTCCTGGTAGTCGGGCATAGCAACAGCGTCCGTCATCAAGTGACCACTCTTTTCACCCAACACAGATCTATTCAAGGAGAAAACCTATGTCGTTTCTGGTCGCTGCACAACGGGCTGCCTGCGCGCTCTGCGTAACCTGGCTGAGCGTTGCGCTGTTTTTCAGCAGTTCAGCGCCGACTACCTGGCTACGCGCCTTTGCCCAATCCCAGGACGAAAAGAAAGAAGAGAAGAAGGAAGAGCGCCTGGTGCTGAAGCCTGAAGGCAAAGTCAGCTTTACTACCGATGAAGGCACATGGATGTCGCTGGATGTTTCACCCGACGGCCAAACCATCGTCTTCGATTTGGTTGGCGACGTGTACACGCTGCCCATCGGCGGCGGCAAAGCGAAGAAGATTCTAGGCGACATGTCGTTCGAGGCGCAACCCAGGTTCTCGCCCGACGGCAAGCAGATCGTTTTCACCAGCGACCGCCACGGCGGCGAAAACCTTTATGTCTGCAACCCTGACGGCAGCGAGATCAAACCGCTGACGAAAGGGCGTGGCGACAAGATCACGATGTATGTGTCGCCCGCGTGGACGCCGGACGGAAACTACCTCATGGCCTCGCGCGCGGACCGCGGCATCGGCGCCTTTCATCCATATATGTGGCACAAAGACGGCGGCACGGGCGTGAGCATCGGCCCGCCGCCGCCTTCGCCGACACCGACGCCGATTCCGCCGGTGCCAGCCGCTCCGGAATTGAACAAAATGGGCGCCGTCGCTTCGCCCGATGGCAGGTACATTTACTGGGCGCAGCGCACCGGCGCCTTCAGTTACAACGTGCAATTCCCGCTCTGGCAGATTTACCGCTTTGACCGCGAGACGAGCGAGACCGTGCGGCTGACCAACGCGCAAGGCAGCGCGATGCGGCCTGTGCTGTCGCCGGATGGCAAACACCTGGTCTACGCCACGCGCTACCAATCGCAGACGGCGCTGCGGGTACGCGATCTGGAAACAAACGAGGAACGCTGGCTCGTCAGCCGCGTGACACGCGACGATCAGGAATCGCGGGCGACGCGCGACACCTTCCCCGGCTATGCCTTCATGCCCGACGGCAAAGCGTTGCTCGTGCCGATTGACGGGAAGATCAAGCGCGTGGATTTCGCGACGGGCGTCGCGACCACGATTCCCTTCACCGCCAAAGTCGAAGCCGAGATCGCGGCGCGGTTGCATTTCGATTACAAAGTAGATGATGAGCCGATGGTCAAGGCGCGGCTGATTCGCCATCCGGCAATGTCGCCGGATGGGAAGCGGCTGGCGTTTTCGGCGTTCAACAAAATCTATATGATGGACGCCGCTGCGGGCGCAGAGCCGCGGCGTTTGACCAATCTGACAGTCGGCGAGTTTATGCCGGCGTGGTCGCCGGATGGCCGCTACATCGCCTTCGCCACCTGGACGCGCGAAGGCGGGCATCTGTATCGCATGTCAGCTAACGCGGGCAGCGGCGGACAGCCGGAGCAATTGACCCAGCGCGCGGCCTATTATTCCTATCCCTCTTATTCGACGGATAACTCAAAGATTGTTTTTACTTATGGCGCAGTTACCGATCAGTTATTCGCCGATCTGCGCGAGCAGCATTCCTTCCGCTCGCCTGAAGAAGCGGCGCTGCACGGACACCCGGATGCCGAAATCACCGGCGTGCCTCCCACCGGCATCCGCGATCTGCGCTACATCCCGGCGGATGGTGGCGCCGCTGTCTTCATCACCACGGCTGAAGGCGGACGCGCTCCACATTTCAGCAACGATCCGCAGCGCGTCTATTACACGATTTTGCAAGGTCTCTCGTCGGTGCGCCTGGATGGTCTGGACAAACGCGCGCACCTGAAAGTGACCGGCACGGGCACGCTCCCAGAACAAGCCACTGCCGATGAATACCGTATTTCGCCCGATGGCACGCGCGCCTTAGTCTCGCTGCAAACCCGTCACTACCTCGTGACCATTCCCAGAGCGGGCAAAGAGACGGTCAATGTCAGCATCACCAGCGCGCCGACTTATTCTGTGCCGGTCAAGAAGCTGTCCGCCGAAGGCGGCGATTACTTGAAGTGGTCGCCCGATGGCAAGACGGCGACCTGGTCGTGGGGCACGAAGTTTTTCAAACAAACCATTGCTGACGACAAACCCGAGAGCTTCGAGGCCGTCGTTGAAATGCCACGCGCCAAAACCAAAGGCACGATCATCCTGACCGGCGCGCGGATCGTCACGATGAAAGGCGTCGAGGTCATCGAACGCGGCGACATTACCATCACCGGCAACCGGATCGT
>JBGTLM010000240.1:0-3087 GCA_041744135.1 Pyrinomonadaceae bacterium
GGAACCTTGCTAAGGTCAGACTAAAATCACACCAGTCACGACCGGAGAGCGGTAGGATTCGCGGTGCGAAACTTTACGGAGTTGATGACGTTGCCGGTTGCTTGCGCAACCGGCGCAGCTCGCCAAGTTCGTCGGCGCGAATGCGTCGCCGGCAATGCCGCGAAGGCGGGGATCGACGGTGGTAAAGAGCCGTGCGGGTGAGCCTACGACTCGGTCACGAGAAAAGCATGTATGGTCGGAGACGTGTAGGAAAGCGGCCATTGCTTGTCGTCAGATAAGTTCCCTGGTCCAATAACCTCGCGACCCTTAGCTATTGACGCTGCTTTCAGTGCTGACCCGAACTGGAGTACCTGGTAGCAATTTGCGGGTGTTCCGGACAAGTTCAGCAGAAAGCGTCCAATAGACATCGATATCGGAGAGCTCCAAGTTCGAAACCGTATCTTCTCCGCCCAAGAAGAGCGGTTTTGTATATCCAATGCATTGAGTATAGCTCGGCTTCCGACCGCCAGCCGCTAGCCATTGTTTGTAGAATTCAACCGCTAAAGCCGCGTCCTGGAAGTCTATTAGCTCGTCTTCGTGGAACGATAGAATGTTCGCGGGAATTTCCAGCGCATCTCCCGAGCCCGGCTCGAACATAACGACGCCAGGCTTGCCATCTTCAAACCTGAACAAGTCCAGCGCGAAAATACGTCCTAGCCAATCGAACCCGAAGGGATGAACTCGCCCCTGATAATCGGGAAACGCATCCGTAATCCGGCCTCGCCATTCATCGAGCTGATCACATCGAACAATTCGGTATTTACCTCCGTCTGCGGACGTACCACCGAACTGCTCCAAGAAATCAACTAACTCAGGGATATCCGCGACGGTTGCTGGGCATCTGACGCGAGATAAATCATCTTTTGTGAGAGTGAACTCCCGCTGGAACTCGGTGAACACCGTTATCGCTGCCTAACAGTCATTTAGGTCAATGCACTCGGTGAACCAGAGAAATTCCCGATGTGTTTGTCGCGAAACTTGCTTTCGCTAAAAAGTCCTCTGCAGCCTCTGATAAAGGGTATTTAGCTAGAATCTGGATTTTTAGTCTTGCACCCTCGGCCTTAGGAAAATCTTCTTGGATTTGACCCGTTTCGATAAAGTCTAGGTACGAATTAATCTTTTCCTGTAGAAGAAGAAGGTGTTCTTGCTCATCAGTCCAATCTAGATGATCAAAAATACTTAGAACAACGTCGCCGGTGCTAATCTCCTCGCCCAACGCGTCGACCTTTTCTGTCTCGGCAATCGTCACCTTCCAGACCCTCTAATCACGTCCACCCGTGTCGGCGGAATGGCAGTGCCACCTGTATACGCTCCTTTACCACGTCCGACAACGACACCTCCAAACCGTTCGATCTCCGGGAAAACTACTCGCTGGTTCTTGGTGAACGTAGCGGTCGGCGTTGCTTTGAATTCGGTCAACCTCGTTGCACCCGTCGCCAGATCCTCCCCAAGAGCGTCGATACGGATCCGCTTACCTGAAGGTCCGTTCGAGCGGATCGTGATCTCGGACACAACGGACCGTTGTTCTCTTGCAACAACGTTCGCGAGCATGTCGTCCGCGAAAGCTTGCCCTGCCGCGGAGTTCGCCTTGATTGTGCTGCGGGCTTCCATGACGGCTAGACGCTCCGTCACCACAACACCACCGCGCACTGCAGTGCGCCCGCCGGCTGAGAGGACCGCTGATCCGCCCAGCGTGAATACCGTCAGGCCCACTTCGCCCGTCATCAGCGTGAAGTAGCCGGCGGCGGCCCAGTAGTTGCCGTTGCGAAACGCCGCCACGCCTTGACCCGAAGCCCAGTATCCCGGGATCAGGATTTCGGCCGTCGTATTGAGCACGCCTCCTACGGTGACGCCGCTGAATGCCGAGTTGAATTGCGAGGTCGGGATCGTGGAGCCCCCGGAAACCGAGGCGGCGGCCGCGCTGGCAGCTAATGCGACCGGTCCGGCTTCCAGGCCGTAGTTGACCCGAACACCCAGACCTCCGTAATCCGCACTCCCGCCGGAGTATAGATAGGCGCTGCTGCCATTGCTGAAGATGCGGTTGACCCCGCTATCTGGAATGCCCAGCCACAGGCTCTGGAGAGCTCCGTCCCTGGACGCGAAGTCGAAGTTGAGCCCTCCCAGGTCCGACAACGCGGACGTCGAGGGTGGCGCGGTGTCGAGGAAGTCATGACCGTCGCCGCCAGCGAAGATCGGGCGGTCCATTCCGGCTTGGAAGCCGAGGTCCCGGGCCGCTACTTGGAAGCGAGCAGCATCGTAGCCGTCGAGACGAACACCGTCGGGTGTGGCGACCGGGGTGACCCCGGCTTTGCCGTAGAGCGCCCGCTCCTCGTCCGTGAATGCCTTGATGCGGTCCTCCGCTAGCTGCTGAGGCGTTTTGATCGTCTCTCGAGTTTGTCCCGGAGCGACCAACGAACCCGGAGCTTTGACGCCGAACGCGATCATGTTCCCGAGGGAGCTACCAATCACGGAGGGAAGCGCCGCCAAGATATTGTCGCCGAAGTTCGAACCGTTGATCAGGCTCCGCGTGGCGGCGTTGGCGATGGCCCCCGCTGCGGAGGCACCCACGTTGGCAAGATGGTTGCCGATCGTGTTGTTGGTTTGCAGCGAACCGGCACCGAGTTTGCCCCCAGCCCAAGCACCCACTCCGCCGCCGATCCCGGCTGCGGCGACACCTGCCCAGTCGAATTTCTTCTGCAAGCCCGTGGCGACGCCGATGCCTTGCGTGATTGCGCTTCCTGCCGCACCACGCGCTGCGCCGGCCAAGAACCCGCTGCCGGGAATGATCTTGCCGAGCCCGCCGCCGATCGCGCCGGCGATGCCCGCCATGGCGACACCCTTCCAGCTGAACTTGTCCTGCAACCCCGTAGCGACGCCGACACCCTGGCTGACGATGGAGCCCGCCACGGCACCGATCGCGCCGAACACAGCAAGCCCGAAGCCGGTTGCACCGACCGTGCCGGCCGCGGCCAAGGCGGTCCCGCCCAGCGCTACGGAGATGCCCCCGCCGAGGGACAAGCCAGGCACGGCCGCAGCCGCGGCAGCGCC
>JBGTLM010000241.1:0-1794 GCA_041744135.1 Pyrinomonadaceae bacterium
GATTGCCAAGTACGTTCACGTTAACAGCTTTGGCACGGCCCAAATGTTAGAAGTGATACGCGAAGAAAGACTCCCGATTCAGAAGATTGTGGTTGCCTCCTCGCAGGCCGTCTACAGCGAAGGCGCGGCAAATTGTCTTCGCGATGGGCTGGTCTTTCCGGCTGTTCGTTCCCTGGCGCAACTCTCCGCCGGAGACTTTGAGGTTCACTGCCCAAACTGTGATGCCCTGACAAAGCAGGCGCCGACGCCTGAACACGCACCCGTCGGAGGTGAGACGGTTTATGCAATCACTAAAGTCGATCAAGAGCGTCTGGTTCTGACCTGGGGAAAACAGACGGGGATTCCTACGGTAGCCCTCCGCTATTCCTGCACTTATGGCCCACGTCAATCCATCTTCAATCCATATACCGGCGTGATCGCCATCTTCTGCACACGGCTCTTGAACAACCTGCCCCCGGTGCTCTATGAAGACGGAAAGCAAACGCGCGACTTCAGCTTCGTCGAAGACATTGCCCGCGCAAATTTGCTAGCGGCAACGACTGATAAACTCGACGGTTTGCCGGTCAACGTCGGCAGCGGCAAGGCCGCTACTATTCGCGAAATAGCGCAATTGATCTCCAACGCGCTCGGAATCCGTATCGAACCAATTGCGCAAGGCGAGTTTCGGCCCGGCGAGATGCGCCATCTCACATCTGATACGACTCGCATCAGCGCAGCCGGCTACAAACCGGAAGTAGATCTAGCGACCGGAGTCGAACGCTATCTTGATTGGATTCGCGCCCAGTCGGATGTGCGTGAATACTTCGCGGAAGCTGAGAACATGCTGCGCGCTAAAGGCATCGTGCACAAGGTCACTAAGCATTGAATGTTACTCGAGGGAGAAGCCCTGCGTTAGTGAGTGGCGCGATTGCATCCTTAACGCCCTTCCTGACTACCCTGTGGCAAAACCAATCATTACCCACTGACGAGACCACTTCATTAAAGAACCGAAGAGCGGTAGCGACCGGGTAGTTTCCGCCAGATGCAACCTGGAATTCAAAAGAGCAGTAAGCCGCCGTAGGTATGGTTAAACAACAAGTTGCGAGTTGCGTGAGTGACCCGGTCGCTACCGCTCCTCGGTTCTGTATCGAGTGGCGATTACGATATTTCCTTTTACTCAGCCGACTGAGTTTTGACGCTGACTCTGACGGTCGGGTATCTGTAACGGGGCGCGGGACCGCCGCCGCAGTCGAGGGCAATGAGTGATGGAATTTGGAGCACACCACATGGATCCGAGAAGGGGCGAGGACCTGTGAATAGGGCGCGTGTCTCGGTTGTAATTCCCGCGCTAAATGAGGAAGACCCAATTGCCGGCGTTGTACGCGCTGTCCCGCGTACTGTGGCAGACGAAGTGATCGTAGTGGACAACGGGAGCACTGACCACACATCCGAGCGGGCGAGGGAGGCGGGAGCACGTGTGGTGGCAGAGCCGCGACGCGGGTATGGACGTGCCTGTCGAGCCGGCGTGCGCGCTGTCGGAGCTGATTGCGAGATTGTTGTCTTTCTTGATGGTGACGGTAGTGACTGCCCGGAGTTAATGGAAAGACTCGTGCAGCCAATCACGGCCGGCACCTTCGATTTTGTTATTGGCTCGCGCACTAGAGGCGAACGCGAAAAGGGCAGCATGAACTTTCAGCAAGTCTTTGCCGGTCGCATCGCGGGCCTGCTGCTGCGCTTACTCTATGGCGTGCGTTACACGGACATGTGTCCCTTTCGGGCCATTCGCCGTGAGGCACTGGAGAGGCTCGGAATGCG
>JBGTLM010000242.1:0-2558 GCA_041744135.1 Pyrinomonadaceae bacterium
CAGTTTGAACTCGCGGGTGAATGTGCGCCGTTTGAGCACCGCCGTCTTGGCGGCCACTGCCCCATTCTTGGTCATTGTTAAGCCTCCTTCCCCGTAGGGATATGTGCTTAACTTTTTGTGTCAGTCAAGGGTGCAGTTCATGGTTTGCGAAGCCGCTTCTAATCGAAGAGGTAAACTTTAGCCCAGACAATCTTCATCCCCCCGCCGGTTCTCACCAGCGTCAAGTCGAAGATCTCCGGGCTCGTGCGCAGACGAAAAAAGCGCGTGTCATTCGGGAAGCCTGTCCGCCCACCGGTCTGGATGTAGACAGCCTCTTCCGGTTCCTTAGCCATCCAGGCACGCACGTTCTCTCGATACCGCTCCGCCTCTTCCGGCGGGTGCTTCACGAAACGTTCGCGCATCAGCACCGTAGCCCGCTCCAGCGTGGTGATCACGCCCCGCAACTCTTCGAGCGTCTCGATCTTGTACTTCTTGTCGGGCGACTTCCCAATCAGAAAATGGTTCGCGTTGAGCAGCGCGACAACCTCGGGCGGATACACTTCCGACATCGTCGGCTCATGAGTGAAGATATTACGACCGGTGGCGAGGTAGTACAGAGCCATGAAGTAATTTAAGTTAACCTGCGCGGCGTAGAATCGCTCCCACTCACGCTGGTCAACCTCCGCCTTTAAATCCGTCCGAAGGAAGAGCGATGACCCGAAAGCTCTAAGCGAAAACTGCTCGCTCTCCAGCCTGAGCCTTAGGAAATCGCTTAGGAAATCGTCCACGTACGGGTCTTTCAGCGCGGCGACGTCCCTCGTCTCCTGCATACGTTTGATGAACGCCGCCGCGACTTCGCGCGCCTCACGCGCCTCCTGCTCGGTGGACTCCTCCACGACGATCTGCGAGGCGGCAGCCGGGACGGCGTGGGCGTGGTGAGCGAGTAGGACGAGTGTTAGAAAGCATAGAGCACTTCTCATCATCAGGACTCCTTTCGAAACTGAATCAGAACTGTTCATCCCTTGGGCAATCCCAAGGCCACGCCAAGAAAGACCTGATTCGGCCGGACTTGGCTGACAATAGGTTGAGTCAGGCAGTAATTGACTGACCGGTGTGCGGGTTTTGTTGGCTTGTCGGAGATGCGGGTTGGGCGCTGCAACTTGGATTAGCTATTGCGCTCCAATATACCTTACAAGCATTTTCCCGGAGGTATATTCAAATGTTGCGGCGTTCATGGTTCTTGCTGTGGGTCAGTGGTTAATCTATGGCGGGATTTTAGGCGCTGCCTGGGTGAGGGGTAGTCGGCATCAATCTTCGCCTAAGATTTTGGCATCGTTGCTAGTAGCACATTGTGTCGCGTTAGCGGTGGCAATTTACCGGGTTGTATTTTTACCGCTAATCAAGTATTCATCCGAGAGTGTGCGTGTTCAAATGAGAGCCCCAGCTGAAGGCCAGCGTTATGTGGCTGTTGAATGATAATGAGCCATTCTGGAACTCCGGCATGGCACGTTGCGTGAGGCAACATGGAAGGAGTAATCATGCAGAACTTTGCTTTGCTGGGATTCATCCTGCTAGCCATGGTAATGCCGGTTGCGATCATCGGTGCTCTTGGCTTGGCGTTGAGAGGCGTTAGCTCCCTCGACCTGTCGGTATTTGACTTCTACATTGTGATAGCGACGCCCCACATCTTTGCCGTACTTGCGGTCGCAGAAGTTATAATTGTATTAGCCGCTGCCTACCTGATTGGCTATATGCAGTGTGGGCGAGTAGCTACGGAGTGGTTACAATGAACGCCGCCGGCACTATTCCGGATTGGCGGTGATGACAAGAAGCACGGCCGATCATCAAATTGAGGACGGACGAGTACGGAAGCGGAAGAAGCAGATCATCCAGACGAGAGGGTTGAACGAGGACTACAACCGGCGGCTCAAGTCGATCTTCAAGAGTGCGGCGACGCACGCGAGTCATTGCGGAGCGTACCGAGAATATTACGAAGGACTAGTGAAGACGGGAATGCGAGAAGAGATGGCCAGACTCGCCGTAGCCCGCAAACTGTCAGCGACGGTGCTGGCGGTGTGGAAGAGCGGAGAGAGCTTCGACGCCGGGAGGATCTTGAAGAAGGCAGTTTAAAGCGAGCTCCGAGACCAGCCGGCGGAGCAAAGAAAACCACCTCCCTGCAGGAAGAGATTGAAAAACAGGTTCGGGGGAAGTATCAAACGGCTTTGTGTCACATGAGTAACGAGCCGAACCAGGCCGCACCTAAGGACCAAGCCTAACTGTATGCCCCCCGGCACGACCTGAGATAGCAGTAGGCGAAGACTGGAGTTGAGTCGAAGTCTCAGATAAAACAATGGTCGGCACTTCCCTGGGAGGGAAGCCAGGCCGCGGTCGCTCAGACAAATCTCTAAGAGTTGCTGAGGTGAGGATGGAAGAAAAGAACCCTGGCGGCGCGAGTTGAGAGCTTACTGGTAAGTTGTGGGGCTGGCGACCAAAGAAAGGACGGCCAGCAAGTAGGACTGTTTTTTCACTTGACGCCCTTTCATAAAACAAAGCCTTGCAGCTGACGGCGCGATAGCATG
>JBGTLM010000243.1:0-4060 GCA_041744135.1 Pyrinomonadaceae bacterium
AGAGCTTCCTTCATGGCCGAACCAATGTCGGCCGGCGACTTTACAACGCGAATCCCGGCGTCTGACAGCGCTTTCATTTTTTCCGCGGCGGTTCCCTTGCCTCCGGCAATGATCGCGCCGGCGTGGCCCATGCGGCGTCCCGGTGGAGCGGTCTGGCCGGCGATAAAGGCAACGATCGGCTTGGTCACGTTCTCCCTGGCAAACTCCGCGGCTTCTTCTTCAGCCGTGCCCCCAATTTCGCCGATCATCACAATACCGTCGGTCTCATCGTCCGCTTGAAACAAAGCCAGGGCGTCAACATGCGTAGTCCCGACAATAGGGTCACCGCCAATACCGATGGCAGTTGATTGCCCAAGATCGAGCGCTGTCAACTGGCCGACAGCTTCGTAGGTCAGCGTTCCTGAACGAGAAACAACACCAACCCGGCCTTCGCGATGAATGTGTCCCGGCATGATCCCGATCTTGCATTTGCCAGGGGAGATAATACCAGGGCAATTGGGCCCAATTAGCCGGGTAGATTTATCGGCCAAGTACTCTTTGACTTTAATCATATCGAGCGTCGGAATACCTTCGGTAATACATACGACCAGCGCCACGCCCGCATCCGCAGCTTCCATGATCGCGTCGGCGGCGAAGGCGGGGGGCACGTAAATCACCGAGGCATTGGCACCCGCCACTCTCACCGCATCGGCCACTGTATTGAATACCGGAATCCCTTCGTGAGTGGTGCCGCCTTTGCCGGGCGTGACACCACCTACGACAGTCGTTCCATACTCAACCATCTGCTTCGTATGAAATGAGCCTTCCTTGCCGGTTACTCCCTGCACTAGGAGGCGCGTGGTGTTGTTTACGAGAACGCTCAATATCTGTCCTGGAGACCTGAGTTATGAAAGACTCATAATTCCGACTCAAATTTTTTACTTGAATGAAACCGAAGTATAGCCGACCGGTAGCCGTGTCGCTAACGGACCTTAAGCGAGTTCAAACCGTTGTCCGTAAGCGGGCACTTCAACCGGCCAGCCATATGCCTCCTTGATATGAGCGGCCATGGCATTCGCAGCCGGCGGCTCGCCGTGAGTCAGAAACGTCCGTCTCGGCGCCGCCGGCATTCCCTCCAACCAGTGGAGAACCTCCTTCCAATCCGCGTGTGCGGAGAAACCGCCAATGCGAGTAGTGCGGCAACGCACTGGAACCCGCTGACCAAGTATTTTAACTTCCCGCTCGCCGTCGAGAATTCTTCTCCCGGTTGTGCCCGCGGCCTGGTAACCCACGAACACAACGAGCGCGTCCGGATCGGGAACTAATCGCACAGCGTGATGAAGGACTCGCCCGCCGGTCATCATCCCCGAGGCGCTGATGATCACGCGCGCCCCGTGCGCGTCATTCAGGCGCTTCGATTCTGCCCGGGATGAGACAGTGACTAGCGAATGCGTGCGCAACGGGTGTTGCTTTCTTGCCAACACACTCGCATAGGCCTCGTCATGTTCCTCTTTGCGGTTTCCGTAAACCGTTGTGGCAGCGGCGGCCATGGGAGAGTCTACATACACGGGCACAATAGGGATTGCTTTCTCATCCTCCAACTCACGGATCAAATAAAGCAGCTCCTGAGTTCGCCCGACGGCAAACGCGGGAATCAGCACCGGGCTATCGCGCTCAGCAGCGTCTTCTATTATTCGCGTCAGCACGTCTTTGGGGTTTTCCGGGTCGTGCAGCCTATCGCCGTAGGTCGATTCGACAAGCAGGTAATCACAGGCGGAGGGAGCAACAGGATCTAGAATTATCGGTTGATCGTAATGGCCCAGATCGCCGGAGAAAAGCACGCGCCGGCCCGATCGATCGACTCCGGCGTCCTCAATGTCCACCAGCACCAGACTTGAACCGAGTATGTGACCCGCCACGCGGAAGCCCGCGCGAATGCCCGGGGCAACGGCAACCGCTGCGCCGGTGTTTGGCATGGGATCAAGCAGCTTGAGCGCCGCGAACGCGTCTTTCTCCGTGTACAGAGGCAGTGCGGGTTTATGACGAGTTAGCTTATGCCGGTTCTTGTAGTCCGCATCTTCCTCTTGTAGGCGCCCGGCGTCGGGCAGCAGGATCTTTAAAAGGTCCGCCGTGCCGTTCGAACAGTAAACGGGACCACTGAAGCCTTGCCTGACGAGCCTTGGTAAATATCCAGTATGATCGATGTGGGCGTGAGTGATTAGGACTGCATTGAGAGTACGAGGGTCAAAGGGGGGGTCTTGCCAGTTGCGCTCGCGTAGCTCCTTCAGGCCCTGGAACATTCCGCAATCGACCAGTACGCTCGCTCCATCCTTCTCAATCAAATATTTCGAACCTGTAACAGTGCCGACGCCTCCCCAGAACGAAAGTATTGCCAAGAAACCTCCTATTGCCGTTTGGCGCGAAGATTTGAGATCTCAGATCTGAGATTTCAGATCCCTCCCCAGTGTCGCTCTTACGCCGCGAGCGCTACAACCTTCTCTGCCGCGTCTTTCATTCCCTTCGCGACGGTGAAATTGAGACTGGATTCCCGAATCACACGCTGTCCCTCTTCCACGTTCGTACCTTCGAGACGCACTACGACCGGCACCTTGATATTGAGCTTCTTCGCGGCCTCAACCACTCCGCGAGCTACCATGTCACAGCGAACGATCCCGCCAAAAATATTTATTAGAACTGCCTGAACGTTTTCATCGGCAAGTAGAATGCGAAACGCCGCTTCGACTCGTTCCTGCGATGCTCCTCCTCCGACATCCAAAAAGTTTGCCGGTTCGCCGCCAGCGAGTTTGATGATGTCCATAGTGGCCATGGCCAGTCCCGCGCCATTAACCATGCAGGCAATATTTCCGTCGAGCTTGATGTAGTTCAAGTCAAACTTCGAGGCCTCGATCTCTGCGGGGTCTTCTTCATTCAGATCCCGCAGATCGAGGAAATCTTTGTGACGAAACAGAGCGTTATCATCAAAGTTAACCTTTGCGTCCAAGGCAATGAGGCGATTGTCTTTGGTGAGAAGAAACGGATTGATTTCCATGAGCGATGCGTCCATCTGCTCATAAGCCGTGTAAAGGGACTGCATAAACTTTACGGCCTGGGTAACCAGGGCACCAGGAATGCCAAGTCCGAAAGCGAGTTTCCTTGCCTGGAAAGAACGAAAGCCAACGCCGGGATCGATCGTCTCTTTCATGATCTGCTCCGGGGTTTTGTCGGCCACCTCCTCGATGTCCATTCCACCAGCCGCCGACGCCATAAACACCGGCCGACCTGACGCTCGATCCAACACGATGCCCAGATAAAACTCCTTGTCGATAGGCAAGCCTTCCTCTATTAAGAGAACACGCACTTCCCTGCCCTCGGGCCCGGTCTGATGTGTTACCAGTTTCATTCCCAGCATCTTACGAGCTATCTCACGTGACTCGTCTGCACTGAGGGCAAGCTTTACGCCCCCGCCCTTGCCGCGACCGCCGGCATGAATTTGCGCCTTTACTACCACCACCTCAGTACCAAGTTCCTTGGCAGCGTGGTAAGCCTCTTCTGGTGAACGGGCCACCAACCCCCGCGGCACAGCTACACCAAACTTTTGTAATAGTTCCTTACCTTGATACTCGTGAATCTTCATCGAAAATCTTTCCCGCCGTACCGCCCAGTCGTCCAATAAAATCTTATTCTGCAGCGGAGAGGAGTGTAGCGACACACCTGACGATGCTGCAAGCCGTCAGGGTGCTGTCATGACTGGACCTCAAGGAGCCTTTCAAAAGCAATCTCTGGTGAAGCATAATTTTGAAATTCCGAGGGTGCCGTATATCAGCAGAAGGAGCCTGCTCAATGAGTGATGTCACCGTAACTTCCCAGGCAAATCTTCAGAACGAAGTGCGCTATGGCGATCACACCTTCATCACGGATGAGCCTTGCGAAGCCGGGGGTGAAGATGCCGGTCCCGATCCTTACATCTTATTGTTAGGTGCGCTCGGCAGTTGTATTTCGATGACCACAATGCTTTATGCGCGACGAAAAGGTTGGCCGCTCGACCGGGTGAGTGTGCGCCTACGCCAGCAAAGAACCCACG
>JBGTLM010000244.1:0-3586 GCA_041744135.1 Pyrinomonadaceae bacterium
GGGCGCGAAGCAATTTTAGAGTATTGGTCCGACGAGACGCACGTGCAAGAGCACGTAAAATTTAGCTATGAAATACTTGCCGTCTCTGAAAACAGAGGCATTGCTCGCTGGCAGGCATCCTTTGCCCGCATACCTTCAAAGGCACTAGTGAAATTGGACGGTATTTTGTTGTATATCTAAACGTCGAGAACTTATGCACGGTGTTTGAAGAATGGTGGAACAGGGAAGAAAAACAACCCCAATAATGCGCCATTCCGCCCAACGAGTCGTTGGACGTGAGGGCGAAAACAGCGACTCCTTTCGGCGTTGTCTTTTTAACTCGGAGTTGCGTGAAATCGCGCCCCACGTCCGCCTGCGCCATCAAACCGGTGATGTTTTCCGGCTTTACCGAACCACCGTAGAGTATCCGCAACGCGTCAGCAGCTGGCGCAGTCAATTCGGTCGTTGGATGGCTGTTGAATTCTATCATCGGTATAATCAGGGCGGAGGTTGAGGATGAAATACAAAGTGGTCCTGAATGAATCGGAAGAAGGATTCAGCGTGTCATCTCCTGGTTTAACAGGATGTTGGTCGCAAGGCGCAACTGAGGTAGAGGCGCTAGAGAATATCCAGGATGCGATTGTTGAGTATCTTGCCGCTATAGACGACTTGGTGAAGGGCCAGGATGTCCGAGAGGTAAGGGTTGCGGTTTAGCCGTGCCGAAGATTCCTGAAGTTAATCACCTTGATGCTGTGAGGGCTTTGGAGAAAGCGGGCTTTCGGATCCTCTGCCAAGGAAAGCACATTGACATGTCTGATGGAATTCGCATCCTCACGATCCCGCGCGGCACAATCCGGTGAACGCATTTACGATGGATGGTATCGCGCGCGATGCTGGTCTCACGTAGATCAGTTCAAGAAGCTTCTGTAATGCACGCCATCCAACAAGCGCTTGGAGCTGAGGCGCTGCGTTGGGCGGCGACGCCTTGCGCCCACAGGTAATAATTGAGCGAATAGATGGAGCTAATGAGCGAAGATTTGCAAAGCAGTTATGACCGTGTGGCCGAAAACTACGCCGAGCAGTTTCGTGATGAAATGGATAGGAAGCCATTTGACCGGAAGATGCTGGACTGGTTGGCTGAAAAGGTCGGCGGTTTGGGAGTCATATGTGACATGGGCTGCGGTCCCGGACAGGTAGCTCGCTATTTACACGCTCATGGAGTGAAGGTTTGCGGCGTTGATTTGTCGCCGGAGATGGTGCGGCAAGCGCAAAGTTTGAACCCGCATATTACCTTCCAACAAGGCGATATGTTCGCTCTCGCCGGTGTCGCGGATAATTCGTACGGCGGCGTCGCCGCTTTCTATGCAATCGTCAACCTGCCGCGCCCATCTGTCGTTCGGGCTTTGCAGGAGTTAAGGCGAGTGCTGTGTCCGAACGGAGTGCTGTTGCTCGCTTTTCATGTTGGACAAGAAACCAAGCATCTCGATGAGTTGTTGGGCAAAGAAGTGTCTTTAGACTTTTTCTTCTTTGAAACCGAAGACGTGAAAGAGTATCTGAGGACGGCAGGCTTTGAGTTAGAGGAAGCAATAGAAAGAGAGCCTTACTCAGAAGAAGTGGAACATCAAAGTCGGCGCGCGTATATCTTTGCGAGAAAGCCATAGCTCACGCCGCGGCCCAAGCGCTTGCAGCCGACCGGAATCAGCGAGCCTCTTATCGAAGACTTTGCCGCTGGCGCAGTTGCGTCCGGGCCGCTGAAGCGCGGCGTTCGGTGTCACTACGATGAAGATTCCGAAAGGTTTGAAGATCAGTCAGGTCAAGGCCGGCACGGGCCAAGTGGTGGAACCTGGGAAGTTCGCGCTGATTCACTATGATTGTTACCTGCCTCGTGGCGAAAAATGTGAGAGCTCTCGCAACAAAGAGCATCCGGTGCAGCTAAAGGTCGGTGAACGACTTACCTTTCCAGCCTATTCGCTTTTGCCCTTCTCGCCGCACTGCGGCAGCCCATCTACGTGGTCCTTGCTTCGACGCGACTCATCTGGCTACGATCCGGCTACTGCGATCTACATTCAACCTAAATCTTAGGCCGCTCTTAGATAGCGATGATGCAATCCGCCAACTTGCGGGAGAGAAATGATTTTGCCTTTGGCAGGCGGTTCGATCTCACCAGGCACCGGCGCATTCTTTTCTCTAGGGATTGATGCGGGCGCACTTCATTATAATAGGCAAAGTATTCTCGTAGAATGTGTCGTAACTGCCTTCGCCAAGTACGATCAGATAGACGAGACACTCACGCCGAAGACGGTATTGCCAGGTTAACGCCAGAAGATTTCACTGGCTAATTCCTGCGGCCAATCTGCTAATGCGCATCCCCACCTCTCGCTACCATCGTCATCGTTTCCCTGCCGAGATCATCAGCAATAGCGTCTGGTTATATTTTCGCTTCGCGCCCAGCTTCCGCAATGTAGAAGAAATGTTAGCGATGCGCGGCGTTTCCCTCAGCTATGAAACTGTCCGAGAATGCAGCAAAGAAGTTCTTTCGCAGGCTCTTAAAACGTTCGTGCTACTCCCGCGTGTGATCGTAACAGACAACCCGCTACTGCGAAGGACATCCACCTGGCGCTCTTTGCCTGGAGGCGGAATGACTTTGGACGCGACTGCTTCGAGCTGCTTAGCAGTAAGCGGTGTGAGCTTCATCGCCTTGGCGACAGCTTGCCCCGTAGGCAGACGCAGCAGATAGCCACGCAGCAAGTTACGAACAGCCAACATGGCCTCGAGCCCGGCTTCCGGCAGCCCTATCGAATTCTTCGCGCTGAACAGCGGGTTGACCAGCTTCGTATCAAAAAGGCGTGCGCGCTTACGCTTCTGGTTCTCTCCGACGAAGTTCTGCCACTCGATGATCCAATTCTCCGGCAACGTCTCGCTCTCTGGCAGCCCGCCGCCGCCCAGCTGCCCCTGGAGGGCCGTGAATACGAACAGCAGGTCCACCGTCGCCGGGATGGACGGCAATCCGCTCGTGTTGAAGTTGACATTGAAGTCGTAGTCAAGCCGCACCATGGTGTGGCCGAAACGGTAGGCTGCCACGGCGAATTCAAGGGGCATGAACGACGGTTCCTCGACGGAAGGAAGAACTGGTTCCCCTTTTTGAGGATTCTTACGATCTTCGGGTCAGCGATCTGGATTAGAAAATCGTGGATCACGACGTGTTGGTAAGGCTGGCGAAGCTGGCGACGCGAGTCCGTGAAGGAGCCCCACTTGTCTTCGAGCGCGTGGTGGGCTCGGAGGAAGGCGACGTGCATTTGGGCGACGATCAGGTTCTCGTCGTTGCGCGGATCTCCGATGTTGGCGGCGCGGTCGGTTGCCGCGGTCGGTGCTGGGTGGTGGCGCGGCAGGTCGTTGAAGTCGTCTTTCCCTTTCGGTCGTTTGAGCGGGATGTTAGCGTTGCCAGGCAGGCGTACACACTCCATCAATCGGAGACCTGCACCATACAGCAGGGAAACCATCGTCAGGTGTGTGCCGTGAATGTTTGTCAGGACGCGGCTGACCTCCTCACGGGTGAAAACAACTGGCACGCGCTTCGGACGTTTGGCGCGTTCGACGTTCTCAATGA
>JBGTLM010000245.1:0-3054 GCA_041744135.1 Pyrinomonadaceae bacterium
CTTGAGCCTGTGCTCAAAGAAGTCAACAAAGTCGGTGCCAACGGGTGCATTGAAATAATAGATAGTGGCAATCAGCAGCCTCTGAGAGACTTCGTTGGCGCGAGGCTGAGGGCGATCGCTGGTGTTGACTGAAAATCCGGACAGCGGAAGCGCGGGGCGCAAGAGCAGGACATTGTCGGAGTCAACCATCGTGGCGTTCGCCGCTTCACGATGCGCTTTCCAGACCGCCCCCCCGTAAAATTCCTTCAGCGACTGTGCGCGTGAAGGCATATCGCGAAAGCCTCTGAGCCAGACAAAGCGGTTCGGATCATCAAGGTCTCGGAACTGGCCTATCACTCTCATGCCCACTGCTTCCTGGCTATCGACGAACTCTCTGTCGAAGAGCTCGATCAAGCTGTCCCGTTTTCCCGGATGGAGCGTGTATTGCCTGAGTTCCACGAGAGGGCAGCAAGTCTGTCGCGGTTGCGAAAATGGTGATCGTTCCGAGCGCTCATTGGTTGATTTAGTCATGACAGTCATTCGTGTTTCGAGCGCCGACTTGCCGTAGACAGCAGGCAGTGAAATCGCGATTGCGATACCAAGGCTGCCGGCAAAACCGCGTTTCAATAGGCATATCGTCGAATAATCTGCCGTTCTGCTCTGAGTCATTTTCCTGGTTGCCTCGACATGATATTTAGATCTCGATTGAGCCACAACGCTTAATCAACGAGATCGAGCGGCTGGATGCCGTTGGCCACGCAGTGCCGATGATACATCCCCATTAGTGTCTGCCGTTAAGCGGCTCGTCACGGTGTTGTCTGGCCCAATAAATTCAACCGCGCCCATGACGACGACGAGTAAGACCAAAGGAAAGTCGCCGATGACTTTCCATGTGTCGGTGTTGCCTGCCGGCTCGTAGACATAGTCTCCCGGCCCGATCAGCTCGCCAACTCCAAATGGGACCGTCCAGGGTTAGTTTTCCCAGTGAAACAGACGATCAGGTCGTTACCTTTACGCCAGACCTCGGTAGCAGTCCCGAAGGTAAGTCAGTTTGGCTTTGTCATCTCTAGCCGATAAGAGATAACGCTTCCACGCCTGTTGCTCGTGCCAAACGGCTGCAAGCTCCCAGACGCAAAATGTTCCTCTGTGTGACCCTTGAAATGTGAACTGCCGAAAGTCTAACTGCTTCACGCCATCCTTCGCGTAGACAGATTCCCAGAGCTCATTTTCATTGCGCCAGGTGCTGACAAGGAGGAAATAGAACTCACCGCCGCAACGATGCAATATTACGAAACCGAGATCGCCAAAATTATTCGAAAGTCCCTTGCTGGATTCTTCTTCAAGAAAGGAACGAGCCAAAAGACAAATCTCAGGCGGAATCGGAGACTCGCCGCGGGCGAGGTTGTACCATTTAAGCGAGACACCTTGCAGCTCGATGTCGTCATCTGGTTCGATAAACTTATCGTAATGCGCGTAAGTAGGCGCGACATTCCCGATCGCAATATCGTTCGTTCTACTAGTTGCTGCCATCGAATGTCCTTTGCCTCAGCATTTCCTTTGAGTCTGGGTCTTTCATCATCGCTATGCCTGTTTGGGCGACAGCGTTCACGAGTTCGCGCCGGATTTGCGCGTCTGGTGTAGCGCAAGCAGCAGCGCTCCCGCGGACGCGGAAAACACCGAGTAATCCAGCGGAGACTTGATGCCGCCGGAAATAGCCATGGCGGTGCCGAACAGCGCCAGCAGTAGCGCGCTGCCAAGGGCCACCCAGCGCGGCCGGAAACCGATAATCAGTGCAATGCCCAGGGAAAGTTCGGCGACGGTGGCCGTCCACGCCAGTAAGGGGATCGTGAACGCGGGCATGAAGGAGTTTACTTCGGCCGTGTAGCGCGTGAAGTTGGCGAAGTTGTCCCAACTAACATTCTTGTCCCAGAGGCCGAAGCGGCTGGCGACGGCAGAGAGGAAGGCGGCACCGAGCGCGATGCGGGCGTAGCTAATTCCCAGCCGCTCCAAAGTCAAGGTGCGCGCGCTTTGCTCTGGAGTGTGCAGCATTGCTTCTGATGGGGTCAACGGTACACTGATCATGATTAGTGGCCTCCAGAGTCTCGGGTCTCCGGCACGGCGACGGAGAGCGGTGTGTCACGGTCGCAAACGAAAAATGCGATGAACTCGGCCGCTTCTTTGTCGCTCGCATTGGCCGAGACCAGATGAGCGCCGTTGGGAGCTTCGTAGAAACTCTCGCCGGCTTTATAGATGGCTTCGGGTTCGCCCCTTCACCTGCATCCGGAGCGCTCCTTCGACGACGTAGCCGACGACTGGACAGGGATGACTGTGGGGGGCGGAAGAATCGCCAGGTCCGTAGGCCACTTCAACAACCGATACTTTGAGGTGATCGCCATCCATCTTGGGCAGTGGGTGGGAACGCACGAGGCGGGAACGTTTGGCCGTCTTGCTTTGAGATGGGTCGGCGGACACCTGGGCGGGCATGGAGTGGCTAGCGGCCACCGCGGCGCACGAAATCACTATGGCGATGCTGGCCCATTTTCGGCAAACCGTCATGGTTAGCTCCTTCATACTGTTTATTGCCCGGCAACAATCCGAAGCTCACAGCTGCACCAAACATCATTTTCGACCTTTCAGGACTTCGACTTGCTGGGGCACGTGACCAGCACGATGCAGCCGTTTTCCGACCGCACCGCATGCTTGCCATTCACCGCCGTGTACAAGTAATCACCTGTGTATAAATGATCTTTACCCAGCTTGATGTCACCTTCGATGACGAAGATTTCTTCGCCGCCCGGATGATTGTGCGCGGGGTAAGTTGCGCCCGCAGCAAATTTCAGCAGGATGGTCGGAGACCTGCGAGTCTCTTCGTCAAACCGCAACGGCTTCACGAATACGCCTGATACGCCGGGTTCGCCTAACGGCTGCCACTCAATCTGACGACTGCGGACCAGTTGGGTAAAGCTTTCTGTTGGTGTAGAAGTTGCTTCCATGATTGTGTACTCCTCTCGAATTGCTTTTCGTCATCACCGCCGTGGTGTTATTCGATGGCTAATAGCTTGGTAACCGCAATAA
>JBGTLM010000246.1:0-33290 GCA_041744135.1 Pyrinomonadaceae bacterium
GCGACTACCACCAGACCGTGCTTCACGGGGTTTTGATGGACGTAATTGAGTCTAGCCAGATACGATTTTTGATAAGTTAACTTCGTTTCCCAGAAATTGTGCCAGACCTGTTGTCCGGGACTCGAGTCGAGACGGTTGATCCACTTCGCGGTTTTCTCATGCAGTAGTCCCAGCATACTTGAAAGGCTCTCAGCGTTGGATTCCTCTTCAGGCGAATGACCCACGAAATGGTAATGATTCGAGAAGACGGCCCACGCCTCGAGTTGCCAGCCATAATCTCGCGCAACAGTGAGTAACCCGCGATGGAGAACCTCCAATCGACTGGCCGCGCGAAAGAAGTGTTCTTTTAGATAAGTACCGGCGGTGACGAAGTAAGTGCCGCGCCCAGAGAGCTGGTGAAGTGGGGCATGAGGCCCACGGGAGCTTTTTCTGCCCTTGTGAGGTGGAGGGCACCAAGATCATTTTGTTGCGTAATCCAAAGCGGTGTCGCGCTGCGCTTGCCACCGCACTCCATATTTCGTCTATTTCATTGTTAGAATCTGAACCCTACACAACGACTACCGTGTCTTCTTCTTCGACAAGATACGGAGACACGACCTGAGTCTTGACATCCGCGTCTTCCGCCAAGACGGCCTGGATAATTGGGAGACTGAGTGAATGCTTCCGGGAAATTCCGGGCACGTCGTGACCCGCGGCATACACAGCATGGCGTCCGTTCTCTTCGTACCACTCGGCGAGGTTAGCAGTCTTGTGCATGTTTTCGATAATCTGCCGCCAGCCCACGCCCGTGTTGTAAGCACAGAACGAAATCTCGCCTTCCTGCGTGCCATAAGGGATCACGCACATTTCGGTGCGGCGGAAATCGTAGTTGAAGAGATCCTGAAACCACATGCCTTCGACGCAGAGGACGCGCCAAATATCGTTCGGGTCGTCAACCTTCTGAGCCTTCATACGATCGTTGCGATCCGAACTCGAATTTGTCGAAGAAGGTTTGAAAAGGTTGAGTATCTGAGAGATCGGAAAACCCTCCGGCGCGCGCTCAGCATTGAAGCTGCGTAGAATCGCCATGCCCAGCTGGGCATAGGAGAGTTTCTTCCCTCGAGCCGTGTCTGTGATGACTGCCACGTCCTTCATGAACTGTTCGTAATCGAAAAACTCAAAGAGAGACTTAAACTCGCCCGTCTTGCGATTAACGACCATCAAGGTAAAGATGCCGCAGTTTGGATGGCAGTTACACGATGACCAACCCCAGGGCGCATCAGCTCCCTGCAACATATCCATCACACTAGTGAAAGCCGAGTAAGACGAGAGTGGGTACCAGTCGCGCAAAGGCTGTAACTGCCCGCCGAGCTGGTCTTTCAAATCGTGAGTCATCCCCGCTAGGGTGTAGCGCTGCTTGATACGCAGTTCGTCGGAAATGTCTTCATCACGACCAGTGAAGGAGACCGGTTGAAAGGCAATCGTCTGGACCTTGTCAATGTTCTTGGCCGCGAACTCAACAATCTGTCCGATTCCGTCGTTGTTAATCGTGTTGACGATTGTTGTAACGAGCGTAACTTTGATGCCCACACTCGCCAGGTTTTCAATGGCGCGCAGTTTTACGTCAAAGAGGTTTCCCACTCCGCGATGCTTGTTCTTTTCTTCGCTGACACCATCAAACTGCAGATAAACGCCGTGCTGGCCGGCTGCTTTAGCAGCTTTGCAAAACTCGACGTCTTCAGCGAAACGAATACCGTTAGTCGCCGCAAGAATTCGATAGAAACCAACCTTCTTAGCGTAGGCGACCGCTTCGAGATAGTAAGGCGAAAGCGTTGGCTCGCCGCCGGAAAAGAGAATGATGATCTGGCGTTTTGGTTTGAATGAGACTGCTCGATCGAGAATTGCCCTGGTATCTTCGAAGGTTGGCTCGTGCACATAGCCAACCTGGTTGGCATCCATGAAGCACGGATTGCACATCATGTTGCAGCGGTTGGTAAGGTCCACGGTCAAAACGGCGCCTCGGCCAAACTGGATGTTTGAAGTCCCATGACGATGTACGTGTGAATCTTCAGCGGAGCGAAAGTCACGCCCAAAGAAGAGCGATTCGATTCGTTCGAGAAAGGCGGGATCAGTTGCCATCACGTCAACAAACTCACCGTGCTTCGGACAGGTCTTGCGCATAACCACCTGTCCGCTCTCTTCGACTATCTGAGCTTTGAGTTCGCCCGGATGCTCATTCATCAACGACTCGAGCGTCGTCTCGCCGCTGATGACGGCGTCGCGAACTTCCTTGACGCAACGAGGACAAAGACTGTCGGTCTCTCGTGGGAAGCCGAGCGGAGGAGAGCTTCGCTCATAGGACTTCAGCAGTGGTCCGGGAGCCCACTGGGGACTGATAGCCTCGCCCTCAGGTAACCGGGTGTTGACTGACTGAAAAGCCTTCCAGGCCACGTCCGACAGATTTGAGAGCAGTTTGGAGCTCTTAACGCCGGATAGCTTGCCCTTCTCGGACTCTCCTCTGCGAAACTGGTCACTAAACAACTAGCCTTCTCCTCATTGGCACCTGGCCTTCGCTGTGCCTCACTAACGTTAAAATCAATTATTACTTAAAATAAAGCTGCGGTTCCAGTCAAGAGTACCTGTCCGCAGCCGCGCCATGATAGTTGGTCTGGTGTGGCATGGCAAGGCTAAAGAGGGCGATTCTTGGTAGTTGGCCCAAATATCCAGCCGTTACCAGGACCCCACCCGATAAAACAGAGTTGCGCATTTGCGGTGATAATTCATTGTCATTGCCTCTAACGCCGGAAATCGGATAAGGTGCGACCAAACGACAGGTTCATATGAACGAAGCAGGAAAAGTGAAGACAGTTGAGCAATTGGCCGCTCTAATCGGCGGCCGCGTCTCAGGAAATGCGCAGACTGATATTAACTATGTTGCAAGCGTCCGCTCCGCAAGTGCCGGGGCCGTAGCTTTTGTTGAGGATCAAAAAGCTTTAGAGAGTGCGCAAGACTGTGCCGCATCAGCTCTAATAGTGCCTGATGGTTCTGGCGAACTCGCTCGCAAGATTGCTCAGAAAGTACCAGCCATTATTGAAGCGTCGAAGCCGAAACTGGCCTTTGCTTTAATCGGTACGATCCTGCATCCGCGAAAACGGCGCGAGCCCCTAATTCATCCAACCGCGGTTGTTGCCGCTGGCGCGAACATTGCATTAACCGCCTACATTGGCCCACACGTCTCTATCGGCGAGAACTCGACCATAGGACCGGGCACCAGAATCGAAGCGGGCGTGGTAGTCGGTGACAACGTAGCCATCGGAATCGATTGTGTGTTGCATCCCAACGTCACGCTTTACGATGAAGTCACAATTGGCGATAACGTTGTCCTGCACGCCGGAGTCTGCGTTGGCGCAGACGGCTTCGGATATGTACGCGACGATGTGGGTTACCACAAGTTTCCACAGATCGGCACGGTAGTTATCGAAGATGATGTCGAACTGGGAGCATACAGCTGCGTCGACCGCGCCGCGTTGGGACAAACACGTATTGGCCGTGGGACTAAGATCGACAATCTTGTACACGTCGGTCATAACTGTAACATCGGTGAACGGACTGTTATTGCCGCGCAAACCGGGATCAGCGGCAGTGTGATTATTGAGGACGATGTCGTGATTGGCGGTCAGGTCGGTTTCGGCGATCACGTCCGCGTGCATAGTGGCGCAGTCATCGGCTCGAAGGCGGGAGTATTGCCGGGCAAAATTGTGCGCCCCGGTGTTTGGTGGGGAATCCCCATTCAGCCGCTTGATGAATACAAGCGACTAAATGCCCATCTGAGCCGACTACCGCAGATGAGAGAAGATATTAGAAAGCTGCGCGCGCAACTTCAAGAATTGGAAGAGAAGCTATCTGAGGGCACACCTTTCCAACCTTAGATAGTCTGAAAAATGGCGTGTGATCAACAGTTTCCATATCATTTTACATTTCTCATTAGAAGTCGTCTCGATCGGCGAATAAAACGATCACTTACCATAGGCCGGACTTCAGTTAAGCGCGTCGTCCTTGAGTCTCTCAGTTGTTGCGCTTAAAGTGCGGATTAGTGAGTTCTCGCAACGAGAAGTTTCAAATGACGTTTTAAAAATGTCCCCGTTCTACCCTGGTTTTTCATCTTCATTTTATTGGTCATTGGGCACTATTTATCGCTCGGGCCGAGACCGGGGCTTCAGGCGCGTTAACCCCCGCTCGGGTGTTGACGAAATCAAGTATGCGTTCAGCGGCTCGCCGTGATGCCCCCCTCTCGCCGAGTTGATGGCCGACGTCGCGCAATCGCTTTCGGAGGGTCTGATTTCGCTGATCATCCAGCAGTAGCATAAGCTCAGCGGCGAGACTCTCACCGTTCAACTCATTCTGCATTAGTTCAGTCACAATTCGTTTACCCGCAATCAGGTTTACCAGTCCGTAGTGTTCGGTGTTGATCAAGCGGCCCAGAATGTGCCAGTTAATGGCAGACTCCTTGTAAACGATGACCATCGGAGTACCGAGAAGGGCCGCTTCCAGGGTCACCGTGCCACTAGCCACTGCGGCGGCGTCAGAAGCGGCAAGGGCCTCGCGGGTCTCGTGATCTGCGATGCGCAGCACCTCAGGCAGCGTCGCCCCATCGCTTCTGGCGGCGATAATCTCTCTTACTTCTTTGGGCGATCGGCTGGGCGCCACGACCACTACAAACTGAACGTCGGGCCGAGAGACAGAAATCAACGCAGCCGCATCCAACATTTCCGGCAGAATGCGCTGAAGTTCCTTACGTCTGCTCCCGGGAACCAGGGAAATGATCGGCCGTGCGGGATCGAGATCATGAAAGCGGCAGAAATCTTGCCGACTGAAGCGTGCTTCTACCTCCCCGGCGAGTGGATGACCTACAAACTCGACTTGCGTCACTCCGCGTTCGGCATACCAGCCACGCTCAAACGGAAGAATCGTCAGCAGCAAGTCGACGTCGCGCTTGATGGTCTTCAAGCGATAAGAACGCCAGGCCCAAAGCTGTGGACTTATGTAATAGATAACTCTCAGGCCACGCCGGTGAAGCGAGCGCGCTAAGCGTAAATTGAAATCGGGCCAGTCCACCAGAATCACAGCCTCCGGTTCTCTTTCAATTGCCGCTTTCTTCAACGTCTTGAAGGCCCGCCAGAACTTAGGCAACGCGTGTCCAATTTCGAGCAAGCCTAGAATGGCCAGGCCATCGGAGTGAATCACTGAATCGACACCGGCCGCTCGCATCGAGGGACCGGTGGCGCCAAAGACATCCATCTGACTCTCGGGCGCCGCCTCGCGCAATGCGTGCACGAGTGCTGCCGCATGAGCGTCACCCGAAGGCTCGCCCGCGATGATCATTAGCTTGTGCCGAGTCCGGGGTATGGCCGTCATGAAGGATCCAATAATAGAGGGCTGACGGCGGAAAGGAGAAGGAGCAATTGTTTGAAGCCAGAAAATGATCCTCCTTTCGGCCACTGTTCGCTGCTTCCCGCTTTTTCGTGCTAGCATCGCCTCGCTTTATAACTAAGGCGCGTGCTCTCCCTCCTTGACGCAGTGCCCGCCAAACTACGGGAGGTCTCCACTCTCTTTTGCGCCCAGCTTTTTCCTCAAAGCCCTTTTTTAGATTTACTCTGTTTGCGCTCGCGACCGCAATCATTAGTATTGCCTTACCTGTGCGCGGGCAACAAACCAATCCGGTCGATCGGAAAGTTACAAACCCCATGACCGACACGCCCAACGTTAACCCCCTCACTCAGGACCAGCCTGTCCGCCCGCGTTCTCCATCGAGACCAGACGAACCGGCTCAAGCTACTGATAACCTTAAAGTCGACGCGGGCAAACAAACTGTTTCCGGCCCCGAGCACGCTCGCGTTTTCCTTTACGAAGGCAACGTTGATGCGCGTATTGGTACCTATCGATTGCAAGCCGATAAGGTAACAGTTTACGAAGCAACAAATAGGGTCATTGCTGAGGGAAACGTCGTCTTTGATCAAGGGGAGCAGCAGAGAATTACCGGCACGCGCGCGGAGTGGAACTACCGGACCAAGACGGGTTTCTTTGTCGATTCTACGGGTTTCACTAACCAGACGCAGGATGGAACCAGGATCTATTTTACTGCGGACCGAGTCGAAAGGATCAGCCTGGATACCCTCGTGGCTACGAACGTTCAGGTGACGGCATGCGACGAAGACGTACCGAAGTGGAGCTTCTATGCGAAGCGCGCGACGATAAAGACCGGAGACCGGGTGCGCGTTTATTCACCACGCCTCAGAATCAAGGACGTACCGATCTTTTATCTCCCGTATGCCTCAGTCTCAATCAAGCAGCGCGATCGCGCGTCGGGTTTTTTGACCCCGACGTTCGGAGGCTCCGGAGAAAAAGGGTTTCGCCTCTCGAATGCCTACTATCAAACGCTGGGTCGTTCGGCAGACGTTACGCTTCGCAATGATGTTTATACTAGCCGCGGTATCGGCATAGGCGCCGATTTGCGCACGCGAGCGAATTCGCGCTCATATTTTAATTTAGGGTTCTACACGGTATTTGATCGCACACTTGGACCAGAGGAAGGAGCCACGCATCCCAATCAAGGCGGCTCGAGTTTTTATGTCGAAGGTGTTCATTATTTCCCAAACGGATTCATTGCCGCGGCGGATGTCAACATAACTTCAAATCTGGCGTTTCGTCAGGTGTTTTCTGACAGCATTCAACAGGCGATTTCCCCCGAAGAGCGTTCTCAGGTCTTTATTAACAAGAACCACGGCGACTATAGTTTCAATCTGCTGGCGCGAACCCAGGTTACCTCCCTTCCCACTTCGCGTATTCGAATTCGTGAACTACCGGGAATCAGCATCGAAAAACGACCGTCGCTTCTCAGTTTCCTCAAGCAGCTACCGGTTTATTTTTCCTTTGAAGGCGGCGCCGAAGGCCTGAGCCGAAAAGAGAGCGTTGACGATTCTGTCGCCTTCCGAAACGAGGTGGGTGGCGATCCCATCGTCTCGCCGTCCCTCGTGCAGCGCCTCGACTTCCATCCGCGCGTGGCTTTGCCAATTAATTTTGCCGGCTTTTCCATTACGGCTACTGCGGGGGCGCGAGCCACCTTTTATTCAAACTCGCTGAATCCGACGAACAGAGCAGTGCTGAGCACGAACCTGACGCGAGGGTACGGGGAGTTTGAGTTGGATGTGCGGCCACCGGCGCTGGCTAAAAACTTTCATCGCGCCAACGGGGTTTTCTTTTTCCGACATGTGATCGAGCCCTACCTCATCTACCGAAAGATTTCCGGCATAAACGAATTCGATCGACTAATCCGGTTCGATTTCAACGATGCAATCGCCAACACCAACGAGATCGAATTTGGCATTTCCAACCGCTTTTTCACTCGTCGCTCGACGGAGAACGTGAGCAGCGCTGCAGTGCGCGCCACCAGGACCGGTGAAAAAGCACCTCTTTCGAGCCAGCCTTACGAAGCCCTGACGGTTACAGTGCGGGGGAAATATTTCTTTGATCGGTTTTTTGGCGGCGCCTTGATCCCGGGGAGGCGAAATCAGTTTTATCCCATCAACACTCTTTCGGGTTTTAGCTACGGTGGTATCCCCAGACGCTTCTCTCCGCTGAATGTGGAAGCCCGCTATCGACCGCGCAACGATATTTTCGTTGACCTCCGCACGGACCTTGACACACGCGATGGAGGGTTGCGCGCGATTTCGACTACGTTTGGTATTAATCGACCTCTGGCGCAGGCCTTCCAGAGTTTCTATTACACGCGGGCGATCGAGCTGGTTCCCAGCCTGGCTCGATTCGCTGACGCGCGCGGCAACGAGCCGGGCACGCTGCGAGGGTCACAGTGGAGCCCCTCGCTGTTTCTGGGCGACCGAGAGCGTGGTTTATATGGTGGCGCGTCCTTCTTCTTCGACTTCCAGGAACGGCCGGGACAAGGGAACACGTCGCTCATCAGTTCCACGGTCACGGTAGGATATAGCTGGGACTGCTGTGCCGTCACTGCCCAAAATTACACCTTCAACGTTGGAGTTAGACAGGAAAACCGCGTCGTATTCAGTTTCCGCCTCAATGGAATTGGTACTTTTGGTACCGAGCAGATCGGGCAACGCTCCCGCTAAATTCTGCTTCTTAGCTTCCCCCGACCTATTGCGATCTGGTACAGTGATCTTGGCTCTCCCGCTTCTGCCTTGCAGGATTTAGACCAGGGCGACAATCAACGCCTAACTTCGCAATTCTAGAGAAAATCCCATCGCCCTTGAGACCCGGGCCCTGTTCTAACAATAACCCTCGGAGAAAGCTGTGAAAAGAAACCTTAAGCTTGTGGCATTGCTTGTAGTTGCAGTTCTTGTCTGTTCCGGCACTTTGGCTCTAACACTGGCCCGTGAAGAACGATCTGCATCCCCCAGCATTCAACAGGCGGCCGCGTCAGCTCCATGGGATAACGCTCCGGCTTCGAATCAGGGCGGCAAAACGTACAGGCAGGATGTGGCCAAGGCTCTGAAGCGGCACGATTTGGTGGAATTGGAGCCCCAACGGGTAGCAGAGCAGGTTCGCCTGACGGGCAGGCTCTCGCTCCCCACCGCCGAAGGCACGTTTGAGTTGAACTTAGCTCCCTACGACATGCTGGCGCCAAATTACCGAGCCCAAGTTACTTTCGATGGCGGCGAGGTGCGCTCGATAGAGCGCGGGCCCGTGCGCACTTACAAAGGGACTGTGGCAGGAATTGATGGCGCACAGGCTCGTTTCACGATAGATGGGAACACGCTCGAGGGATTAATAATCACGCCCTCGCGACTCTATTTTGTGGAACCGGCAAAGCGGTATTCTGCTTTGGCTAGCTCCAAGGATTTCCTCGTCTACAACGACTCAGATGTCATTGAGAGTTCCTTTGGCGAGTGTGGTGTTGACACCTTGGCGGGAAAGGTAGGCGCTGAAGTCGCTCGCGTTAAGTCTCAAGTGCCAACCTCCCTGGCCCACGGCATCGCCACGGAAGAACTATTCTCACCGCCACGAGTAGTGGAGTTGGCGACTGAGGCCGATTTTGAGTACTTCACAACATTTGGTAGTAGTGAGGTTGCCGCCAGAAACGAAATCATCAGCATCGTCAATCAGGTTGAGGGAATTTACAACACGCAATTCGGGTTGCGGTTTTCGATCGTTTTTCAAAACGTCTGGGCGACGTCAAGTGACCCATATACAACTGCTGATCCCGATACGGCTCTCGACCAGTTTAGAGATCATTGGAATGGGAATCATGTAACCGTGGCCCGAGATTTGGCCCACATGTGGACGGGGAAGGACTTCAACGACCCGGGTACGCCCGAGAACGAGTCGACCATTGGTATTGCCTACCGACCAGGTTTAGAGTGTCCGCTGGGCCCTGCCAGTTATGGAATGTCGGAGAGATTAAGCTCCACTCCGGCAAAATTCCTCCTTACCGCGCATGAGATTGGTCACAACTTCAATGCGACTCATACCGATACGCCCACCCCACGAGCAGGATGCGATAACACGATTATGAGCAGCACGCTGGGAAGCGGCACCATACAACAATTCTGCCCATTTTCGGTGGGTCAAATCGAAAATCATGCGAACAGCAGAGTCGCGTGTCTTTCACAGGCAACTACACCCGGCTGTACATACTCACTTTTTCCAACCAGCCAGCCGTTCGGAGTTAGCGGTGGACCAGGAAGTATCCAACTCACGACTGCGGGGGTTAACTGTGCCTGGGGAGCAACGAGTTCGGTGGGTTGGATCACAGTCAATTCGGCTACCAGCGGAACCAACAGTGCAACCATCAGCTTTACGGTGTCGGCCAATCCCGGTTTTGCCCGCTCGGGTGTCATAGTAGTAGCCGACCGGAATTTCACAGTTACCCAGCCGGCTGGGCCCGCCTGCCCCATCACACCTATCAGTTATGGCCAGACAATAAACGCCTCGCTTAGCCCGAGCGATTGTCGATCATCCCAGCAGACCACCTTTGCCGACCAGTATTCTTTCTCAGGCGCGGCGGGAGATCAGATAAGAATTGAGATGACATCTACGGCCACCCCCGTGCTGGATACTTACCTCTACCTCATGGGGCCCAGCGGAACAGTCTTGACACAAAACGACGACATCGTGTTCGCCCAGGATACCAACTCACGCATACCGGTCAGCGGCTTCTTCACCATACCGGCGGCCGGGTTGTATGTCATCGAGTCGACTGCTTATGACGATGCTCAAGACCGCAATGAGTTGGGGTCATACACTCTGACTCTGACGCCGGGAAATCCGATTGATGGGTCGTCGTTCTTTGTCACAAAACACTACGAAGATTTCTTCGGTCGCCAACCTGATGCGTCTGGACTTCAGTTTTGGACTAACGGGATCGACGGATGCGATCCTTTTGCGTCGTGCCGACCGGTTAAACGCATTGACACCAGCGCTGCTTTCTTCCTATCAATTGAGTTTCAGGAAACCGGCTACCTGGCCTACCGCTTGTACAAGGCTGGTTACGGCGACCTAGCCGGCGGCGTACCTTTCCCGGTTAGAAGAGCCGCCTTTATCCCGGATACGAGAACAATCGGGAACGGCGTTGTGGTTGGGCAAGCTGGCTGGGAGCAGGTGTTAGAAAATAACAAACTGAGCTTCGTTGGAAACTTTGTCGCCTTGGGAAGTTTTACGACCGCGAATCCGACAACAACCACCCCAGCTCAGTTTGTCGACACCCTCTTCACGAGAGCGGGAGTCATACCGTCGTCAACCGATCGGCAAGCCGCTATCGACGAGTTTGGCGGGACGGTCACTACCAGCGCAGACGCGGCAGCGCGGGCGCGGGCGCTGCGAAGAGTGGCTGAGAACTCGTCACTGAAAGCACAGGAGTTCAATAAGGCGTTCGTCCTGATGCAGTATTTCGGCTATTTGCAGCGTAATCCGGATGATGCTCCTGACAACAACCTCAACGGATACAACTTCTGGCTCAACAAGCTCAACCAGTTCAACGGGGATTTCCGGCAGGCCGAAATGGTGAAGGCGTTTATTACGTCAGGCGAATATCGGAGCCGCTTCGGACCTCCATGAGGATTTAGACGGTAGGTGGTATTGCAGGTTGGGAAGGGGGCAAAGCGCAGCGCGCTCCCGCTTGACCTCTATTGCCACTCAACTCTGTTATGCCCACCCAACTGCAGTAAACATCCCGCGTTGGATGCGGGCAAGCACAGCGGCGGCATTCCTCCAGATCAAAACTCAAAGCAAGAGTTCAACCCCTCACCAGCAAAGGAGCTTCCTCACATGGCTCGCAAATGGTCTGACCTCATTTTCCCTGGCACACTCCAATATGTTACCAGGAACTTCATCAACGGTTTCCTGTCTTTACCGAAACTGACTGCTGCAAAGCCTTTCTCGCCGAGCTCAAGACACTCAATCAAGACTGGCCCAGCAAGTTGTTGCCTATGTATCGATGCCGGATCACTTCCACCTGATCTCCAACCCGCGCCCCGTCGCATAAGAGAGTTTGCTCGCGATCTTAAGTCGAGCGGCCAAGGCCATTGTGCAGGCAACCACCCGCTTTTTTTCCTGAAACAGAGAAAGGTCGTCAGGTCTGGCAGGAGAGCTTCTAAGGAGTTGCGTTATGGAGTAGTTGGATGATCCAGCAGAAGATTAGCTACATCCACGCAAATTCGGTAAAGCCGGACTAGTAGATCTACGAAAGACTACTACTGGTCAAGCCTCCGCTCGTTTTTTCGCAAGGGGATGACGCACTGGAAGTGAATCATGATTGGTGGTTGGCCAGACGATTCAGAGAAGTTGTCAAAGGCAATGAAGGAGTTGGGTTTGGTATGCTATGGGAAGAGAAAAGGAGATTACTTGGGTTACTAGTGTTGTAACAGAGCTCAGTTACTATGCGGCTTGAGCGGGGGCGCGCTGCGCTTGGCCGCCTTCCCAACCGGCAAATTTGCCGGGCTGGGGTTGTTAATGCAAAGTTGAGTGGCAAACAATAAAGGCTGGACTCCGGAGTCCAGCCCTTTCTATAAAGCTTGTGGGATCTTAGAAGCGGCTGTTGTATTCGCCGGCCACGATGAACGCCTTGACCATTTCCGCCTGGACGAAGTTCCCATTGAACTGGTCGAGTTTGGTCAGCCAAAAGTTGAACCCTCCAAAGTCGGAGTCCGGCGCGTCATTGGGATTGCGCCGCAGGTAGCCGAAGTACTGCATCAGCACGAAGGCCTTGTTGAACTCTCTCTGCTGCAAGTTCGAGTTTTCGGCGACTGCGCGCAGCACAGCGGCGCGGTTAGAGCCAGCCAACGCTACCAGATTTGCCTTTTCAACGGATGACAGCACTGTCCCCGCGTTTGCGTCGAGTTGATCAACAAATGCTTGCGCAGTCATGCTGGCTGGGTAAGCGGCTTGGAACTCCGGGCGTTGCACGAAGGCGAGAAAAAAAGCTTGCTTGTTGGCTTCCAGCAACTGTTGCCAGCCCTGCGCCCCAACTACCACTCCGTTTGCAATGTTGCGAGTATCAGGCATAAAGCTCTCGCGGCGTACGGGGACGGGCTTTCCGGCAAGGTTACCAAACGCTGACTTGTGAATCCGGTAGACCAGATAGCCGGTCTCCTGAAACTCAATCGAGATAAAAAAGGCCGCAGAGACGTTAATGCGTTTTAGTTCAACGCACTGCGGATTCCCACCGCACGATGTAATCTCGCTTTGCCAGAAGGTAAAACCGCTCTGGTCCGGCATACGACTCAGGAAGTCAACATACTGCTGGTGAACGAAAAAATCGGCGTCATTGATAGTAATCGGGGTGTTGGTTCCCGGCCGCAGGCGCAGAGGCTTTACTCTGATATCTCCGTAAAACAGCTCGGAGGGAAGGCTGGGAACCTCAGTCACTATCCTTAGCGTGGGAGGGCCCTGGGCCAATACACTTAAGCCACTAAGGCTGATAACTAGAACGGCGATGGCGAATTTCATCTTATTGCTCCTGACAAGATTTAAGCTAAGGGAAAGAGACAAGAGGGTTCGTCTATCATGAGCGTTAGACGCGCCAACAAGGTTTAAAGTCTAACTCCTCGCACCACAAAGGTCAATAGAAAGCTTTGCCCAGGCACTACTGACTGAAAAAGGTTAAAAACTATCGTCTCTGATGACTGAACCGATGTAAGGTTGTCTGATAGTCGGAGCAAAAGCCACATAAAACATGCGCATCGGACTCGACGGGGTACCCCTGACGGCTCTTAAAACCGGCGTTGGGCACTACACTTTTGAACTTGCCTGCTCCCTGGCCGGGGTCGCTCCCGAGAGCAATTTTGAAGTTGTCTACCCATCGAACCTCCCCAAGGTGGCCATTACCGAGCAGGATGACACACCACCACACCCGGCCAACCTAAGATTCAAGCGGGTCCGGGTTGGCCCATTGGGCAGGTATTGGTGGTCCATGGGTTTGCCCCGCTACGTTCGCAGCAGCGGCATGGAACTCTTTCACGGAACTAATTACGACGTGCCTCCCTGGCGGCAGTGCGCGACGGTGCTCACAATCCACGACCTCTCGCTACTAATCCACCCCGAGACCCACGAAAAGCGTCGGGTCAATCGTTCCCGGCGCCGTCTCCCGCTGATGGCCCGGGCAGCCAGCGTAGTAATCGTCCCCACTGAGAGTGTGCGCGGCGAAGTCTGCGAGTATCTTGGGCTTTCGGCCGAGAAGGTCTTCGCGGTCCCTGAAGCAGCGCGCGCTTGTTTTACGCCCATCGAGTTGGAAGCTACGGAAGAGGTGCGCCGAAGGCTGGGCATAGGAGCCGACTTTCTACTGACGGTGGGAACAATTGAGCCGCGCAAAAATTTGCAAACGCTCGTCAAGGCTTTCGAGACAGTTGCACATGCGCGACCTCTTAGTACACTGCAACTCGTCGTCGCCGGAAGCCGCGGCTGGCTGATTGAACCCCTGCTGGAGGCAGTGGAAAAATCGCCATTTCGAGACCGCATCATCCTCACCGAATATCTTAACGACCAAACGTTGCGGGCTCTCTATTCTTCGTGCCGCGCGTTTGTCTATCCTTCCATTTACGAAGGGTTCGGCCTGCCACCACTTGAAGCGATGGCTTGCGGAGCGCCTGTTATCACAAGCCGCATTCCAGCCCTCGAGGAAACTACGGGAGGTGCGGCAATCCTCGTAGAACCGACGAACGTTCAGTCGCTCGCAGGTGCCCTTGCCGACCTACTCGACAGTGATGACCTTCGTTCCAGACTTTCCGCTCTGGGGCGAAGCCGCGCCGCGGAGTTCACCTGGGAGCGTACTGCGCGTCTCACGCTCGACGTTTATGAGAAAGCCAAAGCTAGACGGGAGTAGCGTTGCCGATGCCGATTGGAATAAGGCAAGGCGGCCAATGGTTACTGCGATGGTGAGACTGTGGTTTTAGATCATTGGTGCTCTTGGAGTCATGGTCTCAAGTCAATGTCGAGGTAGGAAGTCGGGACCAAGAAGAAGAAATCGGCAATCGGCAATTGGCAGTGCCCGGCAGTGCCCTGCGGGCTACTGCCCCGACTCATTCGTCATGCGGTAGAGGTAGATGGAGTCGCCGAAGACTGCTTCGGGAGTGCGACTGCGGTAATCGGCGAAAAAATTTCGCTGCTGCTCTTTCGTTTCGCGGCCGCTGCCTTCGCTCCAGCCCGGCACTGTTGAGCCGTTGAGAAAGCTCGCGCCTATCGCGACGTAGCGCGTCTCCGGCAGAGGGCGCCCCGGAGGAGACAGCAGGTCAATGTACGACACCCCATATAGTGGCAGCAGCACCGATCCACCAAGGAAGGAGGCCCGCACACGGGTCTCACCGCGCTCCTTCAAATACCCGGCCACAGCGCCTGCATCATCGCCCCACTCAACATTGGAGTCGGAAAGGTACTCCCACGCAGGCCGACCGGACGCGAACTGATTCATATAAGGGATATAGTGCGGGTAGGCACGCACAGCTTCCGCGGCGCAAGCGGCTATGACGATGACCACTAGCGCGACGGCGAGTCGGTGGTTTCGCCGCGTGCGTAGCAAGCGGTCCAGCAACGCGCCCCCAAGGATGAAAAGAAAAGGGAAAACGGGGAGCAAATGCCGAATGCCTATGTTGATGCTGGCGAACATTGCCATCACCGCATAAATCCCAACCGGGGCAAGCAGTATCAGGAATCTCACCTCCCGTCGGATCGCGCCAAACGCTGCCCAGGCGAGCGAGACCAAGGTGATCAGGAGAAAAGGAATTGTCGTCTTCAGCGCAAAAGCGACTGGGAAGTAATACCACCAACCGTGATCGCTATAGGCACCAAGGAGGAACGCCGAGTGACCGAGATCGTTGTGCATAAAGGTGCGGTACACGCCGTATAAAAAGTAAGGTGGAGCAAAGAGGGACGAGGGTTTCAAAGCCGATAGGAGCAGGGTCGAATGCGCTTGATCATTGCGCACGAGAGCCTCTATGTCGGCGGCGATCAAGGGTTGGTGAAGAAAAAAGTAAGCCGCTTTCAGCATCAACAGCGTGAAGAACGCGGAGAACAAGAAGTGCACCAGGAGCTGACGTCTTTCAGTGCCCGATGGTGGGCGAAGCACGAAGAAGCAAAAGGACACCAGCAGCACGGGCACAAGAGTTACCATCGAGTACTTAGCCACAAGCGCAAGACCGCATGCTAGTCCGAGCCACCACGCTCGCCGCAGAGTAGGCGTCGAGCCGTACAGATAAAGCGCGAAGAAAAAAAGCAAATAAGCGAAGGCGACATGAATGTCCTTTACGACTCTGCCATGGGCCAGAATAGTGGGCTCAAAGCTGAAAAGGGCGACGGCCAGCACGGCGGCGCGGACGTTGAATAAGCGTCGTGCAAAAACGAAAATAAGCGCGCCCAGCAGCAGCGTCAGAATTACCATGGGCACTCGCGCCCAGAAAAAGACGCTTTCAAAATGCTGCCGGTTCGTGGTCCAAAAGCGGTTAGCCGCAATTAGCGTTTGATCGGCCGAAGGTTCACGGCTCAGGTCAGCCAGTTCTGGAGTTTTTAGCGGCAGGAATACCAGCGGCACCCCGGCCAATAGTTTTGAGAGCGGCGGGTGGTCAGGCTCGATGTAGAATGTCCGCGAATTCAGATAATAGTAGCCGGAGGGAATGATCAGAGTTTCGTCAATCGTGATGTTCTTGCGCGCCATCACGCTCAGGAGGTTAAAGCCCATCAGCAAAAGTAGCGCGCCGCAGGCGACCTCAGCCCACCTTCGTCGGAGGACGTGCCTCCAGCCCTGAGAAAGATTAGTCGTCATTCGCGTATGCGGTAGAGGTAGATGGAGCCGCCGAAGACGATCTCCGGCTGTCGGTCTCGATAGCGCGCAAAAAAGTTAGTGCGCTTTTCGGTTGTCTCACGGCCGTCGACGCCACCGGGCACCGTCGAGCCGTTAAGAAAACTTGCGCCGATGGCGACATAACGCGTGTCGGGCGTTGCACCAGCCGGCAACGATACTAGATCGACGTACTCCACGTCGTACTGCGTAAGCGTACTCCAACCGGCAGACAAGACTGCGGTCACCCGAGTCTCGCCGCGAGCTTTGAGATATGTGGCGAGTTCTCCCATGTCATCTCCCCATTCAACGTTCGAGTCCGAAAGGTAGCGCCAGCCCGGTTGCCTGCCAGCGAGTTGACTAGTGTAAGGGATATAGTCCGGGAATGAGCGCACCGCTTCATAAGCCATCCAGCCAAGAATTAAAGCCATGAACAGGAATACTGCCCTGCGGGCGTGCTCTACTCGAAGCAGCCTGTCCAGCAGGGCGCCTGAAGCGATAAACAAAAATGGATAGGCAGGCAAGAGGTGACGAATGCCGATGTTTATATGACTGGTCAGTGAAATCGCGAGATAGATACCAAACGGCACCAGCACGAACGCAAAGACACGCTCGCGCGTCATGACCAGTCTATAGAGTGACCAAACAAGGGCTGCAATCGAAAGGAGCAGGAAGGGAATCGTGGTCTTCAGAGCGAAAGCAACGGGGAAGTAGTACCACCAACCCAGGTCGTTGTGCGCGCCGAGCAGTGATGCCGAGTGTCCGTACTGATTGTGGATAACTATGTTGTAAAGACCAAACAGGAAATATGTAGGCACGAGCTTGGAGACTACGGCGAGTCCCTTCATTAAACTACCAAAGAGAGGCTCAGACATCATCTTCACCCATCTCACGTCCGAAGCTTCCAGTGCGGGACTCTGAAAGTCGTACACTGCGTTGACCAGGAAAAGGACGACACCCACCACGAGCGCCGCGTGAAGAAGAAGCTGCTTTCTTTCCTGGCCCAGCCGCTTATGGAGTTTGCCAGCGGACCGAAGCGATCCGGGGTCACCAGGAGGGCAGTCCCGCTGGGCTAGAGACGATTGTGCTTGGGATACGCTTCCCGTTCGATTCATCCAACGCGGTGTCGTGCTGCGCTTGCTTCCGCGCTCCAAAGGCGCCCTCCAGAATAGTGCGACCGCTGCCAGTGCGAGGACAGGCCCGATCACAATCATCGAGAACTTTGTAACCAACGCGATACCACAAGCGAGTCCCAGAAAAAGTGCGCGTTTTACAGACGGAGCGTTACCGTATGAGTGCAGGGCGAAGAAGAAGAGCAAGTAGGCTAGCGCAGCGGGAACATCAGTATGGACCACGCGTCCATGGGCGAGCACGGTGGGTTCGAAGACATAGAGCGCCACGGCGAAGAGCCCCGCTGTCTCACCGAAGAGTTTTCGCGAGTAAATGAAGATCAGTGCACCGAGAGTGAGAGTCAGCGGAACCATCATCGCCCGCGTCCAGAAAGTGATGGAGCCGAACCGGGCGCGATTGGCCTGCCAGAAACGCTGGTGGAATCCCCACGTACGCTCCATAAAGCCTTCATGCCGAGCGTCTAATGCGGAGGGTTCCTCGGGCTGGATGAAAAGGAGCGGCAGCACGGCCCACATCTTTATCAGTGGTGGGTGCTCATTGTTGAGATGGAAGTCTCCAGCGACTAGATGATAGTATCCCGCCGGAATGTGAACGATTTCATCGTTGGTGATGCTCTTGCGCGAAATCGCCGCGAAGAGATTTATGGCCATCAAGAGCAGGAGACAGGCGCACACCACTTCAGCCCGGTGCGCGAGGACGAATTGCTTGAACATTTCGAGCCCACGCCCGGGGGCCACGTCAGTCCTACTTTCGCCCGCTACTCGTACCTGACCTTTTAATGACTGGTCCATTCAACCCTCGCCTGAGGATAAAGACTGAATACGTTGCGGCGCTGGCAGTTACCCTGGCGCCCATTGTCTATTTCTTGCCGGCCGTCATAAACCGCAAGGTGCTGTGCCCTTTCGACGGCCTTATTCAGAACGTACCGCTTCGCGTGGCTGCGGCAAATATCCTGCACACTGGCTATCTTCCATTGTGGAACCCTTACTACTTTAGCGGAACACCGTTGCTCGCTTCGTCACAGGCCGGAGTTCTGTTCCCTCTCAACTGGTACTACCTACTTTTCTCACCCACCATCGCTACAAATTTGATGGTGATCTCAACCTATATGTTAGCGGCGCTGGGTGCCTATTTGTACTCTCGTCGTTCCGGCGCGTCGATCGCTGGTGCTGTGGTAACCAGTATCGTCTGGCAATGCTGCGGTTTCCTCGTGGGACAGCTCAGCCACATCAACATAGTTCAGACTGCCGCGATGCTCCCATGGGTGCTTTGGGGGGTTGAAGCATACGCCGGCAGCGGTAGCCGCGCACGCGGTGCCTTGCTGGCCCTGCTCGTCTCACTTCAGGCATTTGTCGGTCATCAACAGACTTTCGCGTATTCATTGCTGTTGGTTGCGGCATACGCTGTGGTAATCACGCTTGCCAACATTCAACCGGCGTCCCCCAGCGGACAGCGAGCTTGGGGTGGTGGAGCTGGGAAGCGGTGCCTCTGGTCGCTGGCCTATGTTTCGGCTGGTGGATTATTGGCCGCGGTGCAAATCGTACCGACCTTCGAGTTGCTTCGCAACAGCCAACGCTCCGAAGCCACTTACGAATTCTTTACTTCATTCTCGATGCCTCGCCGGTTCTTGTCGGCCTTCTTTGCGCCGTACATCATGGGTGGCGGCGACGGGAGATTGTTCCGCGCACCCTACTTTGGCGAACCGTTCTACGCGGAGTTCGTGGGCTATGCCGGCTTACTGGCGATGATGCTGGCGCTTGTTGCCCTGCTGGTCCAACCGGACACGAAAACAAAGTTCTGGGCGGGTTCGGCGCTAGTGTGCGCACTGCTCGCGTTTGGCGCTCGAGCACCCCTCCACTTGTATTGGTTGGTATATTACGTGCCGGTTCTGAATCTTTTCCGGGTCCCGGCACGTCACCTGATGGAAGTGGACTTCGCGATTGCAGTGCTGGCCGGTCGCGGGTTTACCGCGTTGGCAGGAGCCCGCGGCGACAAACGGTTTCTGCGGCGCGCCGCCATCGCGGCCGGCGTCGTCGTCGTACTAACTTGTCTAATGGTGACCTGGTTGCGGCCCGAAAAATTCCTCTTGGCACGTAGTGCGCCGGTGACATTACTACGCGCGCCGGAGTTGTTCCTGCCGGTTCTCTTCGCGGCCCTGAGCGCAGGGGCCATATGGGTTTTCGCGCGGCGACGACGCGGCAGTACAGCATTGTTGCTCGCAATCCTCACGGTGGATCTCGTCATCTGGGGACATTCGAGCGGATGGTACACGTCGAGTCCTACGGCAGACGAAGAATTTTGGAGTGTGCCGGAGACCGTTCAATTTCTGCGTCGTACGGCTCCGCAGGATCCAGCCGAGTATAGAATTCTGACTGCACCACACGCATTTGATCCGGCTACACCTCCGGTCCCACCTTCGGTCTCGCATTCGACTAATTGGGTGCTCTGGACGCAGCCGGACGTTTATATGATGCACGGCGTTCACAACGCCGCCGGCTATGATGGTTTAGGATTAGAGCGTTACAGCCGGCTCGCGGGGCAAATGAAAGTCTGGGGTGAATTAACTGATCCTGAGACGACGCTACGCGGCCCCAGCCGTGAGATAGATCTGCTAAACGTCCGTTATTTGATTTCGATGCGCAAGCAGTCTGGCAACGACCAAGCCGAGGCTGCTCCCCCTCCCGGCAATGATTTCGACGCCGCGACTGACCGGTACAATGGGTTGATGTTTGCCAAGAGCGATCTTGGTCTGCCCGGTATAGGTGCCGGTAAGCGAGTGCGTTTCGTTGTCAAACCAATGGCAGCGGATCGGGTGGCCCTGGTGACTAACCTGGCATGGTCAGACAACGTTCCCGACCAGACGATCGTTGGCCGTTTGCGCGTATTAGCAATAGACGGCCGTGCTTTCGAGTTTCCATTACGCGCGGGTGTAGACACTGCGGAGTGGTCCCACAGTCGCCCGGACACTCGCGCTCGCATTAGGCACAAACTTCCCTCGGTGGCCACTAGTTACACGGTCAACGATGCGAAAGGTAACTACCAGGCGCATACATATGTCACCTCTTTTAAGCTTCCTGAAGAGATCACTGTCACAGGTGGTGAAATTGAGGTTGAGGCGGGAACTCGCTGGCCGGATCTCCTCCTGAGCCTTTTTCGCTTATCGCTGGTGGATGCGGATCAGGACAAAAGCTACCCGCTGCGACGCGAGTGGATGCGTATTGATGGTCCATCGGCACATGCGGAAGCCCAACCGGTCGGCAAACCGAAAAGCGATCGATGGGAGCTTCTTACGCAAACCTCGAACGTGGATATCTACGAGAATGCGCGGTACCTGCCACGCGCCTGGCTGGCATCAGAGTCCATGGTTCTGGATGAAGGCGCGACGCTCGAAGTCGTGCGCACAGGTAAGCTGCCTGATGGGTCAGTTTGGGATCCGGTGCGCACCGCCCTCGTCGAGGCGAAGCCGTCGGCGGTCATGGTACCCACGGCGCAAGACGCGCGGGCAGAAATAACTACGTACGAACCAAATCGAGTTAAGGTGACGTCCTACTTTAGCGGAACGTCAATTCTCATTTTGAGCGAAAATTATTATCCGGGTTGGACTGCTTACGTCGATGGACGAGCAACTGATACCCTGCGGGTGAACTATAACCTGCGCGGCGTTGAACTTGGCCCTGGTGCCCACCAGATCGAGTTCCTCTACCGCCCGAAGTCTGCGCTTATCGGGTTCTTCATCTCACTTCTCACGCTGGCAGCGCTCTTGTTCCAAGGACTACGCGGTTTTGTCAGAACGGGGAGTGGTAGCGACCCGGTCTCAACTGGGAGCATACTACGCGGTCGCTACCGCTTACGGTGCTGACAAGTACTCTTCACTGGTCCTGTCAGAACGCGGATAGCGACCCGGTTGCAACAGGGGGGCATACATAAGCTGGACGCGTGCTACTTATGCAGGATCCTATCGCGGCGGAGTCGGGAAACAGTCTAATTATGATGGCGAAACCGCGGCATATCGATAGCCTAAGTAACTGTTTTTTCTATCACACCATGGAGCTGCCCGGCTGTGGCGAAGTGCGCGGACAATGGGATTTGCGTGGCAGATTCGACGATTATGTCGGTGGAGTGAACCTCAGTGGGAAAAAAGTGCTCGACGTGGGGACTGCGACCGGCTTCCTAAGTTTCGAAGCCGAGAAAAGACATGCGGCCCGAGTAGTCTCCTTCGATATGAGCGATACAAAGCAGTTCCGGTGTCTCCCTTTTAAAGACAAGCTTTATTACCGCGATCCCGAGCTTTGGACCGAACAATTCGGAGCTGAAATCGAAAAGTGGAAGAATGCCTACTGGCTCTGCCACAGATTGTTGGAGTCGAAGGCAGAGGTTTTTTACGGGAGTATCTACGACCTACCGGTGGCGCTCGGCGAGTTTGACGTGGCGATTGTCGGGGCAGTGTTGGAACACTTGAGCGATCCGATCAGCGCGTTGGCCTCAATCACACGTCTTACCAAAAAGACCGTGGTTGTGATTACACCATTGCTGGAAATCGATGAGCGGATTGCCCGGTTGCATGGATCTGCAAATCACCCGGAAAACGATTTCACATGGTGGATCTATTCCGTCGGCACCTATCGCGAGATCTTCAAGATGCTCGGCTTTAGCATCGCGCGCATCACCGACTCGCAGTACTACTATCACTACGGAGATCGCCTCGAGAAAAGGTCTACGATCGTGGCTGTCCGCGATTAATGGTGGTTGAAAAGGCCACAGAACGGTCCACGAAACTACACGAACTAACATCAAATCTTACCAGTGGTTTCTGGTTGATGGAGGCAACGCATACCTCACGCTTTATTCCTTTACGACAAGTTCATGTCTTAGCGTCGCCGAGCTGAAGTCCTCGAACCAAGCAACATACTCGGAAACCATGTCGAATTCGACGATATACCGGCCCGGCTCGCGGGGCGCTCGCAAAATAATACCTATCACTGCCTCGGCCCCCGGTTCCAGGTCCTGGGGTAAGTTGGCGCGCCCGTAATCCCAGGAGATCTCTTCGTCGTTTGCGTGCATCAGGTGAGCGCCAAGATGAATGGCCCCCTTGTCGGACGAACCTTCGCCCTGCGCGGGCCATCGCGTCAGTCCGGAGTTTTTGACTCGCAGGGCAAATGATAGCTCCTCTCCTGGTTGGCAGGACGGCGCGCCGGCTTCGAGCGAGAGGGCAGCGAGGTAATGAAGGCGCGAGCCTTGTTCGGAGCCGTCCGCGGTTTTCTGACAGATCAGTACGGCCCGTTCGTTTTTGACCTCAATAACCTCGATGCTGTCAAAGCCGGTGTTTCTCAACAGTGCTTGAAGTGCCTCGACGCTTGGCAGGAACCAGTTAAAGACCTGCTCTTTCGCGTCCCGCGGGTTTTCGACGAGGGCGAGCGGATGCAGACGCATCTGGTCTTCACCAAGCGGATGTGAGAATGATGCCGGTGCCCGCTCCGGCGGCATGATAGCCGTCTCGATAATCAGCGTTTCCCGCGTTACGTTGTAAAGATTTTCCAGCGCCAGCACCAAGTGCTTGAGGTGATAGATCAGGCCGAGAGCTAGAGTAATGTCGAACTGCCCCATCCTTCGTTGGTCCAGTTCATAAACATTCATCCGGCGAAACTCCAGATCCAGGCCCAGCACCTTGCGCACGAAGACAGCCTGCCGGATGTGGTGGCGCTGACCGTCCACTCCGAGCACGTGCGCGGCGCCGCGCCGCTTTGCCTCGAAGGAATAGAATCCAGCGTTGCAGCCCACGTCCAATAGCGATTTGCCGTGCAAGTCTCGAGGAAGGCACTGTTGGATAACTTGCCAGGGTTCGTGCGGATGGTTCACCGGCTCGCCCATCACGCTCACAGTCTTGGTCGTGATGCCACCACCCAGGTCAATCGAGTGGAACCAGGGCTCGAGGCCCTTTAGTTCTGCGAGAATCTCTTTTCTCGTCATCATTGGTTCAAAGGTCCGTTATGGCCCAACGGTAGCGAGTGTCTGAAAAAAAAAGGCTTACGGTAATTTGCTGGTCAAAAAGGCGGACCCTGTCCCCGCTCTAACGAAGAACAGATGAATCCTTGGATTAACAACTCAATTATTCTCACCTTCAAAAGGAGCTTCCTTACAAGGCTGGCAAATGGGTCGAACCTCAAATCTCCCGGGCGCTGCTGAATGGCTTTTCAAGCTTGAGGCGGGGACAGGTTCGCCTTCCTTACCCGCAAATTACCCCGTCCTTTTAGTTTCCACGCAGTCTCTCCCGCCCCCAGCTCTATGTTAGTGCTTACACTAAGCTCAGATGTTCGCTCTCGTTTTCACTACCCCACCTCGAAACGAAGCGCGAATGGCTCTGACCCCTGCTGCTCAAACCAGCAGACGTGCTGGTCGACGAGGTCAACTTTAAGCGTGTAAGAACCGGGAAGTCGCGGCACCGCATAGTCGATCCTGATATTTACTGTTTCGCCGGGGGCAACGGCCGAGGGGAGCCGTGGCTCACCGTGGAACTCGCCGACCAGCGTGCCTGTATCACCAAAAATGCGGACAGCAGGCATCACGATTCCCGCGCGAACGGTCTGACCGGCGAGCCAGAGCGTATCCCCAGTATTTTGGACGGCGAGTAGGATCGTCAGCGGCGCTCCGGGAGCGATCTGTTTGGGAGGAGTTGAGCGCAAAGAAAACCGCGCACGCAAAAGGCCTGGGCTGCGGCTGTCAGGCACTGTCGAGCCAAACGCGCCCTCGCAGACTTTTTTGCAAGTCAGGTAATGATAATGCGTCGCGAGGGTAGTGAGCGGCAGACGATCGCCTTCCAGCATCTCGCGCTCGAAGAGGCCGTTGACACTGATGTAATCACCGACCACGGCAAAGCCGTGTTCGTCGAGCAGCGAGCGCAAGTACTGGCCGCTAAAAGGTGATTCAAGCGTTCCGTACTGGCGCATTACGTCGCATAACTCATCTTCCGTTACGGAGCCGGCGGCGGGTTTCTGGCCTTCCAGAATAAAAAGCAATCCACCAATGTTCAGCATCGCCGCGAGGTGGGAGAAGACTGCCGTCTCATCTTCCAGGTGGTGCAGCGAGTCATAGCAAATAATGGCGTCAAACTTTTCCGGGAGTGGAGCTGTCTCCACGTCGTGCTTGAGAAAACGACACTGTAGCGACGTCTCGTGGTCCACATTGTAAGGAATCCGCTCGCAGCGCTCGCGGGCCATCTGAATGAGATCATCACTGATATCAATCCCCAGGACCTTGTAGCCAAGTCGCGCGAAATATTCGCTGAGCCATCCCGACCCGCATCCAACATCCAGAAGGCTTCCGCCCGCAGGCAAGGCCAGCGCGACGGCGATGTTGGCGAAGTCGCAGAAATGACGATGCGTTTCCGCATCCATGCCGTCTCCGAGGTGCTTCACGGGCTTGTTTTTAAGGTTATAGAATGGCTTTGTTCTTAGGTAGTAGCTGCGCTCCGCGTCTAGCTTGCTCGGATACTCGATAGCTGCGCGTTTGTAATCAATACCTTCAATTCTTGGTAGGCGTCCGTCAAAGTAACGGTCCGATTGCGCGCCCGCATGACCATTGCCAGTGATATGCGCATCGGACGCATCGCCGGGAGGGTCAGCAATGCCGCCGGTTTGGAGAATCGCAGTTGGGGTTGCCGCGAACTCCTGGGCCGGTACCAGCAGGGCCACCTCCGAGGCGATGCCAAGCAGAAGCACTTCGTCGTTTGCCCGCATCCCGAGCAACGACACTTCATCTGAGACCTTCTTGATAAGTTGCCGGCGCGAGCGATTCGCAATCACCTCACAGATGAAGTCCACATAACGCGACGCGCTCTGTTGACCATCATGTTCCGAGAGCACGTGACGGCGCGCGTTAGCGCCGATGCGCAGGCGGAATGGCGTATCCTCGATCAGCTTGCGCAAGTAAGCCTGGAGCAGTGCATCGGTGTAGTGGTCGTTCTCGATCTTGACCACTGCGTCGTTAGGCAACTCAGCATAAGCTCCTACGTTGGAGACAATTGCCGGCACGCTCGCCGTCATGATTCGATAAAGGCTGGCGGAGGTTTCGCCGACGGTGCGCTGGCGAAGATTAATGGCGATGTCGGTCTCCGAGATGTAGCGCTCAAACTCAGCGAGCGTGACATGGCCTGTGATCTTCACGCGGTCGGACATGCCGCAGTCGCTAATTATTGCGCGCACATCAAAGTAAGAATTTTCCGCGCCGACGAGGGTGAATTTGAAGTCGTACTCGTCGCGCAACCGCGCGAGGGCGCGTAGCGTAAGCTCAATACCTTTATCCGGAGTTACCAGGCCGAAAGAAGCGATCGACACGCCGCGAGCTTGTCCGTTGAAGTCTTTGACGGCCGATTCTGTTTTGCCGACCCTGTCAGCGTGTATGTCGGCGACGGGCATCGGAATGCGCGCGAGAGGAATGCCCGGAGCCAGGCGTTCGAATCGCGCGCGGCTCCATTGGGAGTGGACAATGATGCCTTCTGCGGCACCGGCCGCGCGGCAATTAAGTGGAAAACTGAGGGGTACCGCGACCTGCGGGGGCACGCTCCCGCGCACCAGATGTTCCTCGGCTCTGATGCGCTCACTTTTCCCGTGACAGGCAGCGACCTCGGCCAAATAGAGCTCAATATCTCCTCGTTCGCGCGCCAGGCCCAGAAAGAAATCCTGCAGAGCGAAATCATGGAAAACTACGACGCCGGTCTGCCTGCGCATGGTGTCAAAAATGCCGGCATGGTAGCGATGATCGTTTCCCATGTGGTAGATGACCGCGTCATAGTCCTGGAGGCGATCGAGAACGGATGGGTCGCGATGGTAGTCGAAGCACCTAAACTGAGTCGCGATCTTCGGGTTACTCGGGCGGAAGCCGTCCACGAAAAGATCTACCTCGGCATAGGCAGCGAGGTAAGGCAGGAGCTCCTCGCTGTAGTCAGAAATGCCGGAGGGCTGCGGATTGAGTGGACTGAAATACGCCAGTTTCATAAGAAGTCGTAAAATCGTGAATCGCTAGGCCATGCACTCTAAGAAAGTACGAAACTGAAATGGGCGGCGAATAATGCCGTCATTAAACTCAGCAGGGCCACCGACACAGTGCGAATTAATTCATCAACTCGTCGTCGCTCGCCGACGGCAGCCAACACAATGTACATGGGAAATAATACCATTGCGTAGCGAGCCTGCGATTGGAGCATAATCGACGAGAGCGTCATCAGGATCGACCCGAGCGTGTACCCGCCGAACGCCCAACGCCTGTCCCTTATCAGCACCACGCCGCAACTGAGAGCCAGCACCGCAGCCGTGAAGTTCATAACGCGGAAGTCCCACTGATTGGTGAGCTGCAGCGGGTCGCGCAGGAAGTCCCAAAGCGGGAACAGGAAGATCGACATGCTTCGACCCCACACCACCATCACGTCCTTAAATGCGAAGGCGTTACCGGTGATCGTTTGTAGGTAGGCCATGAACGAGAGAAGCCCTACCGGGATCAGGCACAAACTCAGAACTTCCCTGCGCCGCCAGTGCCGCCCGCGAGTCTGCCAGTAAAAAGCGACGAGCGCAGGCAGAAGGAGCACGCCCGTGAAGCGCGTGGACGAGGCCAGTGCACCGCAGAGGCCAGCCGCCAACCAACGCCCCCGCCCCGCACTGTCAAGACTCGCCGCCGTCAGGAGCAGGAATAGCGATTCCGGTGTCGGCAGCGAGTAAAAATAGGAGGTCGGGAAAAAGGCGAGGTAGAAAAGCGCGCGGCTGGCAATCCTCTCCTCATAGCCGAAAGCGAGCGCCGACCGGTGCACGAAGAAGAGGGCAACCAGGAAGAAGAGGTGCGAAAGCAGCATCCCAGTGACCGGCCACTCGCTGGTTACATTCCAAGCCAAGCGCCAGAGAAGGGGGAAGAGCGGGAAGAAGCCCCAGTTGTAGTGCTTGTCTGTCTTGAAGGCAGTCTTATGATATCCCTCTCTGGCGATGCCGGCGTACCAGTTCACGTCGGCAATCATCACGGTTTCTCGGAGATTGCGTGCGATAGTAATCTTCCGGAGCGAGAGGTTAACCTGGCGGGGCTCCCCGACCCCACCCGATGTGGCGAGGTTGATCTGCCCGCCGACAATCAGGATGGTAAGGACGATGACGCGGGAAAACGTGAAGGTAAAAATTGCCGCGCGGATGCTGCGGTTGCCTGCAATGCAACTCCACAGGGCACGCGCGCGGGCGCCTTTCCCGCCGCGCCAGAAACTGAGTCGGGCGGCAGACGCGGCGCCTTCGTCGGATACTTCGGCGGAAGCAGGGGGGGGTGGTGTCTCCATCATGGTTCGAAGTCTCGGGAGATCCCACAAACCTTGGGTCTACACAACGCGCACGTTTACCTTTGCGGGCTGCGAACCGCGTTCGCGGAAAAAGTTTACTTGCTCCTGCACCATATCCAATTCCAGCACGTACTCGCCGGGATCTCTTGGCGCCGTCACTGTGATCGTGAGAGTTACTTCCTCGCCCGGCCGGATATCGTGCGGCAAGCTCACCCCGCCATCGAGATCGTCGACGACCTCATCGTCAGTACCCTTGAGCCACCGGTCACGCAGAGTGATGGCGTAACGTGCGTCATCCTCTCCAAGCGCGGGCCAGACAGTCGCGCTAATGTTCTTGACTCGCGCACTAATGATGGCCACTTGCCCTGCTCTGAGTTTTGCCGGTGCATCTGCAACGACAATAGACGCCTTAAACCCCTCCCCCGGCAAAGCGGAGCTAATACGTGTGGTCCCGTTCGTCGAAGCGGACCTGGAGGAATCATTTGAACTAATTTGAGAATTTCTCGAGTCGCATCCAGTTGCAGAAAAAACCAAAGAGAAGCCAAGCGCCGCGGCCAGGGGTCCAAGTTTCATAGCAGTTCCTTTGTCCTATTTATTATCGAGGCAGTGTCTGACTTTCGCCATGCGGTGCCAAGGAGAGCGTTAGCAAGACCATTTTGAGCTTCCTCCGTCCGGAGTACATCGGTATCTGCACGGGCAGCGTATCAACAATCTCAAATTTCCAGCGCGCCAGCTTGTTGCGGCAGGAGTTCAACTCGCTTTCCAGACATAGCGAGGCGATTCTTTGATTTCCACCGCGGCGGAGCGCGCTCGCAAATCTGTCCCTACCTGGGGCGCCATCGAAGTAGTTGTCGACATAAGCGCAAAGGATCGGGGCATGACTTGTAAGCAGCGACTGGACGCCGCTGGTAAGCATGCCGCTTTCGATCCACATTCCGACGTTCGTAAGCGGTTGTCTTTCGGCAGGCATCAGAAATTTTGCCAGGTCGTAATCCCGCAGGATGTAGCGGGCCTCCTGCCTGTAGCCAATCGGATCTTGAAAGAACGTCGGTCGCATGCTCCACTCGTTGCGGGCTATGTATGGTATCGCGGCGAGGCATTGTGCGAGCAGGGCGCACAGCAACAAGTTGGCCAGTCCCGCCTTAAGTAGCCGCGCGCTCTGAGTCTGTTGTTTGTTCGTGGCGAAGAGTGATGCGGCGAGACCTAACACTGTTACGCCGCCGAGCATCTCCACGAAAACAGCGTAGCGCGCATAGCCTGTCAACATAGCCGCCCAGAGAAGCGTTCCACTAAAGGCCACAAAGCCCAGGAGACGAAGGCGGCGATCGAGGTTGGGCCATGCGAGTACCAGGATGGCAACTATAAAAACAATGGAAATTCTCCCGGAGTAAACCGCTAGCTCGCCAAACCTTTCAGGCTTCAGCGTGACACGCAAAGGCCAAATGATCGTTTCCCACCACCCGTGTGGTCCCCATCTTTCATCCCCGAGATTTGAATATGGCCAGAAGGGCGAATGGAAGATTCTATTGTAAAAAGGGAACACGGGGTTTCCTGTGTCACGCCAGATGTAGACGCTGTAAGGCAAAAGCGGGAGCGCAGCACCAATGGCAAGCCAGGACGCGGCGCGCGCGAGTCTTAAATTGACGGGTTTCCGTCTCCAGAGTGCGTAAAAGTAGATCAGGATTATCGGAATGCAATAGGCAAGGTTCAATAACTTCAGTGCGATGCTTGCGCCCAGATATAGGCCCAGCCGGATACCGGAGCCGTGGGTATTCTCACTCCGGTCGGGTTGCAAAGCTATTTGCGTTGCCAGCAGCAGAAGTGGAATCGCCAACAAGTCAACCATGTAGTTGTTGACCAGAAAGAGCGCATGTTCTGTCCAGAGGATGAGTAACACGCCGGCGCTTCGCAACCATCTATTGCCGACGTAAGGCCGAATGAATTTTTCCAGAATGGTTCCCACCCAGAGAAGAACCAGGAGATTGGTGATTGTGCCAAGGCGGTAGCCCAACAGATGGCGACCAATGCCGAGTAGCATGTCGGGCGCTGGGTTGAGCGGATAGTACGCGGGAAAAAAGTCCCCGTCTCGAAATGGCCAGCCGCTGAGCCCCCTCTCAGCATTTACGAGCCTGTAGTTGAGCACGTCAAAGCTCGTATCCGGTAGGGCGGCGCGCATCGCGAAAATAAGAAGCAGGGGAAGTGCCACGACCAGCCAGAACTGTCGTGGCGTTTTCTGATCATCGAATTCCTTCTTTGTGAGATGCAGGAGCCAAAGGACCATGGTCAACGCACCTGTCAGTATCCAGGCTATGACCTGATTGTCAATCAACCAGAGAAACTGGCGCACAAACGCCGCAATGTACAAGAGCACCACAAAGTCGCCGAACTCAACTTTGTGACCAACCGTCAGTACCGCCTGAGGCGCTGCCCGCCAGATGGCGGCGCTGAGGGTAGCGTCAGAATTCGAAGCCATGTGAACTGTGCTGGTCAATCGATATAGAGCGGTGCAGTCGTCAACATTTTGAGCGTTAAACGCTAACATCCTAGCTCGCAAAGTCCAATCTAGTCCCGCGCGAATGGACTGTGGTCGCCTGATTCCAGGCCAGTGTATGTTCCAGGTAGCCCGAGTCCGCTTGATATTGCTTAGAAACGAGGCATCCTCTGTCACTTCTGTATGTACGAGCGGAACGAGGCGCGCTCGATAATCATTTGGCAGTTGCTGCAAGGCCATTCTGTGCTGATGACGAGAGAGCCTGTCGGTGGTCGCTGGTCTTTAGGGAAAACGACGAACTGACTGGTATCAATCCCGGCCAGCGTCGCATACCAGTAAGCGTGCACGTAACCTGGAGCGCCCTGGTTGTCAATTAGATAGATCGGCCAATTGGGCATGCGGATCGCCGTCTGGAACACTTCCGGATAGAAGGTATCGAAGTTATGCCATCGTTCTGACGAGGCCCGGTGAAACTGCCAGCGAAAAACCGCGCCCTGCCCGAGTATGCAAACGAGCAAGAGGGTGATTATCGCGCGACGCGCCCGTGACCGGCCTTGGATTAGCGACGCCAGCGCAGGTACCATGAGGGTCAAGAGAAAGATCGGAAGTGCCACCAGCCGCAAAGTGTGAAAGTGGTCAATCGTAAGAGATGAAGGAATGGGAGCAACAACCAAGCCGTAGAGAACAAACCGCCACCAGGGGTCGCGCCTGAGACGTGACCGCGCCAGAACCACAACCAACCCAATCACGGCCAGAACAACTGCCGCGGCCAGCAGGCTTCCCATTGTCTGCACGTGGTGGCGCGGTTCCGGATCACCAGACACCAACCAGAACCAGGGATTGAAGCTGCCGACGTAGCTGACAACGAAACGACTCGCAATCTCTGCCCAGGAGCTCGTGGAGGTGATGTAGCTGACGTAACCAAAGCGTGAGCTGAGGGCTCCGGCATGACTGCGGCTAAAAATGAGCAGAGGGATCAGTAAGGCTCCGTAGATAAGCCAGGTACGAAAGGTTGCCCGCCACCATCGTCCTGACGCGCCCCTCCCGTCAAAAAGTAGCAGTCCGAGCGCCAGCAGCGGTGCCAGCACTCTTCCGACAGAATAGGCGTAGGTGATCAACGCCAGCATTAAAGCAACCAGCAGGCTGTCCGACCATTCCCAGTTTCGCTTGCGCTCGGCGCGGAGTACAAAAAGGAGAAATAGCGCGAGCGCGAGGGGTAGCATTGCAACTTCAAACACGAGTCGACTGATCTCAAATAACCAGGGTGTGACGAGCGTTGTAAGTCCTACGATAAAACCGATTGTGAGCTGATTTCCGAGACCATCTTCTGAGCGGTCGTTTACCGTTTGCGCACTCAGCGCCCCCACTAACCCGAGCACGATCCCGGCAGCCATGCCGAGCGTCGCGCTCAGTGCGCGCGCGACGGCGATGCTGGGCCCAGTAAAGCAGTAAATTCCAGCGAGCAGATAGATGTAAGCCGGACTCTTATACTCCCCAAAGGCGCGAAAAAAGAAGGGCCACCTCTGGCCATGCTCGTCCGCGCCGGATAGGGAGATGAGGTGGGCGTTATAGGCAATGGAAGACTCGTCCACAAAAAAACCCGGAGGGTTCTTTGGCACTTCCCCAAAATATGAGGCCACCGTCAACAGCGTTGCGCCGAGCAGTATGATCACCAGGCCATTCAGTCGTGCTCGGTTCATATTACGGTCGATGTTTCTGGATTAGGCTGCGGAGATGAGCCGGTCGATCACGTTCTGCCATGATAAATTCATGGCCTCAAGTTTCTCTCGTCCGCGCAGACCCATCTTTCGAGACCGCTCCCGATCCAGGTAAAGCGCGTCCAGGGATTCCGCAATGACGCGTGGGTCAGGCTCGACGACGAAACCGTCCTGGTCATGTTCGACGAATTCAGTCGCGCCGCCGCCGTCGCTTGGCACCACGACAGGCTTGCCCGAAAGCATTCCTTCGAGCGTCACGTAGCCATAGTCTTCGTCAAAAGGGAGGTAACAAACGCCCAGCGCGTTTGCATACAACTCGATCATCTCTGGTTCCGAAACGAATCCAACCAGTTTTACAAGTTTGCCGACTCCGTGTTGTTTGATGAGCGAGTGGTAATGCTTGAGGTTGGATGAATTGCCGGCCAGAACGACCTTGATAGGAGTCCGCGCAAACTTCATTGCTTCAATCAAGAGTTCCTGGCGCTTCTGTGGTTCCAGCCGACTGGGATAGAAAATGTAATCGCCCTGTTCGCCACTCCGCAGTTGCTCGAAGCGCGGTGGCGGATGATAGAGCGGCTCGCTCTCGATCTGGTTGTAGCGTCTGAGTCTTTCGGCGACCGTTTTTGAGTTGGCAAAGACTCTTTTCGCCTCAGGGATGAAGCGAGTGTCGCAGTGACGTATCCATTCGCGCACTCGGATACCTTCGGGGTAAGTTGAGAGATCGTCGAAGGCCGTGCCCCAAAGGTTATAAGCCGCGCGGTACTGGTGCATGATCCACAGGACTTTTCTCTCGTGCGCCACCAGGTAGGCGGGAAACTTCATTCCGATGATCAGGTCGACAGGCTTCCCATTCGCTTCGGTCAAGTCGAGCAGGCGCCAGGCCAGCGCCCCGCGGACGATCTCGGATGGGGGATACCACTTAAATGGCAACGCCACCACCTCAGCCTGGTAGCCGCCTAATTGGAGAGCTCGCTTGAGGCCGTCGACGTGAGACTCCGCCCCACCGCTGGTGAAAGGAACCTGTGTTGTGCAAATAAGGATGTTGCGGATCGACATAGCGTCGAAGTCAGGAGTCAGGAGTCAGGAGTCAGAAGCCGGAAGGAGAGAAGCGCATCAACTCTAACCTGAGAACTCATAGTCCTGCCTTCTGACTCCCGACTCCTGACTCCCGACTCCTGACTCCCGACTCCTGACTCCCGACTCCCGACTCCTGACTCCCGACTCCTATTGGACAATCACGATATTGCAGACAGCGATAGACAACTCGCGGTCGTCGCGCGTCTCTTCGCCCGACGGCCGTGGTTGCCACGTGCGGTCAGCGAGAATTTCCATCTCAAACTCACCAGCCGCATTAGAACTCAAATACTCGGGGAC